>JBKGZA010000027.1:0-24926 GCA_046545815.1 Bacteroidales bacterium
TTTTCCCTGGTTAATAAATTAGCAGAATATCCGGCATATATAGCTCTTGAATTTTTATGGAAATAAATGGTATTTAGAGTTTTCGCTTCTTAATTGAAGCCCGGGATATGGCATACCAAACTGACCAGGATAGAGTTGGGGTACTGCCATTAAGTTTTGGAGGCTCACCCGGTAGGCTGATTTGGATTATGGGTACAGGAACAGCACTTCAATTCCCGTTTTTAATGTTTTGAATGGTATCAGTAAGCCATTCAAAACAAATCAGACCAAATAAAAAAGCCACGTTGGGAAAAATCAGCGTGGCTTTAGTTTGTTAATTTCAGGATTTTTAATCTACAATTTCAATCATTTTAAAAGGTAACCGTATGATAGATTCATAATCTTCGCCTGATTCCAGCATGTCTTCATCGTCTTCTTCATAATACCAGTTGATGACCACTTCATTCCGTGCCTTCTTGAGAGATTCCAGCTTTTTGAAAATATCCAGAATACATTTCGAGGAACTCGTATTGAAATACTCCAGCTGTACGTTCACTGTAGTCTCTTTATTCGGGTTTTTTGCATATTCGTCCAGCCATTCCACGATGGGACGGTAAAATTCAATTGAATTTTCTGGTATTGATCGTCCCTTAATTTCAATGACTCCGGATGGATCGAGTTTTACGCTTGGGGTTTTGTTTGTACCTTCAATTGATAATGATTCCATATTTCTATAATTGTTTATTTACTTTTATACATAAATTTCCAGATTGAAAAAAGAATATTTCTCATTGTAGTCGGTAAATTTATATTCTATGTTGCCCTCTGTCCGCTTCGCCATGTCAATCAATCCAAGACCTACCCCTCCTTTCTGAGTGAATTCCTGATGATTGAGAATATTCTTGTAAAGTTCCTTCAGTTCATCCTTTGAAAGGGATTTAATTCTTTCCAGTCGTTGTTTTAACGGTTTGATTTTTTCATTTTTAATGAAATTACCGGTAGAAACCTTATAATGATCCTCTTTTTGAGCAACTACAAATATGCCAAAATGTATGTCGAATTTTCCGTTGCTTGCATCCGGCAGATCATCAATATGATGATATAAATTCTGGAGACTTTCAACCAATATGTTATACAATTTTTTCCTGGTGTTTTTTTCTATAACCAGATCTTCCAGCTTTGCATCCATGACCTCGAGGACATTGGTGATCAATTCGGAGGAAACACTGCCCTTATATGCCAGTAGCGTATTTCCCGAATTCAATTTTGAATAAAAATAATCAATGTTGAAGTCTTCCCAGCCTTGCAAAAGATATAGCTTTTAAAGTTCGATATTTCACAAATATAGCAAAATTGCACTTAAATTTATTTACACCATTACAGGTTTATTGGTTAATCTGCTCAATGTTTACGTAAAAATTGCTTTCAGGTTTGTTTGTTTTTTAAACTTCCTTTATAAATTTTAAATTTTTGAAATTTACACTCCAGTGGACCGTTGAAAAGTGTCATTTTATCGGTAGCATGAAGCCCTACACTTTTTAATGCCTTGGCATGATGACTAAAAATCCAGACTTCATAACCGGTATATTTCTTTTTCAATATGTTCCCGATACTCTGGTAAAATGCATGAATGTCTTTTTCTTTAAGTTTATAATTATAAGGAGGATTGATGATTACAGTTCCTTTTTTTTCAGCTGGCGGGTCGTAATCCGCAATGGATTGTTGGAAAAGCTCCACACTTTTATTCATATTTGATTTTTCCAGATTTTTCCGTGCGGTATCAATAGCTTCCTCTGAAATGTCGCATCCATGAATTTCAAACTTATTCTGAGGTTTCGCTCTGTATTGATTTTTGATGGAACGAAAAAGAGATGGATTAAAATCATGCCAGTATTCAAAGCCGAATTTTTCTCTGTAGATTCCGGGAGGCACATCGTTTGCTATTAGTGCAGCTTCAATGGGCAAGGTACCGGAGCCACACATAGGATCAATAAACGGGCTTTCTTTGTCCCAGCCTGTAAGGAAAATCAAACCGGCGGCAAGGACTTCATTAAGGGGTGCCTTGACATTCTTAGCCTTATATCCCCTTTTGTGCAATGATTCACCGGAACTGTCCAGAGAAAGGGTACACCGGTCCTTTGATATGTGCAGATTGATTCTGAAATCCGGATTGTTTTTATTCACAGATGGTCTTTGGTTGTATTTATTCCTGAAACGGTCTGCAATTGCATCTTTGGTCTTCAAAGAGGCGTACTGGGAATGCTTAAAGTATTCGGAGTTCACCACACTGTCAATAACAAAGGTGTTATATAGATTGAACAGCTTTTCCCATTCATACTCATAAACATTTCGATATAGGGTTTCTTCAGATTTTGCCTGGAAATTCTTCAGAGGTACAAGTATCTTCAGGGCAGTTCTTGCGTAAATATTTGCTTTATAAAGCATTCTTTTCTCACCCTGAAAGCTGACAGCTCTGTTCAGTAGTTCTGTATTTTCAGCTCCCATCTTTTTCAGTTCATCTTCCAGAACTTCCTCAAGCCCAAGAAAGGTTTTGGCTATGTAAGTATTCATTGAATCAGAAGCGTTTCTCCTTTAAAACAACCCCATTGATAAGGAAGTCGAAATTTATATCAAAAAATTTGTTATCCCATAAGGTAATTTTTTACGGGAATAGCGGTGGTTTAAAATGTCCGATCAGGTTTTGTGTTCCAGCTCATATATTTCCATATCTTTTATGTTTTTTCCTTCAATTTGGAAACGCACTGCGGTTCGCTTTTTATGGAACCCCGAAGTCCCTGCTGCACCAGGATTTATAAAAAGGAAATTCCCGCTTTTATCATATTGAATTCTAAGCATATGTGAATGACCACATACGAAAATATCCACTGGTCTGTTTTTTAATAGATGTTTCGCAGAGTAATTATATTTACCTGGCCGGCCTCCAATATGCGTTATAAGGACGTCCATTGATTCACAAGTAAACTCCTGATATTCGGGCCATTTAAATCTTATTTCCGGCCCGTCAATATTCCCGTAAACAGCTTTCACAGGCTTTACCAATTCAAGGTTTTCTATCACTTTATTGTCTCCGATATCTCCGGCATGCCATATTTCATCGCATGATCCCAGAAATTTCATAAAGCCTTCCTCCGGAATCTTTCCGTGGGTATCAGAGATCACTCCAATTTTCTTCATATATTCACCGTAATATTTTGTATGTGCCCTTAAAATTGGACATCTTTACATTCCCAAAAATAAAAAATATGCATCTTTTTTATTCCCCTGATCTGAAAGAGCGTTCGTACTTACTTTCACCAGAAGATTCGAGACATTGTATCAAGGTGCTTCGGCTAAAGAAGGGCGATCATATTCACCTTACGGATGGCCGGGGAGGACTTTATAAAGCCCGGATTTTGGAAGAGGATGCAAGAAACTGTAAGGTTGAAGTTGTTGAAAAACTTCATGGATATGAAGAAAGGCCTTTCTATTTACATATTGCCATTGCACCTACAAAGAATATCAAGCGGTTTGAGTGGTTTTTGGAAAAGTCTACAGAAATAGGAGTTGATGAGATTACGCCTCTGGTTTGCTTTCATTCTGAGAGAAGGCAACTGAAAGGCGAACGTTCGAAAAGGATCATTACTTCTGCGTTGAAACAATCCCTGAAGACTTATCATCCGACGCTTAATGAAATGGTCAATTACAGTGAATTTTTCTATTCGTCTTTCAGAGGCTCAAAATTTATCGCCTGTTGTGGAAACGTTTATTCCGGTCATCTAAAAAATTTATATTCAGCCGGAGATGATGCAACCATCGTCATTGGGCCCGAAGGAGATTTTAGTGAGGGGGAGATCAAAAAGGCTCAAGCCAATGGTTTCATTCCCGTGAGTTTGGGGAACAGCCGCCTTCGGACTGAAACAGCTGGAATTATGGCTTGCAGCATAATTAAGCTGCTCAATGAATAGGGAAAGAAAAAAAGTTCGCCTCCATTTTTTAGAAAAAAAGTGAAGACGAACGTGAGCCCGGCATCTTATTTATCGCCCGAAACCTGAATAACTCTGGGCAAAATTTATAACTTCTCCCATAATTTCTTCATCCACCGGGATGGTGTTTTGTTCAAGGAAATCAAAAATGTCGGAAAAATTTTCAATTCCAAGAAATTCATCCTTCTCCACGCTGTATACCAGCTTATTGGATTCATCTTTCGATGCTGATGGTGTAAATTGATGCTTCATAGGCTTTTTCTGTTATGATTTCAAAATTTAATCTCAAAACGATACTTTCAGTTTAAATATTGTAAATAAAATTAACATTATTTAACAGAGGAGCTACGAAGGGACACCCTAAAGGTTATGTAGTGTTGAGGTTGAGGTTTTTGTTCTTGATAAGTTTTCTTAAATTGATCAAGGCATACCTCATTCTGCCCAATGCAGTGTTGATGCTTACATTGGTTTGATCGGCAATTTCTTTAAAGCTTAATCCGCCATAATGGCGCAGTAGAACAACTTCTTTTTGTTCTTCGGGAAGATAGTCAATAAGTTTTTTGACGTCATCAATGATCTGATTTCTTACCAGATCATCTTCAATGGTTTTTTCTGAGAATTTTTGAGAATTGAATATATCCATCTCATAATCATCATTGGAATACATCCTGGATTGTTTGCCTTTCCTGAAATGATCAATAATGAGATTGTGGGCAATACGGATCACCCATGATACAAATTTACCACTTTCCTGATATTTACCTTGATGGAGTGATTTAATAACTTTGATGAATGTTTCCTGGAAAATATCTTCAGCAAGATGTTCATTTTTAACCATCAGCAAAATATATGTATATACCTTGTCCTTGTAACGGCTAATTAGCCGTTCAATAGCTGTTTGATTGCCGTTGAGATATTCACGGATTAATTTTTGATCTGTGTTTTCCTTTTTTTCCACTATCTCCTCCTCTTTTGAATTTGATAAAACCCTTTCTCATTAAAACAATTCTTATTGTTCAAGGTTTAGATTTCATGCAAATAAATAAAAATTATTCAAAACGCAAAATTATTAAATAAACATGTTATAATTTTGCGTTTTTCTTAGAAAAATTTTCAATAATCATGCCAGACTATTCAGGTGATAATACCCCTCAGATAACCGTTAAAGGAGCGAGAGTACACAATTTAAAAAACATTGACATTGGTTTGCCGCGAGACCGGCTTATCGTAATTACGGGCGTTTCAGGTTCGGGAAAATCTTCTCTTGCTTTTGATACCCTTTATGCTGAAGGACAAAGAAGATATGTTGAAAGTTTGTCAGCCTATGCACGACAATTTTTAGGTAGGATTGAGAAACCGGATGTGGAATACATCCATGGACTCCCTCCTGCTATAGCAATAGAACAGAGGGTAAATACAAGGAATCCCCGGGCAACAGTGGGTACATCTACTGAAATATATGATTATCTGAGACTTTTGTATGCCCGTATCGGTAAAACCTATTCACCGATATCTGGTCAGCAAGTTCAGCGGGATACAGTTACCGATGTGGTGGATTATATATTAAAATTTCCTGAAAGGCAGCGTATAGTAATTCTTGCACCACTCAAAGCCCCTAAAAAGGGTGAATTTATAGACTATCTGAAATTGCTGGCCAATCAGGGGACCACCCGATTAGAAAAAGACGGTTCATTTTATAAAATACAGGAAATCCTGGCCAACGATATCCATAACAAACATCATTTTGAGGATTTCAACCTGGTAATTGACAGAATAAAAGTAAAAGACGATGAGGATTCGAGGTCGAGGATTGCTGATTCTGTTCAGATAGCCTTTACTGAAGGAGAGGGAGAATGTGTGATTAAGGTTTTTGGAGAAAAACAGATTACCGAAAAGAGGAGCTTCTCCAATCGTTTCGAATTGGACGGGATCAGCTTCGAAGAGCCTTCTGAGAATATGTTCAGTTTTAATAACCCGATTGGTGCATGTCCGAAATGTGAAGGCTACGGAAAGATCATCGGCATAGATGAAGATTTGGTTGTGCCCAATAAAGGGCTTTCAGTATATGACAATGCCATAGCTTGCTGGAGAGGTGATAAAATGCAGGAATGGAAGAAACAGCTGATAAGGTATGCCGATAAATTTGGCTTTCCTATTCATAAGCCTTATTACCAGTTATCTGATGAACAGATAAGACTTCTCTGGACCGGCAATCGCTATTTTCGGGGCTTAAATGATTTTTTCCGTCATTTGGAAAGAAAAAAGTACAAGATACAGTATCGGGTGATGTTGTCAAGATACAGGGGAAAAACAGTATGTCCCGAATGCAATGGTACCCGTCTCAAGAAAGAAGCCTCTTATGTAAAGGTAGGTGGCAAGGCGGTTACTGATCTGGTGTTGATGCCTGTTCACCGGTTGTACGAATTTTTTAACCAGCTTAAGTTGTATGACTATGAGGCAAAAATTGCAGAACGTATTCTATATGAAATTCAAAGCAGGCTTCGGTTCATGATGGACGTTGGGTTGAGCTATTTAAACCTGAACCGGCTTTCGTCTACGCTGTCGGGAGGTGAATCACAGCGGATTAATTTGGCTACTTCGCTGGGCAGCAGTTTAGTGGGTTCAATGTACATTTTGGATGAACCCAGTATAGGGCTGCATCCAAGGGATAACAACAGATTGATCAAGATATTGAGAAGGCTGCAAAAGATCGGGAATACGGTTATAGTCGTTGAGCATGATGAAGATATTATACGCTCAGCAGATCAAGTAGTTGACCTGGGACCGTTGGCCGGGCGTCTTGGCGGCAAACTGGTATTTCAGGGTACTTCCGAAGAAATCCAGAAAGTGCCTGAAAGTTATACAGGTCAGTTCCTGCAGAAAAAAGCGTACATTGAAGTGCCCGCCGGGAGAAGAAACTGGAACAATTATATTGAGGTGAAAGGAGCCCGGGAAAATAATCTGAAAGGCATTGACGTCCAATTTCCTTTAAATATTATGACCGTGATCACCGGGGTGAGTGGATCAGGAAAGTCTTCCCTGGTAAAGAATATCCTTACTCCGGCTTTAAACAGGCATTATAAGGCAGCAGGAGGAAAAGCCGGAAGGTTTGATGAACTCAGCGGAGATTTAAACCTGCTGTCTGATGTGCAATATGTCGATCAGAACCCAATAGGCAAATCTTCGCGTTCGAATCCGGTAACTTATATCAAAGCCTATGATGAAATCCGTAAATTATTTGCCGGTCAGCAAAGTGCGAAAATCAATAATTTTAAGGCTTCTCATTTTTCTTTCAATACACCGGGGGGAAGATGTGAGGAATGCCAGGGCGAAGGAGTAATCAAAGTAGAGATGCAGTTTATGCCTGATATCACTTTGACCTGTGAGTCTTGTAACGGCATGCGGTTTAAGGACGAAGTGCTCGAGGTGAAATACAGGGGAAAGAACATCTACGAAGTACTGGAAATGACCATTGATGAAGCCATCGATTTTTTCGGCGGCATTGAGGGTACACAGGAAGACAAAGTGGTTCGTAAGCTTTCAATACTACAGGAAGTGGGACTGGGATACCTGAAATTGGGTCAATCATCAAGCACCCTGAGCGGAGGAGAGAGCCAAAGGGTGAAACTGGCTTCATTTCTTGGCAATGAAAGTCATCATACGTCTACCTTGTTTATTTTTGATGAGCCGACTACCGGCTTGCATTATTATGACATCTCCAAATTACTGGAATCCTTTAATAAACTGATTAAAAAAGGACACACTGTTGTTGTGATTGAGCACAATATGGAAGTGATTAAATCTGCCGACTGGATTATTGATCTAGGTCCGGAAGGAGGAGAGGAAGGAGGTTCTATTGTGTGTCAGGGCAAGCCGGAAGAGATTGTAATGAACAGTCAATCCTATACCGGTCGCTATCTTTCGGAGAAGTTAAAAGACAAGGTGGTCAAAGGCTGACCAAAATCCTTCCTTACAAATATGCAGATTCACAGAATTAATGATTTTCGAATCGGATATTAATCTTTAATTCCCACCATAACCGCTATACAACCGCTTGCCGGATCTTCACCATCCTTTTGAAAATTGTCGGCTTTCAGAGATATAATCAACTCTTCTGTTGATTCCGGAGCAAAATCCCACTTGGTTTTATAGCCGTCATGTTTATTGTCGTATATCACATTTCGGCTGTCATCCATAACCTGAAAACGTATTTTGGGGATCACGGCAGATTCGCAGATATATATCCGGTAATTTTCATTGGCATAGAAGGTTTTGTGCAGTTCGACCGTTTCTCCTTCAGTTAAAATGGCTGCATCATAATTGCCTCTCAGTGTATAAGGCGCAAGTTCTTCTTTACAAACTTCACCTGCAAAATCTTTGCATTGACTTTTTCCCTTTATCGGAAAAATCATAGATAAGCTTAAAAGAAGGGATATGGCAGATATCTGTTTCATTATGTCAGAAATACCATATTTTTGTAGAATATGGGTAAAGTTATTATAATTTCTTTTGCAAGGGATTTTAACGTAAAAATGACGGCAAAGTTTCAATTCCTGAAATTATTGTAATTTTGTATTTTGAGAAAAGTGTATAAGGTTATGGAAGAGGATAAACAGAAATTCAGGGAAATCAGATCGGGTTTAAGCAGCAACGACTCTAAGGTTCTGGCTTCTACTCTCCAGGAAGTGCAAAAGTCAGGTACTGCTGCTCTTATACCCGAATTGGTAGGACTTCTGAGGCGGACCAATAAGAAAGAGATAAGAAATCAGATTCTTGAGATTCTCAACAATCTAAAAACCCAGGCTTCTGCGACAGAATTGGCACGTGCAGTGAGAAAAAACAAGCAAAGGGATCTGCTTGCTTATCTGGTAGCAGCATGCTGGAAAAACGGCCTGGATTATACCGATTTCATTGATGATTTCATTGATATATTCATTCAGTATGACTATTTGCTTGCATTGGATGCTTTCACAGTCATTGAGAATTCAACCAAATACCTTTCAGAAGTTTCGGTTGAACCCAGAATCAATAAACTGTCAAGCCATGAGCCAGAAATGGATGATAATAAAAAGAGGCTGACAGGAGAATTGATACGAATTCTAAGGACAAAGTCGGAAGAACAAACAGAATGAAATCATCTACAGCCTATGTATGCCGTCATTGATGTTGAAACTACCGGTTTGAGTTCCCAGCATGGAAAAATCATTGATTTTGCCCTTATTATTTCCGATGGTAAGAAGGTAACCGATGAATTTCATACACTGATCAACCCGGAACGGTCAATTCCGGCCCACATTACCCGCCTTACAGGGATTACAAACGAAATGGTAAAAGAGGCGCCTAAATTCTGGGAGGTTGCCCGCGATATTGTCATAATGACCGAGGATAAGACTTTTGTCGCCCACAATGTCAATTTTGATTATCGTTTTGTGCGTAGTGAATTTGCCAGGTTGGGATACGATTATAAAAGGAAGAAGCTGTGTACACTTAAGCATAGTCGAAAGCTGATTCCCGGTAAAAAATCATACAGTCTTGGGAATTTGTGCCGGGAAATGGAATTTGATATAGACCACAGGCACCGGGCCTATGGAGATGCGAAGGCAACCGTACTTCTTTTTCACTACCTCATGAGGCAGCAATCCGGGGAAAATGAAAACGTAAAAGTTCCGGTCTCTGATTTGACCATGTTACAGAATCTGCCGGAAGCCACAGGGGTGTATTATTTTTTGAATCATCATAAGGAAGTTATCTATATAGGCAAGAGCAGGAATATCAAGTCGAGGGTGCTGAGCCATTTTCAGGAATCTCCTTCACGGAGGGCACGAAATATGATTGAACAGATTATGGATGTGAATTATGAGGTTACGGGAAGTGAGCTTGTGGCCCTGCTGAAAGAATCTCATGAGATAAAAGAAAAAAAACCTTTGTATAACCGTCGACAGAGAAAATCTTCCTCAGATTTTGGTATATATCATTACGAGGGCCAGAATGGTTATATGCATTTGAAAATAGAAAAATTCAGCGGAGAGGAAGGTTTATTGACCACATTCAACTCTCATCGGGAAGCAAGGGAATTTTTATTTGGTTTGTGTGAACGTCATAATTTGTGCCAGAAGCTTTGTGGTTTGTATGAGACGGAAGGAGCCTGTTTCTATTATCATGTTTCTTCCTGCCGGGGTGCCTGTATTCAGGAAGAACCCCCGGAATCATACAATATGAGAGCATACCAGGCTATCGGGAAATACGACCTGGATCATGAAAATGTGTTCATAGTGGAAAACGGACCTACAGACGATGAAAAAGCGGTGATAAAAATTGAAAACGGACGTTATGCTGGTTATGGATTCATCGATGCCAACATGGATGGATTAAATCCTGATTTATTGCATGATGTGATCCGATCCTATCCCGGCAACCAAGATGTATACAGAATCCTGCGAAATTATCTGAGAACGCGGAAAGTGGATACTTTCATTACCTATTGACGTCCCATTGAATTGATGTTTTAGGCGCTTACCGGTCAAATTCTTGCTTTTTTTGGCAAAACTTTCCGGTAAGGTATTGTGTTTAGAAATACAAAAAGAGGTTATGAAAGCATTCAAACCTGCATATCTGGAGACTTATAAAACAGGTGAGCTGAACCGTAAGATATTGAAAGTGGAGGACATCATGGAAAGTTGCACCCTTTGCCCCCAGAATTGTCAGGTCAACCGCTTTCATTCCCGAAAGGGGAAGTGCAGTAGTGGCGCTTTTCCCATTGTTGCTTCATTTAATCCGCATTTTGGTGAAGAATTTCCTCTTGTGGGAAGAATGGGATCGGGAACCATCTTTTTCTCCAATTGCAATCTGAAATGTGTTTATTGCCAAAACTATGACATCTCTCAGTTTGGTTATGGCAAAAAAATAAGCTATGAAGCACTGGCGGAAATTATGATGCGCCTTCAGGAAAGAGGTTGCCATAACATCAATTTTGTTTCTCCTACCCATATGATATATCCGATTTTAAAAGCTTTACCCTTAGCCATTGAATGCGGACTAAAGGTTCCATTGGTATACAATTCCGGTGGCTACGATTCGCCAGAAATTCTTAAGATGCTGAGCGGGATTTTTGATATCTATATGCCCGATTTCAAGTATGGAGACAATACCATAGCCGGAAAATTCAGCAATGCCCCCCGCTATTCGGATATAGCGAAGTTCACCATTAAGGAAATGCACCGGCAGGCAGGAGACCTTCAGGTAGATGCCCGGGGGATTGCACAAAAAGGGCTGGTTGTTCGCCATCTTATTCTTCCCGGGAATCTTGCCGCCACCTATAAAGTCATTGACTTTATTTCCGGCTTGTCAATAAATACTTACCTGAACATTATGGACCAGTACCGGCCTGAATATCGTGCAAAGGAGTTCAATAAACTGGATAGCCCCCTTTCGCATTCGGAATACCTACAATATTTGGAATATGCAAGAAACAAAGGATTAGAGCGGCTTGACTGATCCTTTTATAGTCAAGGGAGTGTTTTTTATTTGATAAATTTGTAATAAAAACTTATATTGGTAAGGCGAATGCCATATCTTTGCACACAGATCATTCATAACCCAAATAAAATGCGCAACAAGAAATTTGATTTACCGGTGAACCGGATTATTCATACAAAATTTTTTATACCCATTTATTTTATGGCATTCATTTTATTTTTTTGTGGCTGGTCGTCCAGCTCTTACGGCCAGGACAAAAGTCCCCGCGAACGAGGCATTGAGGTGGGGGTGATAAAACCCGGTAATTACAATGCCATCACCGATGTTCAGAGCGTTCGGGTCGGTCATGTTACACTCAAAAAAGGCGGGGAAGTTCGTACCGGAGTCACAGCCATCCTGCCTCATCCGGGAAACATCTTCCAGGAAAAGGTCACCGGAGCCATTCATGTGGGCAATGGTTTTGGCAAGCTTGCTGGTACTACGCAGGTAAGGGAACTGGGAAATATTGAAACACCGGTTATTCTTACCAATACGCTCTCGGTTCCCACTGCTGCAGATGCGCTTATTGATCATGCATTGTCGTTTAAGGCAAACCGGGAAGTGCGATCGGTAAATCCGTTGGTAGGGGAGACCAATGATGGCTGGTTAAATGACATTCAGGGAAGGCATGTTAAGAAAAAACATGTGCTTGAGGCCATTGAAAACGCCAAAGACGGAAAGGTTGAAGAGGGTAATGTGGGCGCCGGAACAGGAACCATTTGTTTTGGTTTTAAGGGTGGTATCGGCACCTCATCGCGTGTGCTACCAGAGGAAAGAGGTGGTTATTCTGTAGGAGTGCTGGTTCAGACCAACTTCGGGGGTGTCTTTCAGCTTGCCGGTGTCCCCATAGGGAAAGAATTGAACCGCCATTATATGAGCGAAGATTTGAGTGATACTTCCGATGGCTCCTGTATGATGGTGGTGGCAACGGATGCACCGGTGGATTCCAGAAATCTTAAAAGAATGGCGAAACGGGCCATGCTTGGCCTGGCAAAGACAGGTGGTATCAGCTCCAATGGCAGCGGGGATTATGTAATTGCTTTTTCCACCGCAGAAGAGGTGAGGATTTCCAACAGAAGTGCGAATCCTTTAAATCAAATGAATGTGCTGAGAAATGATGCGATGTCTCCATTATTTATGGCCACCATTGAGGCCACGGAGGAAGCAATACTGAACTCCCTGTTTGCTGCAGAAGATATGAAAGGCCGGGATGGCCACACCGTTGAGGCTTTGCCGGTGGAGCGGGTGGTGAAGATATTGAAAAAGTATAATGTCGGGAAATGGGCTGAGGAGTAGATAGTATTGAGTGAACTGTGAGTGGGTGAAGAAGGGGAAAGTAGTGGGCTTACTATATTGCAGAACCAAATTAAAGAAATGGAATTTAGTTGGCAATTGACAATCAGAGTTTTGAATTGTGAGTAATGAGGTGGGAGTTAGTAGTGAGCGTAGTGATTAGTTAAAAAAAATTGTAGAAAACTTAGCTTCTGGAAACCCGAAACTCTTGCCCTAAGCTCTGTGCTCCATTCAATCATTAGTAGAAACAGAGAGTCATGAACATCATTGGCATTGTCGGCGGAGTAGGACCCTATGCGGGAATTGATCTGACAGAAAAGATATTCGGACAGACCATTGCTTCTTCTGATCAGGAACATCTGCCGGTGGCACTGCTATCTCTTCCTGAAAAAATTCAAGACCGTACCCGTTATCTGATGGGTGAAACCGTTATCAATCCGGCCTATGCGGTTGCTGAAATTATTGGAAAGCTCGAAGATGTTGGAGCCAGCGTGGTCGGTATTCCCTGTAACACCATGCATGCGCGCGGCATTTATGATGTGATCATCCAACAACTGAAAGAAAGAGGCTCAAAAGTGAAAGTAATCCACATGATCGAGGCGGTGGCGAAGTTTCTCGGGATCAATTATCCGGATTTAAAAAGTATCGGTGTTTTATCGACTACCGGTACATGGAAATCCGGAATTTATTATGATATTCTTATGGAATGGGGGTATAAACCTGTAGTTTCGGACAATGGTATGCAGAAACAGATACACGGGGCCATTTATAATCCGGATTACGGCATTAAGGCTCATGCGAACCCCGTAAATCCGGAGGCAAAAAACAGCATTCTCAAGGGATTGCGTTCTCTTAAAGAAAAAGGTGCCGAAGGTATTATATTGGGCTGCACTGAGATCTCTTTTGCTTTGCCTTATCATGTTCTGGATGACCTTCCCTTGTTTGATGCAACCGGAATCCTTGCCCGCTCATTAATTGCCCATACTTATCCCGAAAAGCTTAAGTCGCTCTAAAGCTCAGGCTTAGTCGAAATTTTGAACCGGTATGAATTTTTCAGTTCCACTTTTTTTGTTTTGAATCATTTGGAAATAATTTGCTATGTAATAAACACTTCCATGAAGTAACATCAACAAGTTTTCTTTTCTCGCATCGAACTTGTCAACAAATTTCAACAACTTATTAACATTTTTAGTTAATAACTCATGAATAACTCACAAATAGAGTGTTTTAGCAGATTTATCCAAGACTTGACTTTACTTTTATATATAACAAATTGGCCTGAATTATTCTTGTATCACATGAGTGATCTCGATTAATTTCATATCTTAATTTTACTTTTTTTTAACTTAGAGGAAAAATAAACAAAAAACCTATGAGCGACCAATACAAGAAAATCCTTATCCTTGAGAATGAGATGGAAGCCCAGCGCCTCTCATCCATGCTTGGTGAGGAAGGCATTCCTCACGTAGTAAGATCTTATCATGACTCGGTATACGACGGCATTTTTCAGTCACAAAGGGGATGGGGGCATCTGGAAGCTCCCGAAAAATTCGAGGATACCATTAATACCCTTTATGATAACATGAAAAGCTCAGGGTGAATCTCCCCCCATTAGGCTTAAACTGTTGCGTATAATCATAGGATTGTATACATATCAAATCCTGTGACCAATACTTTTAGTGATGAATAAAATACGCATAATATTTGAAGCCATAACCTGGACAAGCCAGAACCAAACAGGATATTCGCCCAAATGCACAAGGACTGAATTATTAGCAATATGAAAAGCCATGCATGTCCAGGTTATTTATCGTACCTTATCAATCTATAAAAGCATTACTCATTTATAATAAGAAAACAAAGATATAGTAATGATTTCAGCTATAAATTATTGATTTTCTGCCAAAATTTGTCAGAATGTAAATGATAAGGTACTAATTTTATACGATATGGGCAATATTAAAACCTTTAGCCTGAAGATCGGTGAGTGCACTTTTAATATAACCAATACGGGTGACCTGGATATGAAGCTACAACCCGGTATAGAGCCATATAAAATTGTTACTGATGAAGTCCCCTTTGCATAGCATTTACATTTTTCGTCAGGCCGATAAAAATGAATCGAAAAAATTATCTGAAACTTCCGCCTTTTCACGCCTGATGAACATTTGCATTCATCATGACAAGGATGAGCTGTTGGTCAATAATCTTATGGAAAGCTTACACAATCTGATATCTCACATTCCGGTATATGAAGTGAATTCAAACCGGATGACCCGGTGGTTAATTATGTGCCCGAAAACAATTGCTGATTCATCTGGATCGGGTTTTTTATTTGCAAAAAATTATATTTCCTGTTTTTTCATATCTTCTGCTTTTGCTTCCTCCTTTTCCTGAATCTTTTCAAGCAAGTTTATCAGTGTGTCTGATTCCTGCTCCAGTTGCCTGTATTTTTCATCGGCTTTTTTCAGTTTATTGGCTTTTTTTAACTTGGGCATTTCACTTACAATTTCATGGATCTTTTCGTGCAAATCCACGAATTCTTTCATCTCCGGATAGTCTTTATAAGCTTCCCAACCATACTCATTGAGCCATTTACCCAGGATGCAATCATTGGAAGAAATGATCTCCCTTTCATCCAGGTCATCCAGATCAAGTAAATACGCCTTGAGTTTCATTCTCCACATCCTGTGCTTATGTTTGGCATAGAAAAAGTTCAGTTCCATATATTCAGGATTTAGTTACTGTTTTGATGATTCAGTTTCTTTTCGGCTGTTTTGAGCTGATTCAGCCACGTATCAAACATCAGATCAATTTCCCCTTCATAGAGCATTTTTGTTTCTTCATCTTTCTTTTTCTGCTCCGCCTTCATCTGCTTCAGGCGTTCAAGTTTCTTTTCATTCTCGGCGTTAAGCTTTCATTTCCTCCATATTTTGTCTCAGTTCTTCTTCCTGCGAAGCAAGCTCTTCTGCCTGCTGCTGGCTCTTTCTCAGGAGTTCATTGGTACGGTCATTGATTTTGATGGAGGAGATGGCAGAGGCTACACTTTCTCCGATACGCTCTACAAAATCTCTTTTATACTTTTCAATTTCATTAAATGAAGCCACCTCAATCACCCCGTGCACTTCTTCTTCAAGTTTCAGAGGTATGATCAACAGGGTATTGGGATTGGCATCTCCCAATCCCGAAGTGATGTTGATATAATCCTGCGGAATCTCAGTCATATAAATTGGTTGTTTCTCCAGAGCACATGTGCCAACCAGTCCTTCCCCCCATTCTATCTTCTTGGTGTGGTATTTTCTCCGGTCAAATGCGTATGCAGCGGTCAATTCGAAATATTTATCAGCGTTGTTGCCGTTTTCCTCATTTTGCTCTTCCTCCTCATTAAGAATAAACAAACCGCCCTGGTTGGCATCCAAGTATTTTACCAGATTGCTGATAATATCATAAGAAAGTTCATATATATCGTTCCCTTTGTCCTGACGCAATATATCGTTAAATTTAGCCAGGCCGTCAGAAATCCAGTTTCGTTGCTCGTCTTCCTTTTTGCGCCTGATTTCTTCTTCTTTGTTTTCTTTCAGGCGATTGCGCAGATTGGTGAGCACATCGCCCAACTGATCATCTCTGTCAAAATTATAGTCTGTTTTAAAATTTCCTACCTCAAGCGCTTTGGCGAACTCAAGCGCTTTCTCCCGGCTCTTTTCCATTTGTTCTTTCTGGACGGAAAGCGTGTGGATGTGCCCCAAACAACGATCATAATGTTTTGCAAGCCACAGTAATCCTCCCGCAGCCGCATAAAGAATCCATATCAGCGGATTGAAAGTATAAACCTCTCCCAGATTTTCATAGGAAAAGTGATCGTTTGCTACTGACAGGGTGATTACATGTATCACGAGGATGAAAATGACAATTCCCGCCAGGCTTTTACTGAAAAAATTATTGAATACGCTGATAGTTTTAGTTTTTTCCATACCTGTTCAATTTTTGAAAGCCATTCAAAGTGCCAAAAATATTATATACAGGTAATTTTAAAAAAACCCCCGGTTTGTTTTTGATGAATAATTTTTTCTTCAAGATTAAATAATGGTATTATAAGATAAATTTGTCCTTATTTTATAATATCATTGCTTTGATACTTATGGAGACGTCTTTAAAATTTCGATCATCAGGATTTCAGTCTTTCAATAATAATTCTTATCATTGGGCACTTTATTTTTGCTGAAATAAAAACAACAACCATGAAAAGCCGTACATTAAAATCTTACCCGCAGAAATCAATCAGATTGTTCACATCGGAAAAGGGGT
The DNA here is from genome assembly GCA_046545815.1 of Bacteroidales bacterium. Classification (GTDB taxonomy): domain Bacteria; phylum Bacteroidota; class Bacteroidia; order Bacteroidales; family UBA12077; genus JAGXLC01. The sequence goes on from JBKGZA010000027.1 coordinate 17,076, forward strand.
TTCCGCTCAGTGTTGGAATTTTTATTATTTTCTTCTTATTCGCTAATTGTCATGTTGGTGCACAGGGACTTGATGTTCCTTATGTTTCCACTCCACGTAGTGTGGTGGAAAAAATGCTTGAAGTTGCAGAAGTGGGACCGGGGGATTATGTAATAGATATGGGTTCGGGTGACGGGCGCATCGTTATTGCCGCGGCCCAAAGAGGAGCCTGCGGTCACGGAGTGGACCTTGATCCCGACCGCATCAGGGAAGCAAGATCAAATGCCAGCAGCTCAAACGTATCGAATAAAGTAATGTTTGTTATGGAGGATATTTTTGAAACCGATTTCAGTAAAGCCAATGTAATTACAATGTATCTGCTGAACTCTGTGAACCGTAAACTTCGGCCGCAACTGCTGGATGAACTGGAACCGGGTACCCGAATAGTATCTCATGATTTTGATATGGGAGACTGGAAACCTGACCAGCAATTCGTTGTTGACAATTCCAGGATTGACCTGGGATCCTGGGAGATTGACAATCCAATTGCCTCAGATGAGCATGATATTTATTACTGGATTGTACCGGCTAAGGTTGAGGGTGAATGGGTATGGAAAACCGATGGTAAAAACTTTACAATGCATGTCAATCAAAAATTCCAGAAAATTTATCCCAAAATAAACATGGACGGTATTACACTGAGGGTGGAAAACAATTTGCTCAAAGGGGAAAGGATTACACTGAGCACACTCAATCCGTCCAACAATAACCGATATGTTTTTAACGGCCGGGTTGAGGACGATAAGATCATTGGTACCGTCCAGATCCGCAAAGAAAATAATAATACCATTGAGGACTGGTCGGCCAGTCTCAGATAAAGACTGCTTCATTTTTAACGGATTTTGGTTTTTTTTAAGACAGGCGGGTTAAACAACCGGGAGAAGTTGCAGCATCAAATGATTTTTTCTCTATTTTTAGCCCTTTGTATATTTTTGTGGCAAAAACTCATAAGTTATTGATCAGTAATAATTAAACATCGAATAAACATTAATTTAATAACCAATTAAACATGAAGTCAAACGGATCAACTGAGGTTAAATTTTTTAGCGGAAAGAAAGTGCCCCTTGAGCTGCATAAGGTACGCATCGTACAAAAACTGAACCTGAAACCCATTGAGGAGAGGTTACAAGCCATTCAGGAGGGTGGTTATAACACTTTTTTGTTAAAAACCAGAGACATTTTCCTGGATATGCTAACCGACAGCGGTACCAATGCCATGAGTGACAACCAGGTATCTTCCATGTTACAGGCAGATGATGCCTATGCCGGATCTGCCAGTTTTTACAGAATGGAAAACGCCCTGCAAAAGGTATTCGGGAAAAATTACGTGCTCCCGGCGCATCAGGGCCGGGCGGCAGAGAACATCATCTCCAAAGTGTTCATCAAAGAAGGGGATATCATCCCGATGAACTACCATTTTACCACCACCAAGGAGCATATGGAGATCAACGGTGGTAAAATATTTGAGATTTATAAGGATGAGGCGATCAAGATCAAAAGCAATGAACCTTTTAAGGGTGATATTGATGTGAATAAATTCAGGAAGCTGATCAAGCAGTACGGGAAAGAGCACATTCCGTTCGTAAGGATGGAGGCTTCCACCAACCTGATCGGCGGGCAGCCTTTCTCCATGCAAAACATGCGTGAGATAAAAAAAGTGGCCGATGAGCACGGCATCATGTTTGTTCTGGATGCCAGTTTAATCGGAGAAAATGCTTATTTCATCAAGAAACGGGAGAAAGAATTTGCCAATGCCTCCATCCACGACATCCTGCTGGAGATGTGCTCTATGGCTGACATTCTTTATTTTTCCAGCCGGAAGGTGAGCTCTACCCGGGGCGGCGGAATTTGTACGGATTCTGAGGAGCTGTACCTGAAGATGCGTGATCTGGTGCCCTTATATGAAGGCTTCCTCACTTACGGCGGGATGTCGGTACGGGAAATAGAAGCTATGGCCATCGGACTGGAGGAGACCATGGATGAAACGGTGATCAGGCAGTCGCCCGATTTTATAGAATATGCGGTCAGTGAACTGGATAATCTGGGGATTCCTGTGATCACGCCCCCAGGCGCGTTAGGCTGCCATGTGGATGCGATGGGCTTTCTGCCACATGTACCTCAGGAGGAATATCCGGCAGGTGCCCTGGCAGCAGCCTTTTTTATCATCTCAGGCGTGCGGGGGATGGAAAGAGGTACCATCTCAAGCGTGCGCGATGACAACGGCAACGACATCCTCGCTGATGTGGAATTGCTGCGCCTGGCTTTCCCGAGAAGGGTGTTTACCCTTTCCCAAACCGAATTTATGATCGACAGGCTGAACTGGTTGATTCACAACCGTGATCTGGTTGGCGGATTGAGGTTCGTAGAAGAACCTCCTGTATTGCGTTTTTTTATGGGACGCCTCGAACCCACCAGCGACTGGCCCCGGAAGCTGATCAAAAAGTTTAAGAAGGATTTCGGGGAGAGCTTATAATTACAAAGTTATAAACTATTATTGCAAATAGCAGCATCAAGTTTTATCATTATAAAACTCTCCTTATATTTTTAAGACAACGAATTACGGTCGGACCTGGACGCGCATAGCGGACGGCAGTCAGGGCATTCCTGAAGATTCCCCGGCGCGAAGGGCTGCTATACGCCGGAACAGAATTCGGTTTATATGTTTCTTTTAACAGGGGTGAAAACTGGCAATCGCTTCAGCAGAACCTTCCCGTTACGCGTATTCCTGACCTTAAAGTTCATGACAACGACCTCGTCGTGGCCACTCACGATCGCTCCTTCTGGATCATGAATGATCTCCCACCTTACGTCAACTTACTGATCAGGTTGCTAGCTCAAACATGTATCTTCATTCCCCGGAAACGGCTTATCTGGTAAATCCACGTAGTGGCGTTGATCCTGAAGAGCTGGAGCCTGAAGGCCCTGAAGGCGGCGCTGCATTAGATTTTGTCTTTAACAAAGTTCCCGACACTAAGGTAACGCTGGAAATTTTGAATGCCGAAGGTAGGGTGTTGCGCAGTTTTACGGGTGATTCGGCAAAGGCCAAAGAAAACAATGAACAATATTGAAGTGTCGACCTTCAATAAACGAGCTGATGAGCTTGGCGAACCGGTGTTTATTCCTGATTTGATGCGAACGAAAAAGTAACAGGAAAAATTATATGTTATGATTTTTGAGTCCGGTATAAAAAGCTGGATTTTGGCTGGTAAGGCGCTCTATTAGATTTATGAAATTCATTCGGATAAAGTTTGATTATATGTTCGTAATTCAATTAAATAGAACCTCAAAATTCGAGCCTTGTGCTTCCTTCGCCATGGAACCCGCATGCTTTATCCATTGCCTTGTTGTGAAGGTTCCTGGATGCGGGTTTCAATAGATTATTTTTACACAATTAGCTAAGTATAGCGCCTTTTTAGACTATACTCATATTTTTTGCTCCCGCATAATTTGTGAATGAAAATGGAGCTTGAATTTTTCGTATATAGTGGACACCATCTCTATTTTATTCTTATATTTGGGATAAATTGAGAGGAGGATAAAAAAGACGAATTTGTCTGCAAGAAACCATACCATTCCGGGAACCACCAGATTCTGGTTTTCGCTTGATAATGCCGCGAAGATTTTCCCGGCCATCATCACGAATGAGGTTACTACGGTTTTCAGGCTGACAGCCATATTGAAACAGCCGGTTAAGATAAAAGCACTGAGAAAAGCCCTGCTTAATGCAGAAAAGCGTTTTCCCTATTATAAAGTACAGCTTAAAAAGGGATTTTTCTGGTATTATCTTGAACATCTTCCCCGACATATACCCATTGTAGCAGATCGCCAGGGATGCTGCAGGAAATTTTCAAAAGGGGAATTGTTAATAAGAATCCCTGTAAAAAACAACAGCATAAGTATTGAGTGTTCCCATATTCTAACGGATGGAGGTGGCGCATTTGAATTCCTGAAAACCGTTTTAATATGGTACGCTCATGCATGTGGAAAAGCAACTCCCGGTGAATACAATTACGAAAAACCAGAAAATGAGATTTCAGAAGAAGAATATGAAGATGCATACAAGCGTTATTTTAAAGAAACCATACCACCGACGGTAAAAAAAACAAAAGCCTTTCATCTTCCTTATGCAATCAAGCCTCCGCCACGCTTTGGGCGGCTGAATGTCATCCTGCCTTTAAAACAGGTTAAAAAGCTGGCCGATCAAAAGGGAGTGAGCATTACCGTCTATTTTGTTGCGGTTTACCTGTTCACACTGCAGGAGATATATGAAAACCTCGGTTCTTTCAGAAAGTACAAAAAGAGCAAGGTTCTTCGCATTCAGGTGCCGGTTAACCTGAGAAAAATTTTCCCTTCAAAAACCATGCGTAATTTTTCATTGTTTGTTATGCCCGAGATTGATATGCGCCTGGGGCGCTATACTTTCGATGAGATTTTAAAAACGGTATATCATCAGATCCACCTTGAAACCGATGAGAAACTGATCAATAAAATTATCTCAAGAAACGTAGGTAGTGAGAAAAAGATTTATGTAAGGAGTCTCCCGTTGATTCTCAAAAGCCTGATCCTTAGAATGAAGCATAAATCCTTGGGCACTAGCCAGTATAGCGGAGTGGTCACCAACCTGGGAATGGCCAAACTACCCGTTGAGACGGAAGATATGATTGATCATTTTATTATTACTCCTCCACCGCCCAACGACCTGCTGAAAATCAACTGTGGAATCATAGGGTTTGACGATCAACTGGTGTTGGATTTTGGAAACATCACCCAATCCAGAGCATTTGAGCAGAAGTTTTTACAATTTATAGAAGAACAGGGTATTCAGGTGCAGGTGGAAGAAAATGAATAAATCTTTTAATTTATGATACGTTGCTCATATTGTGGAGTGGAAGTAGAAGAAAATGCCAATTTTTGTTCTTTATGCGGGGAACCCGTATGGAACAAGGATGCCGATGCTTTGGCATATCTTAAATCCAGGAAATTACAGCAGGAAGAAAAACTGCTGACCGATTACCAGAAATTGACCGGTTTCCAGAAACGGATGGTTTTCTGGAAAATATCCGGCCTCATACTAATTTCAGGGATAATTACTACATTAATTATCGATCTTGTGGGCAATCAGGCCGTCACATGGTCGAGGTATCCATTAACGGCCGGGTTGGTATTGTATCTGAATACCACTCTTATTGCCTTCTTGTACAGGAAAATTATTTTGCTCCTTTTTTTTAGTTTTCTGGCTAGTTCTGTACTGCTCATTCTTCTGGATATTTATGCCGGAAATACCGGCTGGGGGATGCAACTGGGTATCCCGTTATTATTTACCGGATATACTGGTATTTTTGTTTTTATTTTTATCGTTGGGAAAGCAGAGCAAAAAGGTTTGAATATCATAGCTTATTCCCTTATTGTATCCGGGGTGCTTAGTATTTGCATTGACGGGATTCTTTCACTCTATTCCGGGAATACACTACGCTTTGGGTGGAGTTTAATCGCAATGGTATCTGTTGCGATCATCTCCTCGCTGTTGCTGTATATTCATTTTCGTTTGAAGAAAGGGACCGACCTGAAAAGATTTTTTCATATCTGACGTATTCATTAGAGCTTGGAAAAGTATATCATTTAAAGCATCGGCCACAGCTCATTCCACAGATCCCTTCCCAGCACAAAGAACAGAAATAAACTGCCGACCCACCCATGATAAAGAGCTAAAGGCCAAAGATTTCTCCATCTGAAATAAACGCTGGTAAACAAAACCTCCATAAAAAATGCAAAAGCCATCAATGGCAGGCTCGGATAATGAATGAGCGCAAAGAGCAGGGAGGTGATCAATACAATCTGTGGTTCGTTGAGGTTCAATGTGCTTATTTTTTGTAAATTGCCGGCAACAAGCCCGATCATCATGAATTGCTGGACCATGCCCCAGGCCGGATAAAGTATTAAGACAGGAATAACATGCCAGTTAAGAAAATCGGCATTAAAGGATATCCCGTACCAGATGATGGCTGCTACGGCCACTCCGGCAAAGGGTAATAGAAACAGGAAAGTTGGTTTGAAGTGATCTTTCTTAAAGCCCCAATTTTTAAGGATATGGTTGTTTTCTCGGTGTCTTTTGGTAATAAACAACAACCAGAACACGCAGGCGGCTCCGATATAAAGGGCCCGCATATCAAGCCAGTCCATCAAAGCAAATTTCATCAAACCCGTTATGCCTGCTGCCAGTATTTCTGTCCACCTTCTTTTGTCCTTTAATATGGCTGTATTCTGATTGGCCATTGTGTTGGTTAGATTGCCTGTTTGCATAGTTATATCAACATTCAAATTTAATGGTTCTTATTTCAAAACAAAAAAGGGAGTATACTATCCTTCATTCCGGCGGGTGTAGGGCCAGACATCCTCCAACGATGCTCCTGGTTTTCTTTCAAAAGGCAAGTTCCGGTATGTGGGCAAACACCACTTACAGTTTGCCGGGTCGAAGGATTATTTTCTGAAAGGCGGAGCGGACAGCCCGGAAAATTTCCTGGGCTATAACGGATTCGACGGCACTTATTATGGAGGAGACTCTGAACGGCGTAGCGGAGAAAGCGCTCCGAACGAAGGGCTTCATTCCTATGAGCCTCATGCCGGCGACTGGAAAGAAGGCGATCCGACCTGGCAAAACGGAAAAGGCAAAGGGATCATCGGCGCACTGAACTATCTTTCTTCAAAGGGGATGAATTCGGTTTACTTTCTTACCATGAATATCCTGGGCGACGGAGAGGATGTCTGGCCCTACACCCGCCGGAATGAAAGATACCGCTTTGACTGTAGCAAGCTGGACCAGTGGGAGATTGTATTCTCACATATGGACTCCCTGGGAATCATGCTTCATGTTGTACTGCAGGAGACGGAAAATGAATGCCTTTTGGATGCCGGATACCTCGATGTGCAAAGAAAGCTTTACCTGCGCGAACTAGTTGCGCGGTTCTCCCATCATCTGGCCATCAAATGGAACCTGGGCGAGGAACATCATGCCACGAGCTGGGCACCCTATGGTCAGACCGTGGAAGATACCAAAGAGATGGCCAATTATCTCCGTGATATCGATCCCTATGACAACTTCATTGCCATGCACACCCACTCCAATCCTGAAAAAAGGGAAAAAGACCTGAGGCATTACCTGGGTTTTAATATGTTGGAAGGTCCCTCTATTCAGGCCGGCAACGTATATAACGTTCATGAGGATGCAAAGCAGTGGCTTCGTTTGTCAGGGGATTCGCTTCACCCTTGGGTAGTGAGCCTGGACGAGATCGGTCCTGCATATAAAGGAGCTCTGCCGGATGAATACAGCCCGATGCATGATACCATTCGCAGGGAAGCGCTCTGGGGCAACCTTATGGCCGGAGGAGCCGGTGTGGAATGGTATTTCGGGTACCGTTACCCGCATAACGATTTGAATTGTGAGGACTGGAGAAGCAGAGACAATCTCTGGAATATCACCCGCTATGCTCTGGAATTCTTCCAAAATTATCTTCCTTTTTACGAGATGCAGAATATGGATGATATCATAACAGAAGAAAATGCCTGGTGCTTAGGCAAGGAAGGGGAGGTCTATGCGGTGTATCTAAAGAAAGGAGGTTCCATAAATATACAGCTCCCCGAAGGCAGTTACCATACTTCCTGGTACAATCCAAGGAAAGGAGGAAACCTAAAGGTAGGCCAGGCCCTTGAAGCATCAGCCAATAGCCTGGTTTCTATTGGTGAGCCTCCTGAAGAGCAAGGAGAGGATTGGGTTTGTCTGATAGAAAATCAAAACTAAAAATCCTAAATCCTAGA
>JBKGZA010000028.1:0-24168 GCA_046545815.1 Bacteroidales bacterium
TTTTGAGATCGGGCTTGGGTTCCCAGGCTACGCGGGCTACCGGTAAGTTAGGCAATGACGGTATTTCCGTCACATTCACCTTATTTGCCACCATACGAAAACGGTTGCCCATATCCATAACCGAAACGTTGATTCCCGGGCCTGTTGGAACGCTGAATACCAGGCGGGCAGGGTCATCTTTCCCTCCTATAGAAAGGGGATGAACCTCAAGCGACGGTTTCTCTCTGCTTAATGAAGGGCATACTTCCAGCATATGGGCACCCAGAACTTTCATGTTGCCGGGTTCCAAATGGTAAGTATAGTCCTCCATAAAGGAGCTTCCGCCTTCCAGACCGGTTCCCATTACCTTAACCGTCCGTAAGAGGGCTGCTGTTTTCCAGTCACCTTCCGCTCCAAAACCGTAGCCTTCAGCCATCAGCCTTTGAACAGCCAGGCCGGGTAACTGCACCAGACCATGCAGGTCCTCAAAGTTTGTTGTGAATCCTTTAAAATCTCCATCTTCAAGAAAAGCCTTCATGCCGATCTCTATTCGGGCCGCTTCTCTTAAGGAATTGAATTTATCCTTCTCTTTTTGAACAGAAGGATCTATTTGGTAAATATCCCCGTATTGTTCCACGAGCCTGTCGGCATCTTTGTCTTCAACCTGGTTTACATAGTTGACCAGCTCACCAATACCGTAGCCGGCCACATCGTATCCCATCTGCTGTTGAGCAGCCACCTTATCACCTTCTGTAACGGCAACGTTACGCATATTGTCTCCGAAGCGGGCAATTTTTGCACCCTGGGCATCATGCCATGCGCATGCAGTACGGGACCATACTGCCAATTTCCTGATCACTTCATCATCCTGCCAGTGCCCCACAATGACTTTCCGGTTCTGGCGCAACCTCGAGGCCATAAAACCGAATTCCCTGCCTCCATGGGCCGATTGATTGAGGTTCATAAAGTCCATGTCGATCTCCGACCACGGAATATCCCGGTTGTATTGGGTGTGCAGGTGGACATAAGGTTTACTCAGAGTCTGCAGACCTGCCATCCATATTCTGGCCGGGGAAAAAGTGTGCATCCACATGATCAGCCCCACGCAGTGGTCCGATTCATTGGCCGCCATGCATAATTTTTTTATGGCCTCAGCATTTGTCATTATGGGTTTATAGATAACCTTAACAGGTATATTGGGATCTTCATTGAATGCCTTTGTAATGGCCTGGGCGTGGTCTGCGACCTGTTTGAGGGGTTCTTCGCCGTACAAATGCTGACTCCCTGTAATAAACCAAACTTCATAATTGTTGATATTGATCATCTTTCATATGTTTTTTTGTTTTACAAAACTGATTGTTATATTTCAAAACCGTATCCCTTACTCACCAGTTCCCTGTACTTTTGCTCATTGAATTTATAGAAATAGGCTCCTTTTTTGGAGTTGCGCATATCTTTCTCCTCCAGCCTTTCAAGAAAATCGTATGAGAAGAGCTTCTTCCTGAAATTTCGCTTGTCCATCTTCCTTTGATGGATGGCTTCATATAAATTCTGTAACTGCGGAATGGTGAATTTATCCGGCAGCAGTTCAAAGCCAATGGGCTGGGTTCTTGTTTTTCTTTGCAGCCTACGCAATGCTTTATTTACCATCTTGTTGTGGTCAAAGATCAGTGTCGGATAATTGTTGATGTCCCACCATTGTGCACTGTACTTTTGGCTTAGCTGCTCCTCATATTTTTCGATATTTATCAATGCATAGTAAGTGGTAGAAATCACCCGTGCACCCGGATCTCTGTTTAGACCACCATATGTATAGAGTTGTTCCAGATATACATCCCTTAAACCGGTTAATTTATAAAGAACTCTGGTGGCAGCATCATCTATACTTTCGTCTTTTCTGAGAAAACCTCCCATTAACGACCATTCTCCTCTGCATGGCTCGAAGTTTCTTTTAATCAGCAATATCTTAAGCTGTTTTTTGTCAAAGCCAAAGATGATGCTGTCCACAGCTACCAAATGGCGATCCTTGTCCTTATAATGATGTTCATGGCAAACGGTTGATTGCTTTCCCATCTAAATGAATATTTTGGTTATATCAGCAAGTTTGTTTTTCTGTTACCAGAAATAAGCATAGAAGGCAATCACTATACTTACAATGATCACTGTATTGATGATATCCCATTTTGATATGCTTGAGCGCGTTTCGGCCTTTTGTTCTTTGGAAACACTGCCAAATGTTAATCCCTGAAGTTTTTCTGCCGAGGGTTTTTCTGTGAAACGGCTAATGATCACTACCAACAATATACAGAAAAAGAACAGCAGAATTTCGTAATGCAACCAGTTAAGCGACATAAATTTTACGGTAAAAGTCTCAAACCAGTTGAGTCCGGAGGGATTGGCAGCTTTTTCCTGGGTCCATTCCAGAGCGGCAGTGCCATCAATTTTTCCCGGTATAACAAAAACATTGTTGATTACCCTGAAAAGAAGTCTGAACATACCCAGGAAAAAACCTACCAGCAATCCCCAGAATCCTGCTTTGGCAGTGGTGCCTTTCCAAAACACTCCCAAAAGGAAAACCGTAGCTATGCCGGGAGCCAGCAGTGACTGAATATCCTGAAGATATACATACAGGAAGTCGCCGATGCTTTCCATTACCGGAATCCATAATATTCCTAACACTACAATGACGGCGGTAGCAACTCTTCCAATGTAAACCAATTTTTTTTCAGGAGTTTCCGGATGAAATTTTTTATAAAAGTCCACAGTAAAAAGGGTTGCAGAGGAGTTGAACAATGACCCCAGTGAACTCATCAGGGCGGCAGTGATGCCTCCAACTATAAGGCCTTTTACTCCAACAGGTAACATTTCGGCAACCAGGAGTGGGAAGGCATCATCGGGTTGTTCAAGGTTTAACATCCCTTGTTGGCTCAGTGCAAAAGCGATCATTCCCGGCACCAGGAAGATAAAAACAGGTAGAAGTTTCAGGTAACCTGCGAAGATGCTACCTCTTCGTGCCTGCCCTATATTGGCTGCTGATAAGGTACGTTGTACAATATATTGATCGGTACACCAATACCAGAATCCGATAATGGCCGATCCCAATATTACCCCTGTCCAGGGGAATTGAGGATCCTTAGGTGTCCGGATGAGATTCATCATCGAATCGTTTCCGTATCCGGTCGGTTGGGCCCTCATGATGTTTTCAAGCTCACCCCAACCGCCAAGCTGATTGAGACCTACCACCAGGATCACGATTGAACCTATCAGCAATACTGGGGTTTGTAATGCAGAAGTATAAAGCACCGATTTCATACCCCCGAAAATGGTATATAATCCCGTTATTATGACCAGTCCAATGGCACCGACCCAGAAAAAATCAATCTGATGTCCTAGCAATTCAATATATTCGATTTCGAATACGGTTTTAAACACAGTTCCTCCGGCCCATACTGTAACAGCCACCTTGGTCAGTACATAGCTAACCAGAGAGATGAGTGAAAGGACAGTCCTGGATCCTGCGTTATAGCGTTTTTCCAGGAACTCGGGCATGGTGTAAACCATGCTGCGTGAGTAAAAGGGAACGAAAACCCAGCCCAGGATCAGGATAATCCAGGCATGCATTTCCCAATGGGCCATAGCCATACCGCTTTCTGCCCCTGCACCGGCCAATCCAACCAAGTGTTCGGAACCGATGTTGGAGGCGAAAATGGAAGCTCCGATAACAAACCAGCCTGCATTCCTGCCTGCCAGAAAATAATCCACCGAGGTTTCTTCTTTTTGCAGAAGAACCCACCAAACAATACCGATTAAAGCAATGAAGAATAGTCCTAATACAATCCAGTCAAGTGTAGCCATATATAAGGGATTTTAAAGTTTATGTCCATCCTGAAATGATTGTCTGCATAATACAAGTGTAAATGTAACACTTAAGCTCAAAAAAACAATATTTAGCGTTATTAAATTTATAAAAATATTTATCCTTGGAGGGAACCCTGCGTTTTTTTCAATGTCATTTATTGGATATCCATGTATACAGAGTAAAGTTCATTTACGGTTTGATATTGGGGTTTAAGATAAATATCGGTTGTTTCCCATTGACCGGTATCTTCATTTTTAATCCGGCCCACTCCCTCAGCCCGGAAATGAAGATCCTTGCCCTCAACCGGTTCTAAGGCATTTAAAAGTTGTTGTTTCGAACCCTTCAGTTGAGGAACTTTCGTTTCTTCATTTCCGTCACCGTGAGGATTTTCCTCCAGTATAGCGTTGAGGAGCACCGGTCCATAAAAAAAGGCTACGCGATCCTTGTCATCTGGCATGGTTTCTATGCGATGTTCCATCGGCATACTGATTTCGATGACGTCACCGTCATTGAAGTTTCGTCGGATTTCATGGTACCCATTCGCCGGTTTATTAAGTTGTTGGCGAACGCCATTGACGCTAATTTCCATATTTTGAACCCACCAATCCGGTTCACGGATCAGAAGACTTAATTCCACAGGTTCCCCTGTTGATATAGTTAATCGCGAATCCTCCTTAACTGGGAAATCGGTTTCCTGTTCCAGAACCACACTTTTTTCTTCCCACTCCAGTTCAGTTGCCATAAAAAGATTGACATACAAGGAATCTCCTGAGCGATAATAAACATCCTTTTCGTAGTTTGTATGATTCTCCATACCCGTTCCCACGCAGCACCAGAATGAATTGGCTGAATCGCTGAAGCCTTTACGGGCAGGCATGTCCAGATAGCCTTTATATAGGAACATGCCGGTCTTAGGATTCTGGCTGGCCAGAATATGATTATACAAGGCCCTTTCATAATAATCTATCAATTCACCGTCGGGATCCCAACGGAAAAGTATCCTGGTTAACCAAAGCATGTTGTAAGTATTACAGGTCTCCGTTGTGTGATTCAGTCGTTCTGAAAGTTGATTCGGGGGTCCGAAGGATTCTTCATGACCATGCCCCCCATTGACATAGGTGTGCGCATTGACCACCCGATTCCAAAAGAACTCAGCAATTGTGTGGTAATTTTGATTATCAGTCAGCTCATGAATTTTTGCTACCCCCCGGACTTTAGGTATTTGGGTATTGGCATGAAGACCTTCCAGTTCATCTTTCCGATTAGACAATGGATCCAGCACCTCATGGTGATAAAATTTTTCAGCCAGTTCCAAATGTTTTGGATTGCCGGTAATCGCATATAAATCAGCCAGAGAATGATTCATCCCCCCAAATTCAACACTTAGCATTTCCTGCCACTCTTGATGTGAAAGATCTTTCGTTATATTATAAGCCCAATTGGTAAGTTTGGTCACCACTTCAAGAGCCTGCTCGTTTTCTGCAAGCAAATAAGCATCTGTTAATCCATTAAAGGTTTTATCCAGATTATACCATGGTACATTTGTCTCATTCAGAGAAAATCCATCAGGCTGGATATTTCCTTCAGAAATTTCTTCAAACACTTCCCGCCCATCCTGGATGGCTGCTACGTAACCGTCTTCATGCTCTCCCTGTACTAAAGCAAGTTCCTTCACGATATAATCAACTCTTTCCTTGAAACGTTCGTCACCTGTAGCATTGTAATGTTTGGATAATGCAGACAGATAGTGGCCAAGAGTATGTCCGGCAATAACGTAACCTTCACTTTCCCAGCCACCATAGACTTCTCCTTTTGGCTCAAGGCCTGCTTCCTCTCGAAACCAGGCAAGAAAACGATCCGGTTCAAGAGACAGTAAATATCCGGCGTTGGTTGCCCTGGCTTCCCGAAACGGACTGTCTTTAAGTTGAATTTCAGCCAGGTCAAATGATTTCGCCTCAACAGGAATTTTAGGATTTACAACCTCTTCATAGGTTCTTTTGCATCCTGTTGCTAAAATTAACAGTAGTAAAGCTCCAATAATGGAAACGCTCCAGTCATGTTTTCTTGTCTTCATAGCTATAACGTTTTTTGCTGTGCAATTATAGTGAGTTTAAGGGTTATGGATTACTCTTTACACCATCGGTTCTATAGTTTGGGTAAATATCCAAATACACCGATGAATGAAAGCCGGGTCCAAAGATAGGATGTCATTTTACTATCCACTCCACGATACCGCTGGAATGTTCTTCCGGAAGTTCTACCTGGAGGCGTAGAGCTGTTGTTTGTACCGGTTCAAACTCTACTTCATCGTATGAATCTTTTGTTACTTTGTAAGAAGTTGTATTTTTAACAGGTTTCCAGCTTGCGCCATCCTTATATAGGACTTTCCATGATTCAGGTACTCTGCATCCTCCGTCAGGCCGGTCATCAAACCAGTAAACTTTTATTTTTTCTACTTCTTCAGGCTTTTCAAAGGTATATTGTACCCATTCGGACTGGTTACTTTTAGGCCACCAATTATAATTGAAGGGGGAGGCAGAGTTTTCCGGTTCAAGCTGATCGTTTAGGTAACCCAGAGATTCTTTTTCAGTTGAAGCGGATATGGTGCTTTTAGCGGCAATGGTTGGAGCAGGGGCGGGGATTGTGGCTTCTTTTTCAACCGGCAGCCAAACCCTCATTTCTCCGGGGCCACGGTTGGCCCACACATGATAAGGAATAAGTGTAACTTCTTGTTTATCGGTGAGTTCGATATCGTCATCCAGTGTCTTTTGTGCTCCGGATGCTTTGCCTTTTATTACAGGCACTCCATTCAGTTTGTCCGGTTTAAAGGTAGCAGAGAGGTCGTTGTTTTCGTCAAATACCATGTTCAGCACCTCGCCCTTAGGATTATCAGCCGATTCAGCGGCATAGACTATCGGACCTCTTTGAATGGCCACTTTACCCTGATCGGCTTCCACCTTTTCATTGGCTTCAATTATCCGGACCGGCATGGGTAGGTTAAGAGTTACCTTGTCGCCGGAAATCCAAGACCTTTCGAGCTGGATATATCCTTTTTGGATTTGGGCATCTATCTTTTCGCCGTTGATTTTAACTTCAACCGATTGATCTTTTTCATCTTTGAAATGATAGAGGTCGCCGGCCACGGCTTCATTTCTTGCCCAGCCGGGCACTCTGAGTGTTAGCTGAAATTGTTGCTTTTCTTCCGGATGAAGGGTCAATTCAACCTGGCCTTCCCATGGATAGTTTGTTTTCTGCTGGATCTCTATGTTTTTATCTTCCAGTTTAATGTTGGCAGTATTCTCGGCATACAGATTGACCATAATCCGGTCATTGGTTTTTGTATAGATGTACCCAGGAACTGAAGGCAGGAACCTGGTGATATTCGAAGGACAACAGGCACATCCGAACCATTCCTGTCGTTCGTCTTGGCCGTCAGAAGCCAAGGGGTTTGGGTAGAAAAACCTGTCTCCTGAAAGGGATACCCCGGAGAGCAACGCATTATAAAGTGTGCGTTCCAGTACGTCATAGTATTTTACCTCTCCTTCGTGCATGAACATGCGGTGGTTCCAAAATACATTGGCAATGGAAGCGCATGTTTCGCAGTAAGCCGTCATGTTGGGTAATTCATAAGGCTCTCCGAAGCCCTCATGGCCACCTGCTGAACCAATTCCACCGGTTATATATAGTTTTTTCCAGGCAATGTCTTCCCATATTTTGTTGATGGCTTCCACGTATCCCGGATCATCGGTAAGGGCTGCCACATCCGCCATGCCGGTGTACATGTAGGCGGCGCGTACAGAGTGCCCTACCGCCTCGGTTTGATCCACCACTTTTTTATGTGCCTGACAGTATTTGGGTCCGTCAGGACCACGAACATCCAGAAAGAAGTTGGCGAGATCGAGGTAATTTTTGTTACCAGTTACCCGATAAAGTTTGACAAGCCCGATTTCAATCTCCTGGTGTCCCGGATAGTTTTCAATTTTGTTCAATCCGAAGACACTGTCAACCAAGTGGGCCGATTTGATTGCAACATCCAGGAAATTTCGTTTTCCTGTGGCCTGATAATGGGCTGCTGCGGCTTCATACATGTGGCCCAGATTATACAGTTCATGGCTCAGGTCGTGGGTCAGTTCCCACCGCTCATCCCCTGCCCATTCATGGGCACTGTCCCCCATAATGGTACGGTTTGTATAAAGGTATCCGTCATCTTCCTGGGCCAGATCAATGTAACGTATCAGTGTGTCCAGATAGGCTTCGAGTTCAGCGTCAGGAAACATCTGCAGCGAATAGCTGGCTCCTTCGATTATTTTAAATACATCGGAGTCATCAAAAGGATACGGGGAACAAAAGGACCCCTCCTCCAAACCTCCTGCTATTTTAAAATTTTTGATCCGGCCGGTCTCTTCGGATTTCTCAAAAGCGATGGGTATCGTTACCTCATGATTCTTCTTAATTTTCGGCGCCCAGAAGTCATCGGTTACCTTTACTGAGGTAAATGGCACCGGTTGAATGGGATAATCTTTCGTTTGTTTTTGCTTTTGACATGCACCGGCAAAGAACACCATTACAAAAAGATATAAAAGTGTGGGGATATTTTTCATAATACCGGCATATAATTTTCAGACTTTGGTTTATAATAAATTAGTGAACCTGATATTTTTTGGCCCATCGCATCACATTGGCAGGAGGCCTTTTGTTTCTCAATTCGTTGGCCATATAGTTCATATAGGGTACCACATGACTGAAAAAATGCTGATATCCTTCACAGAGGTAATTTAATCGTTTTTCTGGAACTCCGGTCTCGGTTACCCGGTTCTTGGGACATCCGCCTCTGCATACTTTTTTGTATTTACATTTATTGCATTTTTCGGGGAGATTGTATTCTTTCCTCAAGCCAAAATTCATCTGTTTTTCCGACTTCATTAGTTCCACCATGGGTGTTTCCATGATGTTGCCCAGATAATTTTCATGATAAACGAAATGGTCGCAGGAATACAGATCGCCGTTGAATTCAAGAACGGCTGCTTCGCCACATGTTCTGTCAAACACACACAATCCCGGATTTTGATTTACCCAGTTTGCAAGCGTGGTATCGAATATTTGAACAAAATACTTACCGACATCCCGGGTGACCCATTCATCAAAGATGGTAGTCAGAAATTTCCCATATTGCTTCGGATTCACCGACCATTCCGTTACTTCAGATTTGCCTTGAAAATCCGGGGAAATCAGTTCCACCGGAGTATCTTCATCCGGGGCGGCATATTGCTCTACGATTGGGATGAACTGTATGAACTTGCTTTCAATGCTTTTTAAAAAGCGGTAAACGTCCCGCGGATAGTAGCTGTTGTGGTCATTAACAACCGATAATGTATTGAATTCGGCCTGATGTCTCCTTAAAAGCTCAATGGCTTTCATGACATCCTCAAAACTCCCCTGGCCGTTTTTATAACGGCGGTATTTATCATGCAGCCATTTGGGACCGTCAATGGAAACACCCACCAGAAATTCATTTTCAGCAAGAAACCGTGCCCAGTCCTCATCTATTTTGGTGGCATTGGTCTGGAAAGAATTTTCGATTGTTTTGTTGCCTTTGTATTTCTTTTGAAGTTTCACGACCTTTTCATAGAAATCAATCCCCATTAAGGTCGGCTCTCCTCCCTGCCAGACGAAAGTGATCATTGGAGCTTTCTGACCCTGGATATAATCTTTGATAAAGGTTTCCAGCACCTCCTCCGACATTTTGAAGTTCTTGACCGAATCATACAGGTTCTTTTTTTCCAGGTAATAGCAGTAGGTACAGTTCAGATTACAAATAGGGCCAATAGGCTTGGCCATGATATTGAAAGCTGTGGTTTGAAACTTGCGGTGCGCATCTTTGAATGAAATATCCATAGGCTAAAGGGTTATTCAATTAAAACATCTGGTATATGGATTATTGATTTTATTTTTTATGTAACTAGAGTCTGTCTATAATGTCCGCTGGCTACGTTACGCTCGTTTTTCATGCCAGTCATTTACATCAAGTAAACTCCTGGCATTCAAAACTCGCAAGCCTTGCCAGCGAACATTCTAGCCAAGACTCTTTCAAATCTATTTGACTTTATGGACAAACACTAACTAGAACCAATGATTGAGCCTATAAAATTAAGCAAAAAATGCTGAATGGCCGAAGATAATCACACTATTTATATTCATTTTTGATATTTTAATCCTGCATTTTTGTGTTGAAGTTTACGCTCATTATTGGATTGTAATAATCTCTCCTGATTTTTTCACCTTTATTTTAAATAAGTAATGATCTGCCTTTTGGCGAATGGTATATTTGATTTTTTCGCCGTCCACTTCAGGCCTCGAAATATTTACGGGCCACTTTACCTCGATTGTTCCGGTTTCGCCTGTTGTTAATTTTGTGTTGGGTAAACATATTGGTATAAGGTTTTGATTTGATTTTTTGAGAATTATCTAATAATGTCCCTGAATAATAGGTTCCACTTTTTTCTTGTAGATATTACCAAGCTTTTGATGGAGTTCGTTCCCCAAAGGTGGCAATTCTGATGCTGAAGCATTCAGTTTCACATGCTCTGGTTTTGAGGCTCCCGGGATCACCACAGAAATGGCATCATGATCCAGAATCCAGCGCAAAGCAAATTGACTCATTGCAGTGAAATCTTCCGGTATAAGATTCTTTATTTCATCTGCCAGCTCAACGCCTTTATCGAAAGGAAGCCCGGCAAAGGTTTCTCCAATATTGAAGTATTTTCCTGATTTGTTGAAGTTTCTGTGATCGTTGAGAGGGAAGGTGCTTTCTTTGGTAAATTTTCCCGATAGCAGTCCACTGGCCAGTGGTACCCGGGCAATGATACCAATCTGTTTTTCTTTGGCCTTATCCAATAGTTCTTCGGTGGGGTTTTGTCTGAAAATATTGAAAATGATTTGCAAAGAATAGAGTTCCGGGTGCTGCATACATATTTTCGCCTCTTCCATGGTTTCAACACTGGCACCAAAATTTCTGATCAGTCCCTCTTTCTTGAAATCACTCAGCCATTCGAATATTTCGCCATCCTCTATCATTTTTTTGGGAATACAATGGGTTTGTACCAGATCAAGCGGTTCAAGCTGCAATCTTTTGAGGGATTGTTGAATGCGGTATTTAACCTTTTCTTTGGTATAACCATTGGGATACAGGTCGGGTGTTCTTCCTACTTTCGAAGCAATGAATAAATTCTCTCTGTTTTTTCTGAAAAATTCGCCGAGCAGTTTCTCGCTTCTGCCGTCTCCATAAACATCTGCAGTATCATAAAATGTGATGTCCTGATTCAGGGCTGTGCGGAGAATATCTTTTGCAGTATCCTCTTTTACTGTTCCCCAGCCTCCTCCGATCTGCCAGCAGCCCAGCCCTACTTCGGATATTTCAGTTTGTTCTCTGCCAAAATTTCGATATTTCATAGCGCAGTATATTTTTAAGTCATGATTTTATTCTTGGTAAAGGCTACCCTTTTTATTTGGGCAGCCTTTTGCAGTTAATTCAGTAAGTCCGGCTAGTTGAATTCAACCATTACCACAGATTTGGCCGGGATATTGATTTCAATTCTGTCTTTCTGTACCTCTGCATTGTCAAACTCCTGTATGGTCACGTTATCAGGGTTTCCGAATGTATTATGGGCAGTCATCTTTGAATGGGTCAGAATCTGGCCTTTATTAAAATTGAGCGCTTTTTCCCCGTCGAGGTAACATTCCACTGAAGCAGGCTTATCAGGATCTGCATTGGTAAGGGTTATATGCACCTTGCCTTCTTCATCCATGGAAGCCGAGCCGGAAACCGCAGGTACTTTTTCTCCCTCAAAGTTATATTCGTGACTGTTAAGTTGCAATGGAAGATAAGTGGCATCGTGATGCACCTGATACATATCGAATACGTGATAGGTAGGAGTAAGGATCGTTTCCTCTTCTTCAGTGAGCACCATGGCCTGGAGCACGTTTACCGTCTGGGCGATATTGGCCATTTTAACCCTGTCGCTGTGGCGATTGAATATATTCAGTGAAAGGCCGGCCACGATCGCGTCGCGCATGGTATTCTGCTGATACAGGAAGCCCGGGCGGGTATCCGGCTCCACATTATGCCAGCATCCCCATTCATCAACTATAAGGTCAATATCGGCATTGGGTAAATACTTGTCAATGATCCTTGCATTTTCTTCAATGAGATCCTCTAAACGCAGGGCTTTTCTTATAGTTGTAAACCATTCGGACTCTCCAAAGTCTGTTGCTGATCCCTTGTCCTGCCAGTTTCCCGGAACGGTGTAGTAATGAAGAGAGTAACCGCTAAAAAGGTTGGCACCCCCGTCTTCTGCTACATTTCTCATAAATTCTTCCGTCCATTCAGGATTAAATCCACTGGGCCCTACAGCAACTTTATAGAGGGGTTTATCGGGATAGCTTTTCATATAGGTAGAATAGCGACACATCTTTTCATAATACTGGGTTGGATTCATGTTGCCTCCACAGCCCCAGCTTTCATTGCCGACCCCCCAGTATTTTACATACCAGGGGTCTTCTTTGCCGTTTTTCTTTCTGAGCTGAGTCATTTTGCTGTTGATATCGGCATTTACATATTCAACCCATTGGGATATCTCTTTAACGGTGCCGCTGCCTACATTCCCTGCGATGACCGGTTCACAGTCAAGCAGATTACATAACCTGAGAAACTCGTGTGTACCAAAGCTGTTGTCTTCGGACACCATTCCCCAATGGGTATTGATCATCGGCGGTCGTTCGTCTTTAGGCCCTATACCGTCTTTCCAGTGGTACTCGTCGGCAAAACATCCGCCTGGCCAGCGGAGATTGGGTATGCCAATATTTCTTAGGGCTTCAATAACTCCCTCACGTATTCCCTGATTATTTGGGATGGAAGAATCTTCCCCAACCCATATACCGTCATAGATACAGCGCCCCAGATGTTCAGAGAAGTGTCCGTAAATATGCCGGCTGATCTTTTGATCGCCTTTTTCAAGATCCAAAATGGCGGTGGATTTTTGTCCAAAGGTGTTTGTTGATAATGATATACATACAATAATCAGTAAAGCAAATAATTTTTTCATAACAAAGGTTTTTAAATATTGAACAATGGATTTATTAAATGTTCTGACATACTTGAGATTTGATTCATGCGGCAGTTAATCAGTATAATATTATTAAGTGTAAATTTAACATGTAAAAACCATAAAAAAAAATCTATCCGGCATTATTTTAACAAACGGATAAGATATATTGATTTTTAGAGCCTTAAGTGTATCATGCTTTCCTGGTGATATGCTAAAACACTGTAGAACAATTTTTTATATGAACGGAATCAGGAGCGGGGAAAAGGAATTTATTAAGCCAGGTTTTTTCACGATTTATTGATTGTCAACAATTTTCGTTTTCTGATAAATGCGGTTTTGAACACCCATTAATATTTTGTTATCAACCATTTTTTTGCAGGAGATTTTTATTAATTTTACAATCTAATTCAACATCAACAAAAAAAGAATACAATATGGCAATCAGCAGAGTTTGGGTTGAGGAAGGTTGCACAGCTTGCGGATTGTGTGAAGGAATCGCTCCGGAAGTATTCGAGTTGGATGATCGGGATGAGGCCATTGTAAAACCGGTTGCTGGTTTAACTGCCTATGAGGAGGAGATTAAGGAAGCGGCAGAAATTTGTCCGGTAGAGGTTATTCAAATAGAAGAATCATAAAGGTATTTTTCAGATAGATATATTATTAATCATTTAATAAAAAGGAGGTAGTTATGGCTATAAAAAAAGTATGGATCGAAGAAGGATGTATCGCAGACGGAATATGTCAGGAAATTTGCCCCGATGTTTTCGGAGAAGATGATGAAGGTGAGGCTTTTGTGAAAGATGGTGCTGATTTCAACGCCAATGAGGATTGCATCAGAGAGGCTGCCGAAGACTGTCCTGCTGAGGTGATCAAGTACGAGGAAGAATAATTCCTATTTCTTTTCGAAGGGCTTTTTACATCTTTTTTTAGATTTAATATTAGAGAAGGAGTAAGGGTATGTATCCGTTCCGCAAAAGCAGGATATATACCCTTAATAATATTCATTTCCTTTTATTTATACTCATTTTATTTTATTTTTCTTTTTGCATTGTAAAAAAATTATTTATACATTGGTCTCTGATAATGGTAAAATTAATGAGATGAATAAACAACTGCTTTTTTTCGTTCTCCTTCCGGTACTGGTATTGGCGGTTTTTGGGTTTGTTCTACCCGTTGGTGAAGGTGGTGAAGTAGGAGATTATGAATATGAAGATTTCAGTAAACCCAAATATTGTGGTTCCTGTCATGATGCTTTTTATCAGCAGTGGACGCAATCGATGATGTCCAAAGCATATACGCATGAGTGGGACGAAATTGAATATTTTAAGCTTGCTGTTCCTCATTCAGAGAAAGACCCTGAAATGGAAGGCGTCCACGAAGGTTGCAATGGTTGCCATACCCCAATGGCTTATATGGCTGATGATATGCCGCCGCCACGTCCGGAAGAAGGTAGTAGAGCAAATGAGGCGGTTTCGTGTGAGGTTTGTCACTTGATAAAGGGTATTCGTGGTGATACTGCTTACAATCATAACTATATTGTAGAACCCGGGTTCACCAAATATAGTTCCCGGAAAGGTGAGACCAGCTCACCGGAGCATCAGATCGAGCCCATAGATTTACATAGCCAGGCAAAATTTTGTGGCATTTGCCACAATGAAAAAAGTCCTTACGGGGTATGGGTGAAATCTACACAGCTTGAGTGGGAGGAAGGCCCCTATTCGGATGAGGGAGTGCGTTGTCAGGATTGCCATATGACGGAAGCCAGAACCAAAACGGCCAAGATGGGTGCCACTTATGATGATGCCAAACTTCACCTGTTCCATGGTGCCCATGATCCGGGAAAATTGAATGGGGTGGTCGAATTGCGCGTACAACCCAATACCAGAGAAGCGCTGATGGGTGATCCGGTTGAATTTACCGTGGCCCTTTTCAACCAGAAAACCGGACATAAATTTCCAACGGGTTCGGTGGAAGACCGTATTGTATGGCTTCACGTGGAGGCTGAAGATTCAGAGGGCAATGTTTATCACCTGCCCGTGGATGAAAAAGGTTTTGAAGGAGAAGAATATACCATTGCCAGCGATACCAAAGCTTATCAGGATATGGGGCTGCCGCTCGGAAAAGAAGATTTTGAAGGTGTACAAAGGGAAGATGTGCCCATTGGCGACAGAATATTTCGTATGCCTTACTTTGATCCGCAAGGCAGAATGACCATTATGCAGTGGAACACCGATTCACTGGGTGTGGATTATCGGATTGGTCCAAGGGAAACCAAACTGGAAACCTATACATTTGAGGTTCCCTATGATATAGCACCAGGTGAGCTGACGGTAACTGCTGTATTAAACTACCGGTTGCTGGTTAAACCCGTTGGCGAATTGCTGGATGTACCTGAAGAAGAATATGCCATTCACGAAATAAACCAACATTCTACTGATATTACTGTAATACCCTAAAAACCAATATCTATGAAAAAAATACTCGGAATTGTTTTGTTTACCCTTTTCGGATCGATTGTGCTGACAGATTATTGTCAGGCCATTCCAGCTTTTGCCAGAAAGTATCGGTTGAGTTGCAAAACTTGCCATTCGCCTGCCTCTCCCAGCCTGAAGGGCTATGGTGAGGATTTTGCCGGAGACGGCTTCAGACTTGAGGAATACGATGCACCGGGATACTATGTGGATGCCGGTGATGAGAATTTGTCCCTTTTACGTAATTTTCCCCTCGCTGTTCGTTTGGATGGGTTCGTTACCTACAACAACGGGAATGATAAGAAGAGTGATTTTGGGGCGCCCTACCTGATGAAATTGCTTTCCGGCGGGGCGATCTCCGACAATCTGTCCTATTATTTTTATTTTTACATGAGTGAACGGGGTGAAGTTGTTGGCCTGGAAGATGCCTACCTGATGTATAACAATCTTTTTGATACGGAACTGGATGTCAAACTGGGTCAGTTTCAGGTGTCCGATCCCCTGTTTACAAGGGAGTTACGCCTTCAGCTGGAGGATTACCAGCTATATACTTCTCAGATCGGTAATTCGAGAATTGGTCTGAAGTATGATAAGGGCCTGATGTTAGAATATGGCTTTGATACGGGAACCGATTTGGTTTTTGAAGTTGTCAACGGGAACGGTATTGAGGAAGCCCGTGCCTTCCATATTTTTGATCAGGACCGGTATAAAAATTATTTGGGACGAATATCGCAGAACATCGGTGAATATCTACGTGTGGGCGGATTCGCCTATCTGGGCAAGGAACGTTTAGAAAATAATTACAATGACGCCATAACCAATCAGGTGGAGATCTTTGGGCCCGATTTTACAGTCAATGTTGATGACCGATGGAAGCTTAATTTTCAATACACCATCCGTAATGATTCAGAGGTATTTCCAGCCGAAAATACCATCAATACAATGGAGGATATTACAACCAAAGGCACGCTGGCCGAGTTGATATACAGTCCAATGGGAGATGACAGCGATTGGTACCTTCTGGGAATGTACAACAGGGTGGAATCCGATTTTGATCCGGCCGATTATGAGTCGATGACTTTTCATGCCGGATACTTAATAAGAAGAAATATACGCCTGGTAGGGGAATACACTTATGTGGCAACCGGATATACCGAGAGTGAGTTTGGGCGATTTAGCCTGGGTTTCGTTTCAGCTTTCTAACCTGAATTATTCAAAAACGAACAGCCTATCCCGCTATTGAAGCGGGATAGTGAAGTTTTTCCATAGCGTCAGAATTATTTTTGGATAATTCTGACGTTGAAAATTACTCAAATTTTGATTGTTTATTAATTGTTTCAGATGAGACAGGGAAATCCGGATGTTTTTTCGGTTTTTAATATCTTCGAGCATCACACGATTTTGAATTATGAGGAATTTCATTCGAAAAATAATACCCCCTGCTCGATGGAAAGTTCCTGTAATTTTCTTATTGGGAATATTTGCCGGTCTTTTGGTATATGTGTTATATATTTCTAAAGCCCATTCTTACTTGTCCGACAGACCTTCCGCCTGTGTGAACTGCCACATTATGGCTCCGCAATATGCCACGTGGTTTCACAGTGCACACAGGGAAGTTACGCATTGCAATGAATGTCATGTACCTCACGATAATTTCCTGAATCATTATTATTTTAAGGCAAAAGATGGGTTAAGGCATGCTACCATATTTACACTGCGTAATGAACCGCAGGTAATAGAGATTAAGCAGGCAGGAGAAGAGGTTGTACAACAGAATTGTATCCGTTGCCATGAGCAGTTGATTAAAAATCCGGAAATGCTGACTCAACGAACTTATCATAGTGTAAAAGAACGAACCGAGAGAAAATGCTGGGAGTGTCACCGGGAGGTTCCTCATGGCAGGGAAAACAGTTTGTCATTGACACCTTATGCACGGGTACCGGTTCCGGAAAGTCCGGTTCCGGAATGGATGAAGGAAGTGTTTGAGTAATGAGATTAGGAGAAGTGGAGCACTGAGAAGACGAGAAAACAGGAGAACGGGAAAAACTGGAACAACGTAAAAAGTAGTGAATAATGAGAAACCTGAAAATTATAAATTTATAACATATGGCAACGATACGCGAACATATCAGAAAAAAACCCTGGCTGGGATGGTTGTTGTTCCTGTCAACTGTTGTTGTTGTTTTTATTTTGGGTTTGCTTGCCTCTTCTATTATGGAAAGAAGGGCAGAGGCTATTTTTGCCTATCAGCCTGAAGTTGAACATTCCCAATGGGAGCCCAGAAGCGATGTATGGGGAAAAAATTTCCCCCGTCAGTATGACCGTTGGAAGGCTACCCGAGATACTTCTTTCCGTACTAAATACAATGGAAATGCTACCATAGATATGCTGGAAAGGAATCCCCGCCTGGTAATTCTATGGGCTGATTATGGTTTTGCCAAAGAGTATGACCAGGGTAGGGGCCATCATTATTCCATTCAGGATATGAGGCATAATTTACGTACCGGCGCCCCTGTAGATGGTCAAAGCAGTCCCATGCCCAACACCTGCTGGACTTGCAAAAGCCCTGATGTTCCCCGTGTGATGAGCGAGATTGGTCCCGAAGCGTTTTATGAAGGTTCATGGGAAGAACGAGGACATCAGATAGTGAATCCCATTGGATGTGCTGATTGCCACGAATCCGAAAATATGAACCTGCATGTTCCCCGACCCGCTCTGGTCGAAGCATTTAACAGAAATGGCCGGGATATTGAAGAAGCTTCTCACCAGGAGATGCGGAGTTTGGTTTGTGCTCAGTGTCACTCGGAGTATTATTTTAAGGGATCGGGCAATTATCTTGTATTTCCTTGGGATAAAGGACGTAGCGTTGAAGAGGTAGAAGCTTACTATGACGAACGGGATTTTTCCGACTGGACACATGGTATTAGCAGAGCGCCTATGGTAAAAGCTCAACACCCGGATTATGAGTTATTCATGACCGGCATACATGCTGAACGCGGATTGGCCTGTGCCGATTGTCACATGCCTTATACCAGTGAAGGCGGACAGAAATATACGGATCATAAGATCGTTTCACCTCTGAATTATGTGGAAAAGACCTGCCTGGTATGTCATAAAGAATCTGAACAAGAACTGATACAAAACGTTTACAGCCGCTTTGATAAGGTTAAGGAGAGCCAGTATCAACTGGAAAAGCTATTGGTTAAAGCCCATTTTGAAGCCAGGAAAGCATGGAATCTCGGAGCATCCGAAGAACAGATGGAGGACGCCCTCATGGATATCCGCCATGCGCAATGGAGATGGGGTTATGTAGCCAACAGCCATGGAGCACCATTTCACTCACCCATTGAATCTTTGCGCATTTATAATACAGGTATCAATATAGCACATGAAGCCCGCATGAAACTGTCCCGTATTCTGGCTGGCCTGGGATTCAACAAGGAAGTTGAAGTACCGGATATTTCCACAAAAGCCAAAGCCCAGGAAGTTACCGGGCTGGATATGCAACATCTTAACCGCCAAAAGGAAAAATTTATGGAGAAAATCGTCCCGGAATGGGAAGAAAAGGCTGCTGAAAGGGAAAGAACCTATGATGTGGAAAAGTTAGAAAATTAAGCCGAAAGATAAGAAACTACCATAAAAATTAAGGGTAGCGAATTTCGTTACCCTTAATTTTATAACTGTTAAATTTTTTCATATCAAAATTCGAAAAGCCAATAAAATAGTTTCTATATATAATAGAAGAGAACCTGCTAATGTTTATAAGATAATGGTTTCATCCCGGAAAACATATCTTTTTGTTTGTCTTGCCAATATGAACAGAAGCCCTACGGCTGCAGCCGTTTTCCAGGGGCTTGCACGCTCTAAAGGCCTGGATATTCAGGTGATGTCTGCGGGGATCTCCGGATGGGCGGCAAGGCCTTTGGACAGTGATATTTTAAAAAAAGCTGATTTGATCTTTGTAATGGAAGATTACATGAAACATGAGATACAGTCCATCTTTTCCGTTGACCCGGGAAGAATAATTGTACTGGGTATTCCTGATGTGTATGACAGAGATGATGCTGTTCTGGTTAAAATCCTTGGGGAAACCCTGGAACCATATATTGAAGGATAAATCTCTTTTTAATTTTAGCTAATAAAACCTTGACTGATCTTACTCCTCATCAGCCATATCACTGACAGGGTCTAAATACAATCCCCGGTCCAGTGCTCTGATTGCGGCCATCTCTTCATCAGATAGACTAAAATCAAAAATGTCGGTATTTTCTTCCAGATGCTCCGGGGTGCTTGCTTTTGCGACCGGGACAATCCCTTCCTGAACAAGCCACCGGAGAGAAACCTGTGCAGGTGATTTTCCGTGTTCTCTTCCTATACTCCGCAGAAAGGAATCTTCTATGAGTCGCCCTTTGGCCACCGGACTGTATGCCATCAGGAGATAATTGTTTTCTATGGCATGATCCAAAAGATTCTGGCGTACCAGGTATGGGTGAAATTCAACCTGGTTGCAGAATATTTCGGAATATTTTGTAGCTTCATCAAACAGGGAGGGTGGGAAGTTGCTCAGTCCAATATGTTTAATAATCCCTTCTTTTTGAAGTTGGGCCAAAGCGTTTAGGGTTTCCTCCAGTGAAATTCCAGTGTGAGGCCAGTGCAGTAATATTAGATCAATGTAATCTACAGAAAGCTTGTGGCAGCTTCCTTTAGTGGTAGCGATCGCATCATTGTAGGCAAAATTGGCCGGATTCAGTTTGGTGCTCAGAAATATATTCTTACGTACTGCTTCCGCTCGTTGAATGCCTTCCCCTACTTCCCGTTCGTTATCATAATCCTGAGCCGTGTCGATCAAACGGTATCCTAATGACAAGGCGCTTATCACAGTATCAATACAGGAATTGCCCCTGAGTAACCAGGTGCCCAAACCAATAGCCGGCACTTCCTCTTCTCTAATTGTTATGGTAATGTCGTTCATTGAGATTTATTTTAAATTCCCGCGAAAAATTATAAAAAAATGTTTGAATTGACTTATCATTAATATGATATTTGCTACGAAATGAAAACCTTTTTTCATTCGTTTTTTTAGTGATCTTTATTATATTGCTTTTTTTGATTTTGTTAACAACCATTCAGATGAAATATTCACTTACTTTAGGCAGGCCATTTGGAATAAGAATTTCGGTTCACTGGACTTTTTTGTTGATCATTGCCTGGATTGTTTTTATCAATCTTCAGCAGGGGCTTGGGTTGAGGGACATTCTTTATTCCGTTCTTTTTGTACTTTCCATATTTGTTTGCGTTGTGCTTCACGAGCTTTCCCATTCGCTTACAGCCAGACGTTATGGCATACCCACGCGCAGCATTACCCTTTTGCCTATAGGAGGTGTCGCTGATTTGGAAAAAATGCCCGAAGACCCTAGGCAGGAGCTGATGGTTTCAGTAGCAGGCCCTCTTTTAAATCTGGCTATCACCTTATTTTTATGGATTGTATTGTCAACAACAGGACAACTTGATTTGAATCCCGCCAACTTTCAGGTTATCAATGAATCCAACTTTCTTGTCATATTAATGTTTGCTAACCTGATGCTTGCCGTGTTTAATCTCATTCCTGCCTTTCCCATGGATGGTGGCAGGGTTTTCAGGTCTCTGCTGGCCATGAAACTACCCCGTGACCAGGCAACCCTGGTGGCGATGAACATTGGTAAAATCTTTGCTTTTTTTATTGCCATCTGGGGTTTGTATGCCAATCCCTTTCTTATATTTATAGCCATTTTTATTTATATTGGAGCACAACGTGAATATGAAATGGTTAAATATACTTCTGTGCTTACCGGATATACCGTAGATGACGTACTTATGCATGAATATACCCCCTTACATCCC
The DNA here is from genome assembly GCA_046545815.1 of Bacteroidales bacterium. Lineage (GTDB taxonomy): Bacteria > Bacteroidota > Bacteroidia > Bacteroidales > UBA12077 > JAGXLC01. The sequence goes on from JBKGZA010000028.1 coordinate 21,294, forward strand.
CATGATACCTTAAAACGTGCAGTAGATATCCTCCTCGACGGGACTGAACAACGGTTCATCGTTACTCATGATGACCGGGTTATGGGAGTGCTTACCCGTAACGATATCATTGAGGGGTTGATGAAATACGACGAAAATACAGAGGTGGGAAAAATAATGAATCCCAATGTAACCGTATTTCAATCCAGTTTATCTCTCGAAGAAGCCTATGAAACGATGCGATATCAACAGATCACCATGGCTCCGGTGGTGGATAATGATAAAGTAAAGGGTCTGATTGATATGGAAAACATCAATGAGTTCATTATGGTTCGTACTGCCATGAGGAGAACCGGTTAGAAGCTATCTGGAAGGCGTATAATATTTTATTCCCGAAAACGATTCTGAAAAATAGGATGTTATTATTTAGAGTGAGTTAAAATTACCTGATCGCTAAGATATCCCTGGCTCTAAAAATTGCACTGAAAGCTCGAATTAGGAGGATGTTTTATAAATATGTTTATATTTATATTTGTATTAATTCAGATGGTTGAATCTTAAATTTTGTTAAAATGTTTCCTGTTTGGGCAAAACTTTGTATCTTGCTGCATTAAAACAATTGGGGTTGGGTTCGGTATCTTAGCAATTAACCGCAAACAAACAAATAGGATTTTCATGTAAATGATAACCAATAAATGTTATCAGGAGCATGGATAGGGGATATACAGAAACTGGTTCATGTTAAACCTAAAATAGTAAGATTATGCGTAACAATGATTTCAACAGAAGAACATTCCTGAAGACTTCCCTGCTTGGAACGGCAGGAGCTTTATTTACAAATAAAGTAGCGGGTTCGGAATCCGTTAGATCCATTCATTCCGAAGGAAAAAAAGGCAATATTGTTAAAAGGAGATTGGGTAATACGGATATTGAGTTGCCTGTGGTAAGCTTTGGAGTTATGCGGGCAGACAACCCCAATTTGATAAAAGCTGCTATGGATGCCGGTGTTGAGCATTTTGACACGGCTCATGGCTATCAGAATGGCAACAATGAAAAAATGCTGGGAGAGGTTCTGAAGGACTACCCACGTGATTCCTTTACCATTGCAACTAAGGTGGGATCAAAGGATAAAGAGGAATTTATGGAAATGTTGAATACCAGTCTGGAAAGGCTGCAGATGGATTATGTAGAGATTCTTTATTCACACGCTGTGTCTTCACGGGATGACGTATTGAATGAGGAAGTTCTGGATGCTTTAAAGACTGCCAAGAAGCAGGGTAAAACAAAGTATATTGGAGTTTCCACTCACAGCAGTGAGCCTGAAGTTATAAAAGCTGTTATTGATGGTGGCGTGCATGATGTCATTCTCACTTCTTATAATTTTAAGCAGGATCATAAAGATGAAATGACCGAACTTATCAAAGAAGCTTCCAATGCAGGAATTGGCATAGTGGCCATGAAAACACAGGCCGGCGGTGATCTTGGAAGTGATTCCGATACAAAAATGCCCAATCAGGCTGCTTTGAAATGGGCTTTGAAAAATCCTCATGTCCATACCGCTATCCCTGGAATCATAACTTATGATGAACTCGATGAGAACATGGCGGTAATGAATAATCTGGAGATCACGGAAGAGGAAGAGGGATTTTTATATGCCGCTTCACTTGAACAGGGACTTTATTGCAACGGGTGCAATGAGTGTACAAAATCATGCCGTAAGGATATTCCTATCCCTGAAATGATGCGTGCCTATATGTATGCATATGGTTACCGGGAGGTTAAAAAAGCAAAAGATGAGCTTGTTGCCAATGGTATAGAGGGTAATCCCTGTACGGATTGTTCCGTTTGCACGGTAAAGTGTATCAAAGGCTTCAATGTACCACAAAAAGTGGCTGATATTACTAGGCTGACAAAGGTTTCTGATGATTTTCTTGTATAATCTATAAATAGCCAACAGCATTATGAAAAGGACAATTATATTCAAAGGATTGGTTATTTTAGGAATTATTGTATTTATGATTCCTACGGTTACATTTTCCAAAAAGGCTGAAGAAATTTTTCCGAAATTTGATGGCTGGGAGTTGAATGTTGGAGATAAAGTTTATACTCCCGATAACCTTTGGGACATCATCAATGGTGCAGCCGACTCCTATCTGAGTTATGATTTCCAAAGGCTCTATACAGCCGAATATAGCAATAACCAGGATAAGGAGGTTAAAGTGTATGTTTTTGAGCATAGCAATCCAACCAATACTTTTGGCATTTATTCTCAGGAAAGAAGCGACGATTACGAGTTTATTGATGTTGGAGCTCAGGGTTTCAGAAGTGGGGATGCCTATTATTTCATCACAGGGCCCTATTATGTTCAGATCTCAACCAATGACGAGGGATTGAGGGATTCGATGGAGGATCTGGCCCGGAAAATTGACAAGGGTCTCAGCAATAATGCCCGGTTGCCTGAAGAGTTGGACCTGTTCCCGGAAAAGGGCAAGGTGAAGAATTCTGAGAAATATATTGCTAATGATTTTCTGGGATATAGTTATCTGCCCTCTGCTTTCCTTGCAGATTATCAAGTAGGTGACGAGTCTTTTCAATTGTTCGTCCTTAGTCTGGATGACAAGCAGGAAACCGGGAAAATACTTGATAAATATTTAGATTTTGTTGAATATCCTGAGGATAAACGAGATGCCAATAAATACAGCATTGAAGATCCTCATAATGGTTCCATCTTGCTTTATAGGAGTGGGAAGTATTTGTGCGGCATTATGGGAACCGATAACGAGGATACAAAGGAAGATTATCTTGCACTTATTAAAGATCAATTGAAATGAGCTGTGAGGGTGTGCGTATTCCTTTTTTTTAACTGAAAACAAACCAACGAACAGGCCCTTATGCA
>JBKGZA010000029.1:0-23282 GCA_046545815.1 Bacteroidales bacterium
AACGATTCCAATGAAAGACAAAACCACCAAACGATGGTCATATCGTATCTTTCACTAAGGCATATAAGGATATATAAATATTCTTTTAGGCATGCTACGTGACAATCCCTGCACAATTGGAGAGTATTTCTCTTTATTTGCGTCTTCCTCCTTTCGCGCTCTTTGCGTGGAGCCCTCTGCGGATACAAAAAATGACAACTTAATGACGGCAAAATGACTATAAATGACCAGTGTATTGGACTGTCAGCTTTAGCTCATGCAACATTCTAACTAATCCATTTGTACCATCGCCTTCATCACCCCATCCCGGTAGTTGGATACCAGGTCGAAGGCCTCCGGCGTCTGATCAAGTGAGTAACGGTGGGTGACCATAGTACTGGCGTTTATCTTGCCGGATGCCATCAAATCAAGTGTCTCCTGAACGGTGCCGTTCTGTCTGCGCACATTAATAAAGGTGATCTCCTTTCTCCTGCCCTTGCTTTGGTCAAACGACCACCAGTCCGTTGCCGGTATACCGACGATCATGATCTTTCCGCCTGGCTTTACCAGGTCAACGGCATTGTCCAGGGCATCCTGCTCTCCGCAGCATTCGAATACCACATCAAGCTGGGAGGGCTCAGCTTCATTGAACTTCCGAACAATATCCTCTTCATCGGGATTGCCGGTTTCCTTGGCGCCTGCCTGCCGGGCAATATCCAGCCGGGGATCCAGCTTGTCGGTTACATAGGTGTTCCCGGCACCGTAAGCTTTGGCTGTCAGGTAAACGCTCATCCCGATGGGGCCATGACCCAATATTCCAATATTCATGTCCTTCTCCAGCCCGGATTGCTTCACCGCATAGAGACCGATGGAAAGGGGCTCCGAAAGTGCGCCCTCGTCAAGGGATAAATTCTCCGGTAAGGGGAAGCAATTCTCCTCCGGCATGACAATGTGATCGGATAAGCTGCCGGGAGATTGGCCCGGGCAGCCAAGGAATCTGATATTCCGGCAGGTATGGGGTCTGCCTGCCAGGCACTGATCGCATTTTCCGCAGGAAATAGCCGGATCAACCGCAACCCGGTCGCCGGGTTTAACACGGGTTACCTTGCTGCCGGTCTGTTCCACTGTACCGGCAAACTCATGGCCTATGGTGAAAGGGTATTCAACAACCTGATCTCCGATCCTGCCCCTTTCGAAATAATGTACATCGGAGCCGCAGACCCCGACAACGCCTACCCTGATCAGTACATCCGTATCGTTCGAGAGCATGGGATCGGAAACTTCATCTATCTTGAATTCTTTGATATCAGTTAATAATGCAGCTTTCATAATATATTCGGTATTGGTGGGTTCAACTCCGGCAAAGTTAACGAATCACTGAGACAGATAAAACTTTTTGGAATCCAAATCCCGATTTTTTTCAGAAGCATCCTCTTGTGGAATAGTCGCCGAAATACAACGGTTTCTGCTGACTTTTCATTTCAAATTACCACGTACTCGTTAAATATGATCGTATATGTTGCACTTACAGGACAAGGCAAGCCATCAATTTTTTCCAGTTTGAGTTTGCCCGCTATAAAAAAATGGTATTTTTGCCACATTTGTGGAATAACCCAAATAACAACATGTTAAAATTAAAAACAAACAGAATGAGTAAACCAATGAAACAAAGCCAAAGTGAAAATAAGCATACGATATCCTGTCTCATCATATTTGCTTTAATGATTGTATTGTCTTCAAACCTTATGGCACAGGACTGGGAGCCTGCCGGTGATAAGATAAAAACTCCCTGGGCGAAAGAAGTAGACTCTGAAAACCCGTTGCCTGAGTACCCTCGTCCGCAAATGAAAAGGAATCAATGGAAAAACCTGAACGGGATGTGGAATTATGCCATCCGCTCCAAAGGAAGCAATTTCCCGGAAAGGTATGAAGGCAAAATTCTTGTACCCTTTGCCATAGAATCAAGTCTTTCAGGTGTTCAGAAACGTGTGGGTGAAAATAACGAATTGTGGTACCAGCGGAATTTTTCAGTCCCGTCAGACTGGAACAATGAAAAGATCTTGCTTAATTTTGGCGCTGTTGATTGGCAGGCCGATGTATGGATCAACGGCATCAAAGTGGGAAGCCACAAGGGTGGATACGCCCCTTTCCAGTTCGATATCACGCCATATTTGAAAAAAGATGGGGAACAAAAGCTTACCGTGAAGGTATGGGATCCAACCGACGAAGGTTACCAGCCCCGGGGTAAGCAGGTAAAAGAACCGGAAGGGATCTTCTACACTTCCGTTACCGGTATATGGCAAACAGTATGGCTGGAACCGGTAAATAAAACATTCATCAGTCACCTGAAAACCGTACCGAACATCGATGGCAACAACATCACCGTAAATGCTTCTACCAGGGGAACCACCTCCTCAGATATCGTTGAAGTAAGTGTGTTGGAAGAGGGAAAAGTGATCAGCACCGGCAAAGCGGCAGCCGGCCAGGAAGTGCTGGTAAGCGTACCGGATGCCAGGCTTTGGAGCCCCGAATCGCCCTATCTGTATGATATGGAAGTAAAAATACTACGCGATGGGAAAACCCTTGACAAGGTAGAAAGTTACTTCGGAATGAGGAAGATCTCCACCAAACGCGACGAAAACGGCATTGTAAGGCTTCAGCTCAACAACAAAGATTACTTCCAGTTTGGCCCGCTGGACCAGGGTTGGTGGCCCGACGGCCTTTACACGGCACCCACGGATGAAGCCCTGTTATATGATATCAAAAAAACCAAGGATCTCGGGTTTAACATGATACGGAAGCACGTAAAGGTAGAGCCGGCCCGATGGTATTATCACTGCGACCGTGAAGGCATCCTCGTATGGCAGGATATGCCCAATGGAGATGATTCCCCACAATGGCAGCCCCGTAAATATTTTGATGGGAAGGAATTCGAACGCAGCGCCAAATCTGAAGAAAATTTCCGACATGAATGGAAGGAGATCATGGACCTGACTTATTCCAACCCGAGTGTAGTGGTTCGGGTTCCTTTCAACGAAAGATGGGGGCAATTCAAAACCGAAGAGATCACGGAATGGACTAAAAACTACGACCCCTCACGCCTTGTAAACCCGGCAAGCGGAGGCAATCACTATGACGTAGGCGACATCCTCGATATGCATAATTACCCGGAACCTACGATGGGTCTTTACGATTCCAAACGCAGCAACGTACTCGGTGAATATGGAGGTATTGGCCTGGTTATGGAAGACCACCTCTGGGAAACCGGAAGAAACTGGGGATATGTACAGTATAAAGATTCCGAAGAAGCAACCGACGCATATATCGAACTGGCTGAAAAACTGAAAACATTGATCCCAAACGCCTACTCAGCAGCCGTCTATACCCAAACCACCGACGTGGAAACCGAGGTAAATGGTTTGATAACCTATGACAGAAAAGTGATCAAAATGAAGGAAGAGAAGATCAGAAAGATCAACCGGGAAATATGCAGGATCCTGGAAGAATAAGTAATTTGAAACGATAACAGAAAAACCGGATCGAATCAGTTAAACGAGGTCGGGTGTTCCCCCCGACCTCGTTTTTTCTCTCATTAACCAACATACGCTTTACTTAAAGGATTCTTGTTTAATTATTACAATATAGTTATTGGGTACTTTTGAAAATTTGTATTTGCAAATGATATTCTTATTGTAACCCCCTGCTTTTTATTATTCTATAACCTTAAAGGCTTTCTTAGCCGGTTTGGTCGCTCCCAGCTCCCGGCTTCTCGGCATGGGAGAAGCCCCGCCAATGGTCACATTATAGGCGCCGGGTTCTACCACCCTGTTACCGGCCATATCAATTACTTCCATCATCCCCGGTGTGATCTCAAAACTCAGCTCCTGAGATTCCCCGGGATTTAAAGCAACACGTTTGATGTCCTGAAGAGAATAATCGGGGACTCTGAAAGATGCCTTCACGTCGGTCAGATAAAGCTGAACCACTTCTTCAGCCTTTGTATCTCCGTCATTGGTTACCGTAACCCGGGCTTCCAGAGCTTCTCCCTTTTCTATTTCGCCGGCGGAGAGCTGCAGATCACTATAATCAAAGCTGGTGTAGCTCAAACCGAACCCAAATGGGTAAAGAGGCTCTTCGTCCATATATTTATAGGTACGTCCTTCCATGTTATAATCTTCATAAGGAGGAAGCTGATCGGTGGATCTGGGAAAGGTGATGGGAAGCCGGCCAGAGGGAGCCGCATCTCCGAAAATGATATCTGCAACGGCATTTCCACCCTGTTCGCCTGGATACCATGCAAAAATCACCGCATCGGCGATCTCATGCACTTCAGGAGCAGCTATGGGACTGCCACCGGTCAGGACTACAATCACCGGATTCGGGTTGTCCGCTTTCAGCTTTTTAATATATTCTACCTGATGCTGGGGCAGGCCAATCTGCGGACGGTCGCCTTTGTTGGGAGAAGCAATGGACTCACCTTCTTCGCCTTCGAGAAGCGGGGTAATACCCATAACGGCAATGGTTGCATCGGCCTCTGCTGCCGTTCCGGAGGCCCAGTCAATGGGATTAACATTTTCCCGATCAAGCAGAACACCCTGCCTGTAACGAACGCTGTTCCCGTGTTCCGTTTTACCGACAATGCCTTCCAGTATGGTAACCAGATTGTCCGACAAACCATAGTAGTTACCAAGCAACAATTGCTGATCGGTGGCATTGGGACCGGTCACATAAATCATATCGAGGTCCTTCTTTAGCGGCAAGGTATTGTCATCATTCTTAAGCAAAACCATTGATTTTTGAGCTGCTTCACGTGCTAATTGACGGTGTTCTTCGGAATTAACTACATCGGTAGATATGGAAGTGTAGGGGTTCATCTCAGGTGGATCAAACTGTCCAAGTCTGAAGCGAATCTTCAGAAGCGTTTTTAAAGAAGAATCAATAGTTGCTTCTTCCACCAATCCCTTTTCCACAGCCTCAGTAAGATGGGGATATGTGTCGCCGCAATTCAGATCTACCGTGCTGTTAATCGCCAAGGCTGCAGATTCCACAGGCGATTCTGTATAATTATGGTTGGCATGAATGTCGTTCAGTGCCCAACAGTCGGATACAATATACCCGTTGAAGTTCCAGTCTTCCCGGAGAACATCAATTAACAGGGGCTTGCTTCCACAGCAAGGCAGATCGTTCGTCCGGTTATAAGCACACATTATGCCCTGTACTCCGGCATCTACCAATGACCTAAAGGCAGGAAGATAAGTTTCGTACATGTCCTTAGGGCCGGCCTGAGCATTGAATTCATGCCGTAGTGCCTCGGGTCCGCTGTGTACCACGTAATGTTTGGCACAAGCTGCGGCTTTAAGGTATTCTGAGTGATCCCCCTGTATGCCTTTCACAAAAGCACTACCGATGGTACCTGACAGATAAGGATCTTCTCCGTAAGTCTCATGTCCCCTACCCCAACGAGCATCTCTGAAAATGTTGACATTGGGCGACCAGTAGGTTAAGCCCTGGTATTGTCCTTTATTGCCTTTCTCCTGTGCGGCATGATATAAAGCCCTACCCTCATCAGATATGGCAGTAGCCACATGATGAACCAAATCCGGATCAAAAGTTGCCCCTAATCCAATAGCCTGCGGAAATACTGTAGCTTTTCCAAACCGGGCAACTCCATGCAAAGCTTCGTTCCACCAGTTGTATTCCGGTATATCCAAACGCGGAATGGCCTTGCTGTTATAGGAAAGCTGGGAAACTTTCTCTTCCAGGGTCATTTGGGAAAGCAGGGTTTCAGCTCTTTCTTCATCTGAAAGTGTATAGTCCCAGTAAGTGCCTTTCTTTTCTTCAGAAAGCGCCGGCTCTTCCTTTTGCTCTCCCCTATCGCAGGAAACCAGGAAAGCCAGAAAGATCCAGCCAATGATAAATGTTGTGGTTCTTTTCATAATGATTCATATTAAAGGTTTAATAATATTACAGGAAATTTATAACGTTCTAAAACATCCTTTTCAGATACACATGATCCAATGATAACAACTGCAACTTCAAAGTTACAGATTGTATCATTCCGTGAACCATAAATGTTGACAAAAAATAAGGTGATTCTGCCAAAACACAGTACCTTACCGGCCAAGTTTTGCCAGAAAAAGCAAGAATTTGACCGGTAAGCGCCTAATCAAAATTCATCCGGTATTTATGAGGGGTTACCTGAATGGTTTGTTTAAACTTTTTAATGAAATGGTTCACGTCGGCAAACCCCACTTCATAAGCTACATGGGCAACGGATAAACAGGTATTGCGAAGCAGTTCCCTGGCCTTTTGGAGACGGATCTGAAGGAGATAATCAACGGGTGATTCTCCTGTAGCATTCTTAAAAATACGATGGAAGTGGCGTTTCGACATACAAGCCTGAGCAGCCATGTCTTCAAGGTAAATTCTCGACTGGTAATTCTGTTCCAGGTAATCCAGCACTTCACTTATCCGTATCAGTGAACGGGCCTCCCGGGTTTCAATTTTTGAATACTGGCGTGACATAATAATAATCAGATCTTCCAGGAGATTTATCAGGATGGTTTCATATCCGGTTTCCCGGTGATACTGTTCCCAGAACATGGAATTTAAAATAAATTCAATTTTGGCAAGCTCACTCCGGTTAAGCTGGAGTCTGTTTTTAAACTGCTGTGTATTTCGGTACTGTGGTTCCAGAATAAAGAGCGCATGGTATCCCGGCATCCTTTTTATTTCGTTCAGATTAAGCATACCAGGTCTTTTCTTCAGATCAAACATTACATTAACAATCTCCACCTCGCTGGCATCAAAAAATTGGTGTTTCTGATAATCCTGCAAAACAAAGGCATCACCGGCTGAAACCCTATATTGCTGTCCTTCTACTTCGTGAATTCCGCTGCCCTTCAATATAACAACAATTTCAGTAAAATCATGATAGTGCAATACCCGTGTAAGATCATGCGGATGACTGATTCCTTCATAATAAAAGACTTTGCTAATATTAACAGGGAGCAACTGGTTTCCGAAATAGTTAGCCCCTTCAGCCTGAACAGCCATAGCTATTTTTGGCAGAAAAGTACGATTATTTTATGAAAATTTCAAATCGTGTACGCAAACGGGAAAGATTTTATATATTTGCCGTGTACGGGCACGGGATTTTTAAATACTCCGTTTATGGACAAAGGTAAAGCACGAATAAAAGATATTGCCGAAAGGGCAGGAGTTTCCCACGGAACTGTTGATCGGGTTATCCACAATCGTGGAGAAGTATCTGAAGCCACCAAACAAAAAATACAACAAATCCTCCTTGAGCTGAACTATGAACCGGATTTATCTGCACGAAGGCTGGCTTCCGGGAAAATTTATAAGCTGGCAGTATGTATCCCTTACGCACAAAATGAAAGTTCCTTCTGGCAGAGCCCTATCATTGGCATTGATAAGGCTACAAGTGAAATCAATCATCTGGGGATTACCAACCGAAAATTCCTGTTCGACCAATTTGATATAAATTCTTTCAGAAAGAGTATAAACAAAATAAATGAATATGAGCCGGATGGACTAATTCTGGCACCCGTGTTTTCAAAAGAATCCCTTCGCTTGGTGGATTACTGCAATCAGAACCAGATACCCTATATATTCATCAATTCCAAACTGGAAGGTCAGAACAACCTCTCTTTCATCGGTCAGGATGACAACCAAAGTGGCAAAGTTGCAGGGAAACTCATGAACAACTGCTTATCGGATGATGATGAAGTGCTGGTTGTCCATCTGGCCAAATCGGTCGATACACACCCCCATCTTAAGAACAGGCAAAATGGGTTTGAGAGTATTTTCGAAGATGCTTCCAGAGTGCATTATCTCAATATTACAAGTAGCAAAAAAACCGATATATCCAATAAACTCAGAGAATACCTGAAAAAACATCCCAAAATAAAAGGGATTTTTGTGAGTAATTCAAAAGCGTTTAAAGTGGCCTGGTTCCTGGAGAAAAACAAGCTGGAGCTTTACCTGACAGGCTACGACCTGACTGAAGAAAACCTAATCCATCTTGAAAAAGGGTCCATTGATTACCTGATCAGCCAAAAACCCTTTGATCAGGGATACATTAGCGTCAGAACATTGTTCAACGCTCTGGTATTAAACAAATCAGTAGATAAAGAATACAAATTACCGATTGAAATCATCATCAAAGAAAATGTTAACCATCAAAATATATCCAATTCGTTATGAAACAGTATAATTTTAATGATTTAAAAGACAAAGTCTGCGTCATCACCGGAGGCGCAGGAATTATCGGTTCCGCATTGGCCCGGGGATTGGCATCCGCCGGAGCCAAAACGGCTATCCTGGAAATGGATTTCGACAGTGCCAAAGAACTCTCTGCTGAGCTGAAAAATGAGTATCAAGCTGACTCATCAGCCTACAAAGTTGATGTTTTGGATAAAGAAAACCTAAAAGAAGTAAAGGAACAAATCAACGGGGACCTGGGTAAAATTGACATACTTATCAACTGTGCCGGAGGAAACTCTCCTAAGGGTACAACGGATAAGGAAATCCTTTCAAAAGAAGACCTGGATGATCTGAAAGGCTCATTCTTCGATATGTCTATGGAAGGGTTTGACTTTGTATATTCTCTGAATTTCAAAGGTTCCTTGCTGCCAATCATGGTCTTTGGGGAAGATATGCTGGAGAAACAAAAGGGCACCATATTGAATATATCTTCCATGGCAGCCATCACAACCATCACAAAAGTGCCTGCATACTCAGCAGCCAAGGCAGCAATAACAAACTTCACCAAATGGTTATCGGTTCATCTTGCAAAAACAGGAATAAGGGTGAATGCAATGGCTCCCGGATTTTTCCTGACCAATCAGAACCGGTTCCTCCTGAAAGATGAAGAAGGCAACTTAAAGGAAAGAGGTAAAAAGATCATTGACAACACCCCATTTGGCAGATTCGGAGAGGTTGAGGAACTGGTGGGAACCACGCTGTACCTGGTTTCCGACATTTCCAGTTTTGTTACAGGAACAGTTATTCCTGTCGATGGAGGGTTTAGCACCTGGAGTGGTGTTTAGTATCTTTTTTATAAGAAAGCTTAAAGACGCTTTCTGATCTCTGCACTTTTTGGTGTGAACTGAAAGCAGAAATCGCTCAATGTGGGTCTTTAGACTAGAAATCCGGGTTTATGGAATTTACATGGAGATGGTTCGGACCGAATGATCCGATTCGATTGAACGAGATCAAACAAACCGGTGTTACGGGGATAGTGACAGCGCTTAATCATATTCCTGTGGGCCAGGTATGGGATGTTAATGAGATCATGAAGCGTAAAAGCACCATCGAAAAGAAAGGTTTGGAGTGGTCTGTTGTGGAAAGTGTGCCCGTTCATGGTGATATCAAAAAACAAACAGGTGATTATCAGCAATACATTGAAAATTTCAAACAAACCATAAAAAATCTTGGTGAATGCAAGATCAGAACGCTTTGCTACAATTTCATACCCATGCTGGACTGGATTAGAACAGATCACAACTGGAAGTTATCGGATGGTTCTATAACGGCAAGGTTTGATATAAAAAGCTTCGCCGCTTTCGACCTGTTTATACTGCAAAGAGCCGGTGCTTCTCAATCTTATCCTCAAAAAATTTTGGAGGAGGCAGAACAATACTATAAGCAACTGGATGAAGAAGGCATACAAAACCTTACAAAGGCCATTCTTCTCAGATTGCCCGGCACTGAGGAAAAATACGGATTGGAAGACATACATTCCATGATTAAAAGCTACTCCCATATAGACCGGGATTCAATGAAAGAACATCTGTTTTATTTTATCAGAGAAACGATACCGCTAGCTGAAGAAGCGGGGGTGAAAATGGCCATTCATGCAGACGATCCTCCCTTTCCATTATTTGGTATACCACGGGTTGTCAGTACCAAACAAGATGCACTGGATATCATAAAGACAATAAATTCGGAATCCAACGGAGTGGCTTTATGTACCGGATCATTCGGTGCAGGACATTTCAACAATTTGGTGGATATGACCAAAAGTCTTGCCCACCGGATCAATTTTACCCATCTTCGGAATCTAACAAGAGACGAAGATGGAAATTTCTGTGAAGTCAATCATCTCGGGGGAGACATTGACCTGTACCATGTAATAAAAGAACTGTTACTTGAAGAACACCGCAGAAAACAAGCAGGTGAAAATGACTGGCAAATCCCGATGCGGCCGGATCATGGACAACAAATGCTCTATGATATCAACAGAACATTCTACCCCGGCTATTCCCTTATCGGAAGGATGAAAGCCTTGTCCGAGCTCCGGGGACTGGAACTGGGAACCAGGAGATGTCTTTTCGACAAACAAAATAAAAATCTATAAAATATAGTAGCCATGAAAACTTTTATACACGAAAATTTTATGCTGGAAAACAAAACGGCAGAAAAACTCTACCATGAGTATGCCAAATCCATGCCGATCATCGATTTTCACACGCATCTGCCTCCTGATGAGATTGCCAGTGACAAGCAATTCGAGAGTCTGGCTGAAATCTGGCTTGGGGGAGATCATTATAAATGGAGAGCCATGCGCACAAATGGTGTTCCGGAAAAATACTGCACAGGGAATGTCAAGGATTTTGAGAAATTCATGAAATGGGCGGAAACAGTACCCCATACCATGCGAAATCCCCTGTACCACTGGACCCATATGGAACTGAAACAGTCATTTGGCATTGACAAGCTGCTTAACCCGGACACCGCCGAGGAAATTTACGAGGAAGCCAACAACAAGCTCCGGCAAAAGGATTACTCCACGCTCCAGCTTTTGAAAAAATGGAATGTGGATACGGTCTGTACTACTGATGACCCTGTAGATGACCTGAAATACCATCAAAAAATCCGGGAAAACGACGGCATACCCGTTAATGTTTATCCTACCTGGAGGCCGGATCAGGTACTTGGCATCCAAAACATAGACAATTTTAACGCCTATATTGATAAACTTGAGAAAGCCTCCGACGTGAGTATCAATAGTTACAACCAGTTAATTACAGCACTTAGAAAAAGGCATGACTTTTTCGACAGCATGGGATGTAAAAGCTCTGATCATGGCATTGAAACATTCTATGACTGTGAATACACAGAAAATGAAATCACAGGTATATTCGATAATGCACGCTCAGGCAAACCGATAATCCAGGAACAGGCCAAAAAGTATCAGATGGCTTTATTACATGAACTTGCGGTTATGAATCATGAGAAAGGATGGGTGCAACAATTTCATTACGGAGCCATGAGAAATAACAATACCAGAATGTATGAAAAGCTGGGCAAGGATAGCGGCTTTGATTCCATAGGAGACAAACCGTTAGCCCAAGCCATGTCTCGTTTCTTTGACCATCTCGATGTAAAGGACAAACTAACCAAAACCATCATCTACAATATCAATCCCAATGACAATGAAATGGTAGCCTCTATGCTCGGGAATTTTCAGGACGGCTCGGTTCCCGGAAAAATGCAAATGGGCCCTGCCTGGTGGTTTAATGACAACATCCGGGGAATGGAAATACAAATGGATGTGCTTTCCAATCTGGGATTATTAAGTCGGTTTGTAGGTATGTTAACCGATTCCAGAAGTTTCTTGTCGTTTTCCAGGCATGACTATTTCAGGAGAATTCTTTGCAATATGCTTGGCAGGGATATTGAGAAAGGGCTGTTACCGGAAGAATATGATTTCATCGGTCAGATGGTGATGAACATTTGTTATCATAATGCAAAAGGGTATTTTAAGTTTTAGTACCTTTCCGGTCAAATTCTTGCTTTTTTCGACTACAAGTGAGTTACACTTAATTAAAATTCAGCCGTATGCAAAATAAAGTGATCACATTCGGAGAGATTATGCTGCGCCTGGCAACCCCTCAGCATCTTCGTTTCAATCAGGTAAAGCAGTTCAATGCATCATTCGGGGGAGGGGAATCCAATGTTGCCGTATCCCTCGCCAATTTCGGGGTACCGGTCAGTTTTGTAAGCCGGTTGCCCGAAAACGATATAGGAACAGCATGTCTTCAGGAACTGAGAAAGCACAATGTAGATACCTCTCACATTCTCAGGGGTGGCGAACGGCTGGGTGTTTATTTCCTTGAAACAGGGTCTGTGAGCCGTGGCAGTAAGGTAATTTACGACCGGTTTCATTCGGCAGTATCGCAGGTAGAAAAGGGCATGTTCAACTGGAAGGAAATCTTCAAAGATGCCACCTGGTTCCACTGGACTGGTATCACACCGGCCATTTCCCAGGGTACAGCCGATGTGTGCCTTGAAGCCATTGAAGCTGCCAATGAACTGGGTTTGACAGTTTCATGCGATCTAAACTACAGGAAAAAACTTTGGAAATACGGAAA
The DNA here is from genome assembly GCA_046545815.1 of Bacteroidales bacterium. Classification (GTDB taxonomy): domain Bacteria; phylum Bacteroidota; class Bacteroidia; order Bacteroidales; family UBA12077; genus JAGXLC01. Next base: position 12,381 of record JBKGZA010000029.1, read on the forward strand.
GGATGCTCAACAGGTAATGCCCGAACTGGTTAAGGGATGCGATATCGTGCTGGGCAATGAAGAAGATGCGGAAAAATCCCTGGGAATTAAACCGGAGGGGGTAGATGTCACCAAAGGAGAGGTAGATGCAGAGGCCTACCGTTCGGTTTCCAGGCAGATCATGGAACGTTTTCCCAAGGCCAAAAAGGTGATCACCACTTTGAGGGGCTCCATCAATGCCAACCACAATACCTGGACCGGAACCCTCTACGACGGGGAAAAACTCCACATCGGAAATAAATTCGATATCACCCATATTGTTGACCGGGTAGGAGGCGGTGATGCATTCATGGCCGGCCTTATCTATGGGATCCTCTCCGAAATGAACGATGAGGACGCCCTGAATTTCGGGATTGCTTCTTCTTGTCTGAAACATACTGTGCATGGTGACTTTAATGAAGTAACCGTTGAAGAAGTTAAGAAAATCATGGGCGGTGATGTTTCCGGCAGGGTTTCCAGATAAAAAGATTTTTGAATGAAAATCTAATTTTCGAGTTTTTTTATATATTTACCTGTTATTCTTCTAAAATTATGATCTAAAATATGGCAGAATTTAAAAGGCATGAAGTCGCCCACCTAATGAGAAGTACCGGTATTGTGCCGGTCTTCTTCCATTCCGATTTCGAAACAGCCCGTAATATAATGCAGGCCTGTTTTGAAGGTGGGGTAAAAGTAATTGAATTTACCAACCGGGGAGATTTTGCCCACGAGGTTTTCACAGAGCTTAGAAAATACGTTCAAAAAGAATTACCCGGGTTATGCCTCGGGGTAGGTTCAGTGATGGATGCTCCCACAGCAGCAATATACATGCAAAACGGAGCTGATTTCGTGGTTTCTCCCATCCTGGATGAAGATACAGGAAGGATTTGTAACCGTAGAAAAGTACTCTGGATTCCCGGTTGCGGTTCGGTCACGGAAATATTCAAAGCCCATGAACTGGGAGCAGATATAGTCAAAATTTTTCCCGGTTCGCAGGTTGGCGGCCCTGGTTTTGTGAAAGCTGTAAGGGGTCCTATGCCCTGGACGGATATCATGCCCACAGGAGGTGTTGAACCTACAGAGGAAAACCTCAAAGCATGGTTTGAAGCCGGAGTTTGCAGTGTAGGAATGGGATCCAAACTAATTACCAAAGAACTGGTAAAGAACGAAGAATTCTCCAAAATAAAGGATAAAGCCAGCGAAGCGCTGTCTATTGTTAAAAAAATCAGATAAATTATATTCATTATGAAAATAAGAGTTGTATTTGGTGTTAAAGTAATGTCTTTATTGCTTACAATGTTAATTGTCAGTTCCTCTTGTACAGAAGATCTGGATTCCGCTACGGAAGAATTTGAGATTACCATTCTTCGTCTGGCTCATGGTCTGGACGTAAGCCATCCCGTACACAAAGGCATGGAGTATATGGCCCAAAGGGCCGAGGAACTATCGGACGGAAATTTAAAACTTAAGATTTATCCCAGTTCTCAGCTTGGTTCGGAAAGGGAATGTCTGGAAATGCTTCAGATTGGAAGCCTGGCCATGACTAAAGTTTCTGCAGCTGTTATGCAAAGTTTTGTCCCTGAATACAAAGCTCTGGGAATGCCTTATATTTTTAGAGATCTCCAGCATTACCATAAGGTTTTGGACGGGCCGATAGGCGAGAAAATCCTGGGTTCAGGCACAGAATATTGGCTACAAGGACTTGTTTTTTATGATGCCGGTAGCCGGAGCTTCTATACCATCGATAAACCAATACGGAAACCCTCTGATCTTAAAGGGATGAAGATACGGGTTATGCAAAGCATGACTTCCGTGAAAATGGTTCAGGCAATGGGCGGCTCTCCAACACCCATTTCATGGGGAGAATTATATACCGCTTTACAAAACGGAGTGGTAGACGGAGCAGAAAACAATTTGCCTACATTGCATACCTCCCATCAGTATGAAGTAGCCGATTATTTTAGCATAAACAAACATGCCCGTATTCCTGACGTACTTTTGATGAGCACGCACATTTGGGAACAGCTAAGTGAAGAAGAAAAGCAGTGGCTCCAACAGGCTGCAGAAGAGTCGGTTGAAAAGCAAAGGGAATATTGGCAGGAAGCCCGGCAGGAAGCCCTAAAGGCGATCGAAGAGGCAGGTGTAGAGATTATCCGCCCCGACTTAGAGCCTTTCCGTGAGAGCGTTCAAAGTGTCTATTCGTATATGGAAAGGACAAGCCCTGAGGTTTATAAGTTGACCCAACAGATTCAAAACGTTGAGGTTTCTGACTCTGAAGATAAATAATCTGTTTCACAATAAACATTATATCCTATGAAAGTAAGAGAGACTATAGACAGAATTCTGGAAATATTGGTGGTAGTAGTTATGGCTGTCCTGGTACTGGATGTGGTATGGAATGTGGTATCCAGGTATCTTTTGAATGCCCCGAGCTCCTTTTCGGTAGAACTTGCCAGGTACCTGCTTATCTGGGTTGGTTTACTGGGAGGTGCTTACGCTTCAGGTAAAAAGGAACATATCGCCATTAATCTGCTTCCTCAGAAACTGCAACAGAGAAATCCGGCCAAAAGAAGGAATCTGGATATCTTTATTAATATCCTTATTATCCTTTTCGCACTGTTTGTTTTTGTTATCGGTGGTTTCAGATTGATGTTCATCGCCTTTAAGATGAGCCAGGTATCTTCTACCATGCAAATTCCAATGGGGATTGTATATCTGGCATTGCCCCTGAGTGGCCTGCTTATCATCTTTTATTCAGTTCATGAGATCATCCATGGACTTCCCCAGGATTTGAAAGAAAAAACAATGACCTCAGAATAAAAAAATAATAAAAAAATTAAAAAATAATGGAACTATTCGGAATCCTCGTTTTAATAGTCAGCTTCGTTATATTCCTCGCTATTGGAGTACCTATTGCCTACAGTATAGGATTATCGGCAACATTAACATTACTGGTTAGTATCTATCCCATCCCGGCTGCTACTACTGTGGCTCAACGGGTAGCCACAGGGCTGGACAGCTTTACCTTGCTGGCCATACCTTTTTTTGTACTTGCCGGGCAGTTGATGAATAAGGGGGGCATAGCCATGAAGCTCATTGATCTTGCCAAGGCGCTTGTAGGAAGATTACCCGGCGGTCTTGCTTTTGTGAATATCCTCTCGAACATGCTGTTTGGTGCCATATCGGGATCGGCGGCTGCTTCGGCTTCAGCCATCGGAAGCTTTATGACCCCAAGAATGATAGAAGAAGGTTATGACAGAAATTACAGCACCGCAGTAAATGTTACCTCGGCCACTACAGGACTCAGTATACCCCCAAGTAACGTGTTGATTGTTTATTCACTGGCTGCAGGAGGACTTTCCATCGGAGCCCTTTTTATCGCAGGCTACATACCCGGAATACTGACAGGACTGGGTATTGCAGCAGTAGCTGCTACCATTGCCTATCGCCGCAATTATCCCCTGGCCGAAAAAGTAACCTTCCGATACGGGGTTATTAAATTTCTGGATGCCCTCCCCAGTCTGGGTATGATCATTGTAGTAATCGGCGGTATCTTAGCAGGATTATTCACGGCCACAGAAGCTGCAGCCATTGCAGTAGTTTATGCCCTGGCCCTTTCTTTCATATACAAGCAAATCTCTGTCAAAGATCTACCCAATATCTTACTCCGGTCAGTGATCACCTCAACGATCGTTCTCCTGCTGGTAGGAACTTCCATTGGCCTTTCATGGGTAATGTCGTATCAGGATATTCCCCAGCAGGTTTCTGAAGGCTTGCTGGCCCTGAGTGAAAACAAATTTGTGATTCTCATTATTATTAACCTGCTGCTTCTTTTCGTGGGAATATTTATGGACCTTTCACCTGCCGTTCTGATCTTTACTCCGATTTTTCTACCAATCGTAACCAACATCGGTGTGGATCCCATTCACTTTGGAATCATCATGATCCTCAATCTGAGTATTGGATTGGTTACGCCACCGGTGGGAACGGTATTATTTATCGGTTGCAGTATCAGTAAGATCGGCATAGAAAAACTGATACGGCCATTATTGCCCATATATGCTGTAATGGTTTTAATTCTCCTTTTGGTCACTTATTTTCCGCAACTGAGCTTATGGCTGCCAGGATTGTTCGGATTTTAAACCATAAAAACACGATATATTATGGACTTAGAAAAATATACCTTCGGCATTGGTGACCGTTTTGCCCATCAGGGCAAGGCCCAGCTAAATGCCCTTATTAAGGCAGAAAAAGCCGGTGTACACGTAGCACCAGTGTGGAATAAGTCATTCCGCGAACATCAAACGGTTGGCTCCAATCATGCGGAAACAAAGAAAGAAGCAGATGAAGCGATCAATGCGCTTAACTGGCCAGGCAACTACTATGTTGATGCCGACCACATAAACCTATCCAACGTCGGAGAATTCTTAGATTATGCCAACTTTTTCACTATAGATGTAGCAGATCACATAGGTGAAAAAGCAAATGAAAACGATATCAATCACTTTTTGAAGTCCAGCTCCATACTGACCGGAGACACAAAAATACCCGGTATTCAGGACTCTTCTCAGATTACAGAAGAGAAAATACGCGGAATTGTGGAAAAATATCTCTATGCGGCTCAAAAAGCAGGGGAGGTATATCGGTTCATTGCGGATAAAAAAGGAGAAGACCATTTTATTACGGAAGTATCTATGGATGAAACCGATCTGCCGCAGACCCCAACAGAATTGTTGGTCATTCTCAATGCCCTGGCCAATGAAAACATTGCCCTTCAGACACTGGCACCCAAATTTTCCGGGCGTTTTAACAAGGGTATAGACTATGTGGGGGATGTCAACCAATTTGAAAATGAATTTGAGGCAGATGTTCAGATTCTTGATTATGCAGTCAAACAATTCAATCTTCCCGAAAATTTAAAATTGAGTATCCATACAGGAAGTGACAAATTTTCCATCTATCCGGTGATCGGAAAGATCATCAGAAAATACAACAAAGGAATTCATGTGAAAACAGCCGGCACAACCTGGCTGGCAGAAGTCATTGGTATGTGCCTGGCCGGAGATGACGGGCTGGAAATGGGCAAACGCATCTATCGTACAGCTTATAAGCAGGTTGAAAAACTCACGGAAGCCTATGCGGCCGTGATCGATATCGATCAAAATCAGCTTCCCGAACCTGAAAAGGTGAACAATTGGAGTGCGGAAGAATTTGCAAATACGTTGCGTCACGTGCCCGATCATCCGCAATACAATCCCCATTTCAGACAACTGATGCATGTTTCTTACAAAATAGCGGCCCAAATGGGTGCTGAATATACAGGCTTACTAAAAAAATATGAAGACACCATTGCTTCTGAAGTGACGGAAAACCTATTCGAGGGGCATATTAAGAGGCTGTTTTTTTAAGCAATATCGACATTGAGATCTAGAGTGTGGTCTAAAAAGAATTAAAAAAAATGCCACTAAAACTCTAAAACAGAAAAACCCACAAAATAAATAAATTTGGTTTTTTATTTTTAGTGGAATTTGGTGCTTTGGTGCTTTGGTGGCAGAAAAAAGCATATTAGACCGAAATCAATCTGACAACTGATAAAAACTAGAAAGGAATAAGATTTCTAACCTTGAATTTCTTAGCAAAACCTATAAGTTAAAAAGTGAAGGATAATACCCGCTATGCCCCAAAAAATTGCAATATTGGATACCGGATACGAATCCTATGAATACGAAAAAAGGATTTTTGCAGAGGCAGGATACGAATTGCATATCTTTTCAGGTGAAAGAAACGATCGTGAAGGCAAGATGGCTATGGCAAAAGATGCGGTAGGATTGATGGTCCGGTGGACAAATATCGATGAAGGATTCTTGAAGGCTGCTCAACAGTTAAAGGCCATTGTAAGGTATGGTGTGGGCTATGACAATGTGGATATTGAAGCAGCTACCCGCCATAATGTCAAAGTCGCCAATGTCCGGGGATATGCCAACCACTCGGTATCTGATCATGCCCTGGCCCTGATCTATGCCTGTGCACGGGGGCTGTCACAAGGACAAAAATTAGTCAAACAACAATTTGCCAAACCACCCATCAGGGAAATAATCGAACTTCATGATAAAACTTTGGGAATTATTGGGCTGGGAAGGATCGGTGGAACGCTTTGCCAAAAAGCTCAGTCACTTTTTAAAAAAGTTATGGCATCAGATCCTTACATATCTAAGGAACGTTTCAGCTCATTGGGAGCTTCCAAAGCCAACCTGAATGACCTGCTAAGGCAAAGTGATGTGATCTCGGTTCATTGCAATCTAACGGATGAAACCAGAAACCTTATTGATGGAGAAAAGATGCAACTGATGCTTAACAATGCAATACTCATAAATACCGCCAGGGGCCCGGTGATCAATGAAAACGATTTGTATACAGCCCTTCAGTCAGGCAAACCTCACAGTGTAGGGCTTGATGTATATGGTGACGAACCTCCTTCATCCCGCCAGGAACGCTTACTTTCTCACCCACAGGTCATTGCCACTGGTCATTATGCCTGGTATTCCCAAAGATCTATCACCGAACTTCAAAAGCGGGCATCCCATAATCTATTGGCCATGTTAGAAGAAAAAATTCCTGAAGACTGTCTGAACCCATAGTACTTTATATTATATTTGGGGAGAGTGTCAGGTAAATAATCTTTTTTAGCGAGTAGTAATCCCTTTAGTATAGCACCGGCGTTAAAGATTTTAACTGGCTATTTCATATTAAAGCAGCAACACATGGATGATGCAAAATAGAATAAACATTCCTCCTCGTGGTTTGGCAATTATTGCAATAGTCGGACCTTCCATTGTCTGGGCTGCAGAATATATCGGTTCAGGTGAAGTAATACTGGCAACCCGTACGGGCGCTATATTGGGGACATCCGTTATCTGGGCCGTTGTGCTGGGGATGTTTCTTAAGTATTGGATTGGGATGAGTGGTGCCCGTTATACGGTATGCACCGGAGAAGGCATGATTGATATGTTCGACCGCATCCCGGGACCAGCTCATTGGAGCGTATGGATCGTGCTGATAGGTCAGTTTACTGCCGGTGCGATTTCGATCGGATCAGTAGCCTCAGCCGCCGGTGTTTTTCTGAGCAGTCTCATTCCACAAATTCCTTCCTTTGTAAGTGGCTGGCTAATCACAATATTCTGTATTTCGGTGGTATGGAGCGGGAAATTTCAATGGCTCAAGATTGTTATGAGCATTTTTGTCTTAATAACAATAATTGGCGTTTTCTACGTAGCCATTCAGGTGATCCCTCATGCAGGAGATTTTTTCGAGGGACTTCTTCCCGGAGATGCAGTTGTACCCGCATGGGCTCTTGGTAAAGGAGCCCATGAAAATCCATGGAGGGAGATACTTCCTTTGATCGGCTGGGGAGCCGGAGGGTTTGCCAGCCAGGTATGGTACACCTACTGGGTATTGGGTGCAGGATATGGTGCCGCAAAAAACCGGAATTACGGAGAACCGGCCGACACCTCCTACCTTAAACAAATGCCAAAAAAGGATGCCCGGCGCATTAAAGGATGGTGCCGTGTGGTCTATACCGATGCCACATTTGCATTGGTTATTGGCGTTTTGGTTACAGTTGGATTTCTCATCGCAGGTGCCGGGGTGCTCCGGCCACAAGAATTGGCACCCGAGGGACCGGAAGTAGCCATCACGCTTTCAAAGATTTTTTCCACCCGATGGGGAATACTCGGAGGCTTCCTTTTCATGCTGGGGGGTACGGCAGCATTAATTGGGACGCAAGTAGGACAGATGGCAGGCTGGCCAAGATTACTGGCAGATGCCGTTCGGCTCTGTATCCCATCGTTTAACAGAAGGTTCCCCTGGAAAGTCCAATTTCGGATATTCCTCGGATTCTTCATGTTTACCAATATGGTCATCGTTTACTCTTTCGGTTTAAAACCTGTGGCCCTGGTGAAAACCGGAGCCATTCTGGATGGACTGCTTTTAACCCCCCTCCAGGCTCTTTTTGTTGGAATCGGGCTTTATTTTGTCATGCCCAAATTATTAAGCAAGGAAGCCCAACCCATACTCAAGCCCCACTGGATATTTGCAGTGGGATTAATCATTGCTTTTCTTGTTTTTGGTTACTTTTGCGCCTTTCAGATACCTTTCATTCTCTGAATTCAAAACATTTACATGAATTTATATTCAATTTATTCATTGATTTTTTCACTTCACAGAATCATAAAAATGAATTACTTTTAAGCTTTTAATAACTTCAGAACTCCTGATCCCGGTATTGTAAATCACCAAATCATGAAATCATGAAAGTACTCCAAAAAGTATTATATTAAAGCTGTTCGTAGATCAGAAGTTCTAAACCTTCTATTTTCTGTATTCCTTCACAGCATTTACAAAGGCCTGAAGGTTCTCTGAACTGACTCCCGGTGGCATACCTCCCCCGCACGACATAACAACACGGGAGCGATCCTCGAGAGACTCGATCAGATCACCGACGGCACAGGTTACATCTTCGGGAGTGCCATTGGCCAGCACATCCCTCGGCGGAATATTGCCCAGCAGGGTTACCTTATTATCGGTTTTCTCTTTGAGTTCATTCAGGGTAATGTCAAAGCCCATATTGAAGAAGTTGACTCCCATTTCAGGCAGATAGGGCGCAGAAACTTTACAGGGGGCATCGTTGTGGAAAAATTTCACCGACACATCCCGGTCATACAATTCCTTAAAATAGGGCAGGGCAAATTCCTTAAAATGGTCTTCACCAATGAACCCTACAATATCATCGAGCAGCAGCATGCCGTCGATGGTGGGGATGGCCTCCATCTGAAGGCCGTGCCATTCCTTCAGATAATCGGTAATGATACGCAGAAGCTTGTGAATTTTGTCCGGATCGGAGATCATGGCTGGCAGAAGTTCAGTAGTGCCCATAAGATAGGAAGCTACATTAAGCGGGCCTCTCGTGACGGAAAACCGGATTTTAAGGCCATTTTTTTCAATCCGCTCCCGGTTCAGCTTCAGCCGGTTCAGAATGAAGGGAGCCAGCCCGTCGGCACTGGCCCGTGGTTTTTCCAGCTTATCTATATCTTCCAGGGATTGAATGACAGGAAAAGCATGGGGAAATTCATCCTCCGGGAACCGGCCTTTGGCCCCAAAGGCTGATGGCTCTCCGCACATCCCGTATTCCGACCAGAATCCCGGCAGAAACATACAACCGGGAAAATCATTGATCACTTTCATATTGGCATCAAACCACAGATCTTCGCTGGTATAGTAGTCCAGTTTGGTAATGCCATACCAGTTCGGCAGCCAGGGACTGTCGATAATAAAACCTATAGGCAGGTTCGTGTCTTTTCCGTTGATTGTATCGAGTAAGGTGTTCCACTGTTTGTCGGTCATAGGTTAATGATTAAATGATTGAATTTTTTAATAATGCATTTTAGCATTGTTATTACTTTATTATTCACTCTTTCTGGCCATCTCCAGGGCCTGGGTGGTCAGATAATATTTTACCCGCATGTAGGAAGTTTCCCACTCGGGTATCTCACCCTGGCGGAGATACTCCAGGTATTTTTCCATTACGCTTCTGAAATGTGCTTCATGGCCTTCGCGGTGTCTGTCTGGAATATCTACCCTCCACGTATTTTCTTCCATCCTGTTGAGGCCAAGGTCTTCGTAGCCAAGGTCGTTGGCAACAGCCTCCTCTAACACCTCCTCGTAGGATGAGGGATCCGCATCGCCGGTCAGCTCAACGTACAGCTCGGGCCGATAATCTTCTTCTTCACCCTGCCGGATGACCAGGTTGCACTTGCTTCCTCTCATGATAGAATAGTGTGTGTCACCACCGCCTTCGGGCGCCTGATAGTCCCACTCAACCCGGACCTGGGCATGCATATCTTTTAAGGTGTAGTTCATCTCTCCGTTGGAATAAACATGCAACTCGCCGTCTTCAAGCTCTTCCTCAAGATAAGAAGGCCACTCCTCCTGGCGGGTTATCTTTTGAAATTGTTCAAGACTAAGCGGGGTTGTCCAATGGGATGCACTTAAAAGTTCCACATCATCTTTGTCAAGCACTTGCCGGGGATAAGCAGCCCACTGAATGCCATCGATCAGATGGGTAGAGACCCCAACAATGGCCTCTCCCTGCTGTGTTTCATCAAAAAACCAGGGCGGACGTTGAATGGGCTCACCGGCAACATATTTAAACCAGTGATGGACGCTGCGCTGGATAAAAGCAGGATCGTCCTCCGTTCCTTCCAGCATTTCCCCAAAAACATCAGGATTATGGGCCAGCCGCTTCTGCAATATGGCAGTAATTGCGTTACGCTCGGTCATGATGTCATAAAGAAACAACCCCTTGTCCCGGGCAATCTCAAAGGATTCTTCCAGCTGGGGATATTTTTCCGGGGAGATCACCATTGGCTTGTCGGCCAAAACATTAAGCCCATTGTCTACGCAGGTTTTAATGTATTGGGTTTTTTTGGCATTGTTTCCAGCGATGACCACGACATTACCGGGCCTTTCCTCCACCATCTTCTCCAGATAATCCGGGCCGGTATAAACATCTACCTGCCAGTTGGTGGGATCATCCTCCCTGGTGTTGAAATTTTCAATCCGGTCCTGGTGCCGTTGCACATCAGGGCCCTCGGGAGCATATACATAGGACTCAGGTGCAACCTGAGGAACCATGTATTTCTGCACCAGGGATGCATGAAAATGTCCGGGATCCAGGGTCATAAGCACCATTTCATTTTCAGCCCCGGTAAATGAAGTGTCCGGAGCATCTCCTCTTCTTTCTCCCTGTCTTTCACCAGGGTGTTTGCAATTGTTCATAGTCAATCCAATACTTCCTATTATTATTGCTAAGATGATTGTTCTTTTCAT
>JBKGZA010000030.1:0-22732 GCA_046545815.1 Bacteroidales bacterium
TCTTCGGTTACTTACCAACAAATTGATTTTCGGCAGATACAACATTTCAACATAAAAGTTTGAACTGGTAATCTGCTGTTTTTTTTATTTGTAATATTATTTTGGAAAAAGCCCTACATATCGTCTTTCTGTTGTTGCTGGGAATGCTGCTTGTAAGTCATGCCTTTTCCCAGGATACGGTAGTTTGTGCCGGTGATCATGGGATGTATGCCACCTCATCCAGTTATTCCTACTCCAGCGTATTCCGATGGAATGTGGAGGGGGGAAGCATCAAGAACGATTATGGCAACCGGATTGAGGTAAAATGGGACAAGAATGTAGAAGAAGGCCGGATATCCGTCCGCGAGGTAGGCCTGAACGGTTGTGAAGGCGAGCTGAAGGAGTATGTGGTGGACATCCGCAGTACATTTGCCGACCTGGGCATGGATGAAGAGATATGTGAAGGGGAGTCGATTGAGTTTTCTCCGCGTGAAGAATATGAGAGCTATCGGTGGCAGGACGGCAGCACAGAGTCATCCTACGTAGCCGACTCATCCGGCACCTACTGGGTGAAGGTTAGCGACCGGTACGGTTGTGAGGACCGGGATTCTGTGGAGCTTACCGTGCGCGACAACCCGGATGTGAATATTGATGTGGATGCCATGCATTCGGATGAAGTTCAGATTTTTGAGGACAGCGTGGCTTTCCCCGCCGGGGCAGTGGATTACATTACACTGGATGCAGGCATGTGGAGTTCCTATGAATGGAGTACCGGCGACCTTTCAGGCACCATCGAGGTGGAGGACACGGATGTGGGCCGTGCTACTGCTTCAGCTCAGACAAAAGAGTACTGGGTGACCGTGTCCAATGAATACGGCTGTCAGAGTAAGGATAATATATCCGTTACGGTAATCGGTAATCTGGAGGTGCCAAATGCTTTTACGCCCAATGACGACCATGCCAACAACCTGTGGAAGATACCCGGACTTTCCCTTTATCCGGATTGTGTGGTTGAGGTATACGACAGGTGGGGCAATCGGGTCTTTCATTCAAAAGGCTATGATGAAGCCGATTATTGGGATGGTACCGATCAAAACGGCAAAAAGCTGCCCATGGATTCTTACTATTACATCATCCGGCTTGGCGAAGACGAAGAGCCGATACAGGGTTCCGTATCCATTATCCGGTAGATTGATTGTGGTTCATTAAAAATAGATAAGAAAAGGTAAGATCAATGATGAAATGTTTGAGGATTTTATTGGTATTGTGTTTAATGATTTCACCGGCTGTTGTAAAGGCCCAGCAGATCCCTTTATACAGCCAGTACATGATGAATAAGTATCTGCTTAATCCGGCTTACGCAGGGAGTGAGGGTTATACCTCGTATAACCTTACAGCCCGTCAGCAATGGATGGGTTTCGGCGATGCCAAAACGCCTTCTACCCAAGCCATATGTGGCCAGACCCGGGTTATGCAGAATGATCTGCTTAACATGTTGCCTTTTGTTAACCGGCGCATGACAAACAGAAAACCCAGCGGCAGAGTAGGCCTGGGTGGTTATATTTTCAATGACCGTAATGGCCTGATTAACCGGACCGGTCTTCAGGGTACCTATGCCTACCACATCCCCATCAATGAAGCACAGCTCTCTTTCGGCGTTTCAGGAACCGTCTATCAGTTTAAGATTGATGACGACAACATGACACTGCCCGATGACGATCTGGGCATACCCGATCCGCTGATCAACGGCAGGGAAAACACCATGTTCATTCCCGATGCCACGGCAGGCATCTATTATATGTACCGGAACTTTTATATCGGTGCTTCCGGCATGAACCTCTTTCAGTCGGTACTGAAATTCGGCTCCGACCAGTCTTACAGCAATTATAAGCTCAAGCGGCACTACTATTTCATGACCGGCTACCGGTATAATCTGGATGACGGTTTTGCCATCGAACCTTCCTTGCTGGTTAAATCTACCGAACGGATGAATCTGCAGGCCGATATCAATGTCAAGGCTTACTATGAAGATGACTACTGGATGGGGGTGTCGTACCGTACCGGCAGCGCCCTGATCTCAATGGTAGGGGTGAAAATAGGGAAAATGTATTTTGGATATGCCTATGACCATTCGCTGCGTGAAATCCAGAACCTCACCTACGGCTCTCATGAAATTATGCTTGGAGTGAAGTTCGGAGATGGCAGGAAACGCAGCCGCTGGCTGAAAACGTTTTGATGCGTAGAAGTATTAGTGTATTGGCTGAATACATTGCCTTACAGGAGAGAATTATTTTCCATTTTATGGATAACGATAAGGAATTGTTATATTTGAGGTTTTGGATCAAAACTGTTTCCATGCGCAAAAAACGATACAACAATCAACCAATCTGTTGCCCATTGGATAACCAATCAACTGATAAATCAGTTTACCAATCAATCAACACATTAATTCATTAACTATTCAACTCTTCAAGGACGTATGAAAAAAAAATGGCTTTTTTCCCTTGCAGTGCTGGCACTTCTGGTGGTGCTGTTTTTTCTTTTCAAACCCAGGTTTGGTCGGATGACCTACCGTCAGGCTTCAGAATTGTATGATTCTACCCGGTTCACTGAGGCTGTGGAAAAATACGACCGGGCGATCTGGTTTGACGATAGCAAAGCCCAGTATTTTCAGGGCAAGGCCCTGGCGCTGGATTCACTGGAAAATTATGAGGAGGCTGTTGAAAATTATACACGGGCCATTGCCCTTGATTCTGCCCATGCCCGTACTTATTATCACAGGGGCATGACTTACGCATCAATGGAGGAGACAGCAAGCGCCATACAGGATTTTACCCGGGCCATTGAACTGGAGCCCGAAATGAAGGAAGCCTTTTTTCAGCGGGGCGTGGCCCGGATGAATAAAAAGGATTATCACAGCGCCATAGAAGATTTTTCAGGCACCATTGAGCTGGACAGCACCCATTCCGATGCTTATTTCAACAGGGGAGCCAGTTACCGTGAGATCGGGAAGGAACAGAAGGCCGTAGACGATTATTCCCGGGCCCTCAACCTGGGGATGGACAATCTGGATGTCTATCAGCAAAGGGCTAAGGCCCTGTCGGATGTAAAGGACTATAAACAAGCCATACGGGATTATGGCAAGATTATAGAGCTTACCGGAGGAAGTCAAAAGTTATACTACCAGCGGGGATACCTGCATTTTCTGTTGAATGAATATAAAAAGGCAGTGCCTGATTTTTCCAAAGTACTTGAATATGATGCAAACCACCGTGATGCACGCTACTATCGCGGCCATTCCCATTCCGAGCTCAACGAATACGGGAAAGCCATGAAGGATTTCGCACGGGTAGCCGAACAGGACCCACAGGATGCCAAGGTAAGGTTCAACCTGGGGCTGGCCGAGATGCACCTTGGTGACTTCAGGAAAGCCAGCCAGACACTTCAAAAGGCCATAGAGCTGAAAGAAGACTATGAGAAAGCGTATTTTCTTCTGGGCATGACCAATGCCAATATGAAGGAGCACAACAACGCCATAGAGCATTATAGCCGGGCCATTTCACTGGATTCCACCTACCGGCAGGCTTATTATTACCGCGGTGTTTCCAAAGGAGTTCAAAACAATCATGAAGCAGCCATTTCGGATTATTCCCGTGCCATCAAGCTTGACAGCACCTATGCCATGGCCTATTATAACAGGGGCATATCCCAGGTGGCCCTGAACAATTTTGGAGAAGGCTGCCGGGATTTATATCAAGCCCTGGATTTAGGGCATGAACCGGCCCAAAAGATGATCGAGACCTATTGTAAAAATCATCCGAGGGAAAACTAAACTTAAAAAAGATAGTTAATGAACACAGATGACACAGATTAAACGGATGATCACAGATAATAATCAGTGTAAATTAGTAAAATCCGCGTCATCAGTGTTCTGTTTCAAATATTTTTCATTGATTGATCAAATTAATATTGAGCCCATGTTTAAGAAAGTAGCGCTGTTTGGTTTTTTGTTAACATTTTTATCTGCCGGGTTGATGTATTCCCAGGGTCATACCGAATCCAAAGTGGATTCTATCCTTCAGGATTATTACAGTGAAAATTCCCCGGGCGTCAGTGTGATGATCCTTAAAAACGGGGAAGTTCAGATATCTAAAAATTATGGCTACGCCAACCTCGAAGACCGGGAAGCGGCTACAAAGGAAACCAATTACCAACTGGCCTCGCTTACCGGCCAGTTTACTGCAATGGCTGTTATGATGCTGAAAGATGAAGGCAAAGCCAGCCTGGATCAAAAGATCACCGCAGTATGGGAAGGCCTGCCCGGTTACTGCAGTGACGTAACACTGAATGATCTGTTGGAACAAAGCTCCGGCCTTCCCAACCTGTCTTATCGCGAATTTTACTGGGATATCAGGGATTTGGATGATATAAAGGAGTTTTTGCACGAGCATGAAGAACTGCGGTACCAACCCGGTGAGAAGACCAACCCCAATGCAGTCAATAATGCGCTGATGGCTGCTTATGTGGAAAAGGTCTCAGGTAACGGTTACAGGAAATTTGTGGAGAACCGGATTTTTGAGCCCCTGGGAATGGATAACAGCAGCGTTTACAAAGGAGGGCTTTTCTCCCGAATATCCAACAAAGCCACTGGCTATATGCGGCAGGACAATGATCAGTTCCAACCGGCATCCGAATTTCAGAAAGATTATTATGAAGGGGTGACGGGAATCTTCTCCAGTCTCAATGATCTGCAGAAATGGATGAAAGCCTGGGATACCGATACGCTGGTCACAAGTTCTACATTGAGCCAGGCCAAACGGATCAACTTTATCCGTGGCCAGAAGGAATTTTCCGGCTACGGGTGGCGTAAAGCCTTCAGCAATGGGCAGAAATACCTGTATGCCAGCGGCATTGGCAATGGCAATACGCATATTATTTTAAAATTACCTCCTGAGCAAATAGACGTGATCATCCTCTCCAATCAGTATCCCCTTTTTGGTCTGCGGGAGAAAGCTTTTGAACTGGTTAATCTTTTTGCAGAGCAGGAGTATGAGTAGTGAGGCATGTGTAGAGCCACGCCACGGCGTGGCTCAATTAGTGGCATCCAAGAACGAAGGCACAGCGGCACGAAAGAACGAAGAAATGGGAGAACGAGAAAACGAGATAAGCAGTTTGAAGGTTTGATTGCCTGTCCGCCGACAGGCGGGTTTGACGGGAGTTTAATGTGACGGGAGATTGCGTAGAGACATACCGTGGCATTTCTCAGAGACTGGCAGGAAAATGAATAATCCTGCAGAATACCGTGGAAGATGGAAAGGCGGGAAATTAGTAATGAGTAGTGAGTGAGATAGTTGAGCTTACTATATTGCAGAACCAAATTAAAGAGATAGAATTTAGTTGGCAATTGGCAATTAGCAGTTGGCAATCAGAGTAATGGAAAATTAGCAGCAGTAAACAGCTAAAAGCAAAAGCAATTTTGCCTGATAAAAAAAGGTTGTCCTGTAATTTTGAGTTAATTTTTTCGGCAAAACCAAAAAAACAGAACAACCATGACTAAACACGAATCTAACAATCTCACAACAAAAACGCTAATTTCAGCGGTGGATTTTAGTAAAAGTAAACATACCGCGTATTTGACTACTTTAACCGGAATTGAAAATAAACCTTTTGAATTTGCCAACAACAGAGAAGGTTTTGATAGGTATTGGAGAAAGCTTCAGGAATTTAAACAAAAACACGGACTTGAAGATGTAGTGGTAAGTTTTGAGTCTACTGGTTCTTATGGGGTGCCATTTATTCATT
Organism: Bacteroidales bacterium; assembly: GCA_046545815.1. Classification (GTDB taxonomy): domain Bacteria; phylum Bacteroidota; class Bacteroidia; order Bacteroidales; family UBA12077; genus JAGXLC01. Next base: position 5,782 of record JBKGZA010000030.1, read on the forward strand.
ATCTCAGAAACAAAGGGGTTAAAATGCAACAGGTAAACCCAAAACATACAAAACGCACAAAAGAGGTATCAGATAATTCCCCTAATAAGACCGATGATAAAGACCCTTGGGTTATAGCAAACCTGATTCTTATGGGGAGCGGACTTACTGTTAATATCGCTGAAGGTAAAATCCAGGAATTAAGGAATCATATTTATAACCGGGAGGCACTGATTGATGACCAAAACAGATTAATCAACAGAATAGAATCCCTTCTGGCTGTATATTTCCCCGAATTTCTAAAACTTTTTGACACGATCATGGCTAAAACCTCTCTATATATATTAAAATATTATCCACTCCCTCAAGATCTGTTAAAAGCAGATACTGATCGGTTAACTAACGAACTGAGAAAAATAAGTCGGGGAAGAGTAGGACCGGAAAAAACCAGACGGATCATAGACAATGCCGGGAAAAGTATTGGTATTACAGAAGGAACTGACAGTTTCAGACAAAACATCAGAAATTTTCTCGAGCAAATAGAAACAATCAACAAACAAAAAAAGCAAGTCGAGAGCCAGCTTAGTGAATGAATCAAAAATACTCACTGCTCATAACTCACTATTACTTTCCCGTCTTCCCATTCCATCTTTCTTCGTGCCGTCGTGTCGTCGTGCGCTCGTGCAGTCGCGTTGTCGTGCCCCCAATCTCCGAGACGCAAGCATTGCGTCTCTACTGCTGTGCCTTTAGCTATATCCTCATTACTACATAAAGCTCACTCAAATAAAGTCCACAGAAGAAAGCACATTAATCACCTTCTCAATAGAATACGGCTTGGTTAGCAATTCATCGAAGCCTTCCTTTTCGTGGTCGGCAAAGAAATCGGCGGGATTATAGGCAGTCAGTGCAACAATGGGGATATCCCGGTACGGAGAGTCCATTTCGTTTCTGATGTAGCGGGTGGCATCCAGGCCGTTCATTACGGGCATCTCAATGTCCATGAAAATCAGATCCACCTTGTTAGATCGGATGGCTTCTATGGCCTGCTCCCCGTTTTGTGCTTCCAGCACCTCACCGGCAAATTCTGAGCATATTTCCTTGAGAAGAATCCGGTTCATGATGATATCATCCACGATGAGTAAATTAAAATTCCTTTTCTTCATACTGTTTATCCCAATCTGCTTAATGTTTTAATAATGTCGTAACTTTTGATCCTGACCTCTTTGCCTTCCAGTTCAATGATCTTATCGTTCTTAAACTCGGTAAGCGTCCTTATCAGGCTTTCCTTTGTGGTTCCCGCAAGTTCGGCCAGCTCTGTACGTGTTAACGGAAAAGAAAAATTATGGGTGCCGTAAATATTTTCGGAGAAATACATGATGATGTCCGCAATTCTTCCGGGAAGCTGCTTTTGAGACTGACTGATCAATCGTTTAAAAATCTGGAGATTCTCTGCGGTGATGGTTTTTAGAAGCTGGTGTGAGTATCGGCCGTTGTTGAGAATAAGATTTTCAAATGCTTCCCGGTCAATGATATAAACCATTGTTTTTTCCAGTGCTGCGGCAGAATAACTGAAAGTTTCCTCTCCGAAAACGGAATTCATCCCGAGAAATTCTCCCGGAATACCCAGTTTGACAATCTTGGTCTTGTTGCTCCTGCTCTCCCTGTAAATTTTGATAAGCCCTGACAGAATATACATCATGTGTGAGGTGCGCGTATCCTGTTTGAAAATTACATCGTTTTTCATGTAATTCACCACGTTGCTGTGGCTTTTTATTTGCTCGATTTCTTCATCGCTGAGAATTTCTTCAAAAGGAAGAACAGGTTTCGGGATTGCATCGGTTTTATTTCTGCTGTGCTTTTGTCCTTTCATCAGATCGTTATTTTTTATAGGGTGTAAATAAGGGTGTTGCACTAAAAAAGGTGATCCAGGTCACCTTAACTATTGAATATAGATCATCATCATTAGTAATTCAAATCATTTGAAAATATGCCACCTTACCCCCCTTTGCTCCGTACATTTGTTTGAGTCAAACAAACACGCAAGATAATAAAAGAATTTCATAATACAAGAATGATGAGTTTAAGGAAAAAAGAAATATTGGTGGTAGATGATTCGGAAACCAACCTGATTTTGTTGCAAGCTGTGCTGGAAGATGCAGGTTATCGTGTAGTTTCGATGGATGATTCTTTCCAGGCAGTGGAATATATCCAGGAGCACCGACCCGATCTGATATTGCTTGATCTGTTGATGCCCGACATGGATGGGTTTCATTTTATGGAACGGCTGAGCAACGGTTCTGGTTCCCTTCCTTTACCTGTTATAGTGGTTACAGCTTACGCCAATCCGGAAAACCACAAGAAAGCTATGAAACTCGGCGCTTTGGATGTCATCAATAAACCCATCAACATATCTTCTTTTATAATGAAAGTAAATCAAATATTTAACTGAGAGACCATGTCTGATAATCATAAAGAAAATATCAACCTGCACGCATTACTGGAAACCTATTCCATTGAGGAGATCTCGGAACTTTTTACGGAAATTGATAAAAAAATAGTGTCCCTGCATCAGGTTTCCTCGGAAGATTTTCTGAGGCTGAACCGCGATTTTAAAAAATTTCACCGGCAGGCCAATCAGATTTCAGAAAACGCTTCTTACCTTTTCGATTATATTACAGGTCATGAAAACAATGAATTGATAGAAGACATTGATAAGTTCTACAAGCGGTTGAAGTCGCAAAGTGAGTTGTTTAACTCCCATATAGAATTGGTGAGTGATTTGATTAACCGCCTGCTGTCCAAACTGCGACAAAGTTTTTTTCCGATCAAAAATTTCAAGCAAAATCTGACCAGCCTGAAATTCCTGGAGTCGAATCTGGAGCTGAATGTCACGCTTTCTGAGCAGTCCGGTTCTCCTTCGGTTCAGGGGACCTGCGATGAGCTGAGGGAAGAGGTGAGTCAGATCGAGAAACTGTTTGCCAGGCTGAAGCAGCTCCTTAAGGATGAATTTCTGCTAAGCAAGCAATTCAATGCAGAAAAAGTCGATATCAACAAAATCCTTGACTTGCTGAAGGAAGAGATAGAGGTTTATTCAAATCACTACCGTTCCGCCAAAGAAAAACTGCCTGAAATTAAAGAAAAGACGGATGCTACTTCCGACAGCATCAATAAGATCATTACCAATTTACAGTATCAGGACATTATCAAGCAGAAGATGGAGCACATCCAGAAAACCCATAAGGAATTGGCGGAAGAGCTGAACAATTTTAAGTCGGAAAACCAGACCACACTCAATGAAAAAGTAAAATATTTTATTCGTCTGAGAGATATAGCCGGTTTGCAGGCTGCACAACTCATGCATACCAACAAGGAATATCAGACGGCCATACAAAAAATTTCGGACAAATTTCTGGAGATCGGGGAGAACATGACGATGGTATCAAAACAGTGTGCCGATTATACTTCTTTTGACTCAGAAAAGCAGAAAATATTCTTTAATTCTCTGAAGAAGAATCTGAATCAGGCCGAGGATCATATCCAGCATTTCTGCCGTTTCAACATCAACTTCAGGAAAAATGTGGATGACATTGTGGACCTCCTCAATCAGATTCTGTATCGTTACGAAAAAGTCCAGCCATTGATGGATGATCTGGAAAGAAGGCTCAAGGATCCTTCCTGGCAGGATCAGGAAAATGAGGCCAACAGGAGCATCATACGGCAAATGAATCAGGTTTTCGATGATTTGAAAGCCAATGGGAACATCATGGCTGATTTGTTTGAAGCATACCGGAATCACAGAGAAAAGCTCAATAAGGATGTAATAAGCACCATGTCAAAAACCAAAGTGACAGACTGTGAAAACTTTCCTGATAAAATCAGCCATTATCTGAGTAACCTCAGCGAGATGGAATCAAAGATCGTGGATAAGCTACAGGAAAACAATGAAATGAGTGATAAGGTGTTCAAGGAAGTTCAACACTCTGTGAACCAGATTCAGTACTATGAATATTTCGAAAAAGAGATCGAAGCAATCATTGATGAACTGAATGCACTGAATTTTAATCTAAAGAACAATTCAGAGGAGGATGTGGCGGACAGGAAGGAAAACCTCGAAAAGCTGAAAGCACATTATACCATGAATACCGAGTTTGATATACATGATCAGGTAACCAACGGAGGGGATGTCAATATGGAAAATGTGGAGGAAGATGAAGAAGAAGGCGGTGACCTGGAACTGTTTTAATTGTTAATTAATGATTTAAAATATATGAAATTATGAAAACGAGCAAGCATGTTACCATTACTCCTTCCGGTAAAGAAGGAGAGAACAAGGCCCGGATGACCATCCAAAAAGAGCTGACGATCTATACCGTGCTGGAGATCAAGGACAATTTCCTGGAAGCCATTGAAAAATACAGTGAACTGGATGTGCATATCAAAAAGGTTGACAACATTGATTTGAGTTTTATTCAGCTCATCGAATCACTCAGGAAAACGGCCGAAGAATATGGAAAAGCCATTACAGTTTCGGCCGAGTTAACGGATGAAACCAGGGATTTGGTTGAAAATACGGGGTTTGATCCTATTTTGCAAACTTAAAATATCTATAAAATTATGGGTAAAAATATCCTGGTAGTTGATGATTCTGAGAGCATAAGGGAAGTAGTTTCCTTTACGCTCGAAAATGAGGGGTATAATGTTAAGCTCGGGAATGACGGTACGGATGCTCTGAAGCATTTCAACGGGGATCCGATTGATCTGGTTATTACTGATCTTCATATGCCCGAAATGAATGGGATTGAATTCATTAAGGAAGTACGTAAAAAGGAACAATATAAACGCATCCCGATATTGTTCCTGACCACTGAATCTCAGGCATCCAAGAAACAGGAAGCCAAGGAGGCAGGGGCAACGGGATGGATTGTTAAACCATTTGTTCCAGCTAAATTATTGGCTGCACTCAAAAAAGTTATGAGATAATGGAAAAATTCACAGAAAAGTTTATAGAAGAGGCCACGGATAACATTTCGAACCTGGAAGACGCCCTTTTGAAACTGGAGAATGATCCCGGTTCAACCGACCTTGTTGAGCGGGTTTTTCGGTCAATGCATTCGTTGAAAGGTGGGGGATCCATGTTTGGTTTCAACCAACTAAGTGAGTTCACTCATCATCTGGAAAATTTGTGGGACAATATCCGGGAAGGCCATTTACAGGTGAATCAGGGTTTGCTGGATATTACACTGCAGGCAGTAGATCATCTGAAAGTCCTTTTGAAGGAGAAAGACGAGCTTTCGCCTGATACCGAAACCACTCATAAAAACCTTACCGTACAGGTGATGAAATTCCTCGGGGAGGAAAATACCGAGGACGAAGGAAAAAGTGCTTCAGACAGTTCATCCGGTGATAGCGGAGATGATTCAAAAACCTATTACATCTATTTTGATCCCGCGGAAAATATTTTTGATGACGGCACCAATCCGCTTTTCCTTTTGGACGAGTTGAATTCATTAGGTCAGTGTAAGATCATACCTTATCTGCATCGTATTCCTCTGCTTCATGAAATGGAACCGGTAAAGTGCTATACTTACTGGGAGGTCATCCTGGCTACCCAAGAGGATGAAAATGCCATTTACGATGTGTTCATTTTTGTTCAGGAGCAGGCTGAGATCAATGTGCATCTGCTAAGCCACACCAATCTTTTCAATAACAGCAGTTTTCTGGAGAAATTGGAACAACAGGCAAGTGGTGAGAAAGATCTGGGATTCGAGGGTTTCAGGGATATGGTAGACAGCCTTGCCGCGAAGGAAGATTCTGCTGAAGTGACTGATAATCGGCCTGCCCAAGGAGGTGGAAGCAAGGAAAGCACCATTTCAAGCATCCGTGTTGAGTCCGAGAAAATTGACCATATGATGAACCTGGTCAGTGAGCTGGTTACCACACAGGCAAGATTGAGCCTTCGTGCCGAACAACTGAAGGACAGTGAGCTGGAAGGAATAGCCGAAAATGTGCAAAAACTGACCCGACAGTTGCGTGACAATGCCTTTGATGTCGCCCTTGTACCCGTGGAAACCATGCTGACCCGTTTCCAGCGGCTTGTACGGGATCTGTCCAACAGCCTCAATAAAAAAGTGCAGTTTACAGCCGAAGGTACAGACACGGAACTGGATAAGAACATTATTGAAAAGCTTACCGATCCTCTTCTTCATATAATAAGAAATTGTATTGATCATGGGATTGAAATCCCCGAAGAACGGAAAGCAGCAGGCAAACCCGAAGAAGGGAAGATTTTATTCAAGGCATTTTATTCCGGGGCAAGTGTTCATATACAGGTGCATGACGATGGAAAAGGTATAGACCCGGAAAAGATCCGAAAGAAGGCTATTGAAAGAAATCTGATCTCTCCTGAGGCTTCTTTGTCCAAAAAGGAGATCTTTGATTTGACTTTCCATCCGGGTTTTTCCACTGCAGAAAATATAACAGATGTTTCCGGAAGAGGCGTCGGCATGGATGTGGTTAAAAGGAACCTGGGTGAGATCAGGGGTGAAGTGGAAGTAGATTCTGAGCCTGGTACAGGTACCACAATCACTGTTAAATTGCCCCTGACCCTTTCCATTGTTGACGGATTGCTTGTGCAGATCGCTGAAAGCAAATATGTCATTCCCTTATCTGCTGTGGATAAAATTTATGCCGTCAAACACAGTGAGGTAGTGAATCATTTTAACAACCTTATTGTGCTGGATGGCGAGCGGACTCCGTTCTTCAATCTGAGGGAGGAATTTCATCTTCCCGAGTCGGAAAATGAAACCGAAGAGATTGTGGCGGTCCGGTATGATGAAACCCGGGTGGGTCTGGTAGTGGATAATGTGATTGGTGAATATCAGGCCGTTCTGAAGTCTATGGGTAAGATGTATAAAGAGCAGGAGATGATTTCCGGTGCTACCATACTGGGCGATGGCACAGTGGCCCTCGTGATGGATACCAATAAAATGATTGAGAAATTTTCTTCTTATCAGGAAGACCGGAATTCAATTGTTGAATAAAATTACGCATGAAAGATGAATAAAGAAGAACTGGAACAAATTACATCCTATTTAACCTTTAAACTGGGCGAAGAAGAATTTGCCGCACATGTGAGCAGGGTTTTGAGTATCATGGAAATGACCAAAATTACCCAGGTACCTAAAACACCTGATTATATGAAAGGAGTGATCAATTTGCGGGGTCAGGTACTGCCTGTGATTGATACCCGCCTTAAGTTTGGAATGAGTTCTGCTGAATATACAGCCAACACCTGTATCGTTGTTATGGAGGTAGAAGTTGAAGGGGAAAATGTTCAGGTAGGAACGATTGTGGATTCTGTTCAGGAGGTGTTGGAAATTGAAAAAGATCAGATTCAGCCACCTCCCACCATAGGCAACCGGATTAAATCCGAGTTCATTTATGGGATGGCCAAAATAGCGGATAAATTTATTATGATCCTCGATATGGATAAGGTTTTTTCTGCAGAAGAGATTGAAGATGTGCAGGCATCCACAGAAAGGGGCCGTCATCAGCAGCCGGCGGATGAAAGTCCTCAGGAAGCGGTGAATGAACAGCGTGAGGCTGAATAGCTCCAGCAGATTTTATCATGCTTCATAATTTACCGAAGGTTTTTTTCAGGATTAATAAGCATCAATGTGGAATTAATTTCAATAATATTTATGAAAAGGTTGAGAGACATGAAGATCGGCACACGATTGAATTTGGTATTAAGCATTGCATTTATTGTGGTGGTGATTGGCTTGGGTTTATATACGCTGAATATTCAGACCAACCGGATACAGGAAAATACGGATATCCGCATGTATGAGCAGGTTGCCGATCTGGCTCAATTCATTGAAGCAGAAATTGAAGATAATCAACAGAATACCAATCATGCACTCAAAACAGCCGGTTATATCTTTGAGCAGGCAGGTAATCTGAATATTACAGACAGCAGTTATGTTCAGATGCGTGTGATCAATCAGGAAACCAACCGAACGCGTTCAGAAGACCTTCCTTTATGGCAGATAAACGGTCAGCAGATACAGCAGAGCAACGATTTGGTGGATAAGATTAGTGAAGTCACGGGAGCTGATGTATCCATCTTCCAGAAGATTGATGGCGGCTTTTGCCGCATATCCACAACAGTTACCGGTGACAATGATGAAAGACAGGAAGGTACCTTCATTTCTTCCGGGTCAGAAGTATATCAGACTGTGCAGGGTGGCCAGGTGTACAGGGGGAGGGCCATGGTTGTTGATGAGTGGTATCTTACGGCCCAGGAGCCCATCCGAAAAGATGGAGAGGTTGTTGGTATGATTGGGGTTGGCGTACCCGAGAAAGATCTGGCCGGATTGCGGGAGATATTTTATGATAAAACCTATTTTGATGAGGGTTATCCTTATATGGTCAATGAAGACGGGGATGCGATCATTCATCCGCACAGTGAAACCGAAGGAACCAATGTTTCAAATGAGGATTTTATTCAGCGTATGTTTGCCGATGAAAGCGGTCAGGGAATGCTCCATTATCAGTGGGAAGGACGCTCCAAATTCCAGTACTATCAATATGTTGAGCCCATCAATTCCTATGTTGCGGCTACCATTTATGAAGACGATTTTATGGGGGTCATCAATCAAACCCGCACTGCCATCCTAATGGCCGTTTTAATTGGAATTGTCCTGTTTGTTATTATCAACCGTCAGGTAAGCCGCTCCATTACAAATGGCCTGCATAAGGGAGTGGATTTTGCCAAACGTGTAGCCAACGGTGATCTCACGGCCACCGTGGATATTGAACAGAAAGATGAGGTTGGAGAATTGGCGGAAGCCATGAACACTATGGTGTTTAAACTCCGGGAGGTTGTGGATAATGTAAGACAGGGAGCCAATTATATTGCTTCTGCCAGTCAGCAGGTAAGCTCCAGTTCCCAGCAATTATCGCAGGGTTCTTCCGAGCAGGCTTCTTCAGTGGAGGAAGTGTCCTCGTCCATGGAACAAATGGTATCCAATATTCAGCAAAATACCGACAATTCCAATCAAACCGAGAATATCGCCACACAAGCTGCCAATGAGATGGAGAAAATGGGCGAATCCAGTAAGAATAGCCTCAATTCCATACGGGAGATAGCCGATAAGATAACCATCATCAATGATATCGCCTTTCAGACCAACATACTTGCCCTTAATGCAGCCGTAGAGGCAGCAAGGGCAGGTGAGAACGGAAAAGGCTTTTCTGTGGTTGCTTCTGAAGTCAGGAAGCTGGCGGAAAGGAGTAAAGAAGCCGCTGATGAGATAGTTGAACTGGCCAACTCCAGTGTGAAAGTTTCTGAAGAAGCCGGAGAGATACTGGGTAACCTGTTGCCTGAAATTGAAAAGACTGCCAAGTTGGTGCAGGAGATCAGCGCTTCTTCAAAGGAGCAGAACAACGGTGCTGATCAGGTCAATAACGCTGTGCAACAGCTTAATCAGGTCACACAGCAAAATGCTGCGTCATCAGAAGAACTGGCTACAAGCGCAGAGGAGCTGGCCGGGCAGGCCGATCAGTTGAATCAATCCATATCTTATTTTAAAACAGGCCAGGAATCGGATACTTACTCTGTAAGCAGCAACGCTGGAAGTCAGAAACAGGCGGCCGGTAAACAGACAAACCAGGGTTCCGGAACAGAAGCCAAACGAAGCCAAATGGCTGGTAAAAACCGGACAGGAGCTTCAGGTAACGGCAATGATAAATGGAAAGATGGAGCCGGTTATGGCACCGGCAACGGAAAAGGCAATGGACCCGACTATGGAACAAATTTTAATCAGACAGGGAAGCACGGCTATAATCTGAACCCGGGAGGTAACGGAAATGAAAAAGATGGTGATGATAAGGACTTTGAGCAATACTGATCTCTGATAAACTTTTTGTTGGACTTCTGATCTTTAATTTTTTATGAAGGAATATGGAAAAGACCAATTATAATGCCGTACACAGTACAAAAATGTCTGTAGAGGATTTCAGGAAACTTAGCCGGTTCATTACTGAACATGCAGGCATTAAGATGCCCGAAGCAAAAAAGGTGATGCTGCAAAGCCGCCTGCAAAAGCGTCTCCGGTATTTGGATATGGATAACTTTAAAGACTATGTGGATTATGTTTTCAGTGAGGACGGAATTCAGAATGAGCTCATCCATATGCTGGATGTCGTCAGCACCAACAAAACGGATTTTTTTCGCGAACCCGTCCATTTTGAGTTTCTTGAAAAGACCCTGTTGCCTGAATACATCCGCCAGTTTTCGAAGAACAGGCCGATTAAGATATGGAGTGCGGGATGTTCGAGCGGAGAAGAAGCTTATACTGCCGCAATCACTTTGGCGGAATTTAAGAAAAACCATCCCGGTCTGGATTATTCCATCTTTGGCACCGATATTTCAACAGAGATACTGAGGAAGGCTGTTAATGCAATTTATAAAGAAGAGAAAATAAACAATGTTCCCATTGATCTGAAGAAAAAATATTTTCTCAAAAGTAAGGACAGAAGCAAGAAACTGGTGCGGGTTGTTCCGGAATTGCGTAATAAGACGAATTATGCCCGTATGAATTTGATGGATTCAAGGTATGACCTGAAAGATGTTTTTGATGTGATATTTTGCCGGAATGTGCTGATATATTTTAACCGGGATATCCAGGAAGCAGTGATCAACAAGCTGACCGAAAAATTAAGAAAGGGTGGTTACTTTTTCATCGGACATTCGGAGTCCATCATGGGGATGGGTGTCCCTCTGAAACAAATTAAACCCACCATATTCCAAAGGATATAAAAAATAATTCAATATGAGCGAATTAACTGACCAGGAATTAATAAACGAACTCAAAGAACGCTTCGACCGGAATAAGAAATCTCTTGAAGAGATACAGAAACTTTATGATGAACTGAAAGAGGTAAATAAGAAGCTGGAGGATTCTGAGGCACTCAAATCTCATTTTATTTCGAACATCACCAATGAGATCATTAATCCCTTCTCTTCAATTATGGGATTGGCCAAGAATATTATGAGCCAGAAGGAACCCGATTGGAAGCAGGTTAAGTCCATGGTTTCGATGATTTACTATGAGGCTTTTAATCTGGATTTTCAGCTGAGGAACATCTTTGTCGCTGCCAGACTGGAAGCCGGAGAGATCTATCCTGAGGTGCTCAATGTGGATGTCAGGAAGCTTCTCGAAAGCGTTATCGATTCATTTAAATACGAACTGGACAAGAAGAAGATGAAGGTCGAATTCAATTTTGACCTGGTTCCCCTTAAAGGCCATACCTATTATTTCAAGACCGATCCGGAGAAAGTTAAGCTGATCATCTCCAATTTGTTGAGCAATGCTGTGAAATACAGCTATGAGAACAGCAATATTGTATTAAAGGTGTGGGATTCCGACGGAAAGCTTTTTATATCGGTGAAGGATTTTGGAACCGGCATCTCTGAAAAGAATCAGGAGATCATTTTTGATCGGTTCAAGCAGCTTGATTCGGGCATCAATTCCGTTTACAGGGGGCACGGCCTGGGACTTTCCATTAATAAAGCTTTGATTGATCTTTTGAATGGAGATATAGACATTCAAACAGAAAAGGGAAAAGGTTCCGAATTCACCATATCCATCCCGGAAATGCAGAACAATATCAGTGGTTTTGCCTTTGATGACAACGAAACGTTTTTTGGCAAAGAGGATTTTATTCAGGAAGGAGATGATGAAGTATTTTAATGATTGTTGCCCATGAATCCTACTAATACGCATTTTTTATATCCTGCGGCCTTGTTTGCATCCAGAAAACCCTACCTGATCAATACCATTCTTGGTTCCTGTGTGGCGATTTGTTTGTTTGACCCTGTGAACCGAATGGGTGGGATGGCGCATTACATGCTTCCTTTATGGAACGGGGAAGGTTTGGCTTCGCCCAAGTACGGCAATATTGCAGTGGAAAAGCTGGTGGAAAAGATGAAGAGCCACGGCAGCAAACAATATGACTTAAAGGCCAAAGTATTTGGCGGAGGTGAGGTGATCGACATTCAGGATGCCTATTTTTACATCGGAAAACGCAACATCAAAATGGCGTATGATATGCTGAGTGAATATGGCATCCCTGTGATTGGTTCAAGTACGGGTGGCAAGTTTGGGAGAAAGTTAATTTTTAATACCTTTACCGGCCAGGTCAAACAGCGCTATGTAAGGAGACAGGATCTTGATAATTCTAAATTTTAATAAGACAATCAATTTTAAGTGAAACTTAAAGTGTTTCGCTTGCTTTGATGCACCGCTTTGAATGTATTTATCTGATAATTCAATTGCTATAGGCTTGATACGGTAGTTATGAAAAATAAAATCCGGATACTTGTTGTGGATGATTCAGCAGTAGTCAGGCAGACGCTTGAATCGATCATCAATTCGGACCCTGAGCTGGAAGTGATGGGAACAGCGGCGGATCCTTACCTGGCTGCCAACAAAATTAAAAAGGAAATTCCGGATGTCATTACACTGGATATTGAAATGCCGCGTATGGACGGCCTTACCTTTCTAAAGAAGATCATGACCCAGCATCCCATGCCTGTGGTGATTATCTCCAGCCTTACCGAGAAAGGCACACGGAGTGCCATTGAAGCATTGGAATATGGTGCAGTTGAGATCATTACAAAACCCCGTATGGATTCCAAAAGGTTCATCCGTGAATCAAAGATCAGAATTTGTGATGCCATTAAGGCTGCTGCTGTTTCTAAAAGGAAAAGAAGAAATGTGCCTGTTCCCAGTATCCACGTGGAACCCAAATACACTGCCGATGCTGTTTTGCCCAAAAATTCTTCCAGAAGTATGGTTGAAACAACAGAGGTCGTGGTGGCAGTGGGAGCTTCAACCGGCGGCACAGAAGCCATAGCCAGGTTTCTTGAGCACCTTCCTGTCGACAGTCCGGGTATTATTATTGTACAGCATATGCCTGAACAATTTACCCGTTCATTTGCCGAGCGACTGGATGATACCTGCCGAGTAACCGTTAAAGAAGCATCAAACGGAGATTCGGTGATCAGGGGACATGTGTTGATCGCCCCGGGGAATTACCATACTTTGCTGAAAAGAAGTGGTGCCCGGTATTATGTTGAAGTCAAAGAAGGTCCGATGGTGAACCGGCACCGTCCTTCTGTGGATGTCCTCTTCCGATCCGTGGCCCGGTATGCCGGCAGAAATGCAGTGGGTATCATTCTTACCGGTATGGGGAGGGATGGTGCTGCAGGTTTGCTCGAGATGAAGCAGGCTGGTGCCAAAACCATCGCCCAGGATGAAAAATCCAGTGTGGTTTATGGCATGCCCAAAGAGGCTGTGGAAATAAATGCTGTAGATAAAATTCTTCCCCTGCAGGATATGTCAAAATATATTGCCATAAGTTTCAAACATTGGTGACAAAGGTAAGCTTTGAATATTGAACCCATATTATGGCTGTTTTTCTTATATCATACCATGCTTGGCGGACTAAAAAGCCAGGAATACAATCGAAACAGCCCGGTGATATGGGACAAGCTAAGAAAGAGAGAAAATGAAACCCTTATGCCTCCTTTTTCGTTGGAAAGTATAGTAAGATAAAGGTTCATACAATGGCCTTCTGTTAAAATATCAATATGTTTAGTGCGAAAAAGTTAATAAATTTACCAAATGGCGCCACAAAGCGATAAACAGATAGTCTTAAAATATACCGTAGGGGGTTTTGTTATTGGTATAGCTACCATTCTGCTGGTTATTTTGCTTGATTTTATCATCCTGGATCTCACTTTTGAGCAGATAGGAGACTTACACAGCCGGAATCCGGTTTACATCATACTCGATTTGTCGCCGGTGGTTCTGGCCTTATATGCTTATCTGCTTGGCAGAAGATACGCTGATACCTCCCGCAAGCTCCAGCAATCAATCGAAAAGGAACACAACAAAATCTACAGGTTGTACAACTTTGTCGAACAGCTCAGAAAAGGCAAGACGGATGCGGAATATGAGTTACAGGACGGGGAGGATTTGCTGGGCAAAGCAGTAATGTCGCTGCGTGACGAACTGAAGAAAAACCAGGAAGAAGAGAAGAAGCGGAGAGAAGAAGACAAGCAACGTCACTGGACCTCCGAAGGACTGGCTAAATTTGGAGAGATCCTCCGCCAGGAAACAGATGATTTGGAGGAATTGTCGTACCAGGTTATCAGTAATCTGGTTAAATATACCGGTGCCGTCCAGGGCGCCCTTTTTATAATAGAGGGGGAAGAAGATAATGATAAACATCTGGAGATGAAGGCCTGTTATGCTTATGACAGGAGGAAATTTCCCGATAAGCGGGTGGAAATGGGTGAAGGTTTGCTGGGTACGACTGTAATGGAGGAGGAAATCACCTACATCACTGAAGTGCCTCAGGAATACGTCAATATTACTTCGGGACTTGGTCATTCTACCCCCGATGCGGTTCTCATCGTACCGTTGATCGTAAATCAACAGGTGCATGGAGCCATTGAACTGGCTTCCTTCCGCGGAATAGAACAATATGTGATTGATTTTGTCGAAAAGGTGGGAGAGAGTGTAGCTTCTACCATCTCCAGCGTGAAGATCAATTCAAAAACTTCCCGTCTTCTGGAAGAATCGCGGCAACAGGCTGAAGAGCTCGCTTCTAAGGAAGAAGAAATGCGCCAGAATATGGAAGAGCTCAAAGCAACACAGGAAGAAGCAGCCCGCCAAAGCGAACGGTTTGTTATATTTTCCAATGCCGTGAGCCATACCATGATTCACGCAGAATATGATCCCAGTGGATATTTGCTGTATGCCAACACCAAATTCATCAATAAACTGGGTTATGATTCGGCTAAAGAAGTGGAAGGCAAGCACATTTCCGAGTTTATTGATGAGAAAGACCGGTCGTGGTTTGATGAGCTTTGGGACAGCCTGGCACAAGGAGGGAGGCATTTCGAGGATTACATGAAACATGTTACCAAGCAGGGAAAAGACCTTTGGACCATGTCCACTTATACCTGCATGAGACGGGATGACGGAAGCGTTGAAAAGATTTTGTATCTGGGCCTCGATACCACCGCTCAGAAAAAACAAAGTCTTGATTATGAAGGTCAGATTCAGGCCCTTAATCAGGCAAGTCAGAAAGTTGAACTCCTGCCTTCAGGAGATGTACTGGAGGTCAATAACAATTTCAATAACCTTATGGAATATTCCGAAAGTGAGCTTAGTAACAGCACCATTTTCGATTTCGTCCCTCGGGCAGATCTGAACGACCTTAAAGAGAAATGGGAGAAGGTGTCTCAGGGTGAGATTTATGAGGGCCAGATGAGACATCAGACAAAGAATGGAAAAGAGGTTTGGCTGCAGGTGACCCTTTCTCCGGTTAAAGATATTTATGGCGCCATATCCAAGGTAATATATGTAGGACATGACATTACCAAGAGTCGCAAGATGGAGATGGAAACGGCCCGGCAGGCAGAATTGCTGAAGGAACAGGAAAAGAAACTGAAACAGGCCCAGTCTGATCTGACCAAAAAACTGGAGGAGGCCAGGGAAGAGGTAAAACAGCGCTTTAAGGATATGGAGAAAGAGAAGCTCCGTAATGAAAGAACTCTGGAGGGTGCTTCCGATGCCATCTTTACCATTGATCAGGAGGGAACTGTTAAATTTTTCAACAAAGCCGCTGAAGAGCTGTGGCAGATAGAAAAAACCATGATACTGGGAAAGAATCTCAATAAATTGTTTCCAAACGGAAGCAATAAGGACGATTTTATCGACCGCTTGCTAGACCCGGAAAAAGAGAAGATCGTAGGGGAAAGAAAAGAGGTGAACATATCCAATACCAACGGAGAGGAAATACCTGTTATCATTTTATTATCTATGGCCCATGTAGGCGATGAGACGACTTATACCGCCTTTGTCCAGAATATTTCCGTGGATCTGTTTTAAAAACAATTTGTTAATTTTCTCAGCAATTGCTCACAGAAAGAATATTTACATGCACTTTTCATAAAATTAATATTCTATTTACACAGTCAGTTTCATATTCTTTTTATCTTTGACGTTTGTCAATTTTGTTATTGCTAATTCATCAGAATAACTCAGTTAAAAGATAAGCTATATGAAACGATTTATTTTAGTCACGGTTTTCATGATTTCTCTGGCAGTTGTTTTTTCCTCCCTTCAGAATGGTAAAGCACCTGAACAAACCACCAAAGAGGAACACTCAGTTTCCAAACCCAAAAACATTGTTTTAATGATCGGCGACGGGATGGGCGTTAGCCAGATTTATGCAGGAATGACGGTAAGCAAAGAACCCCTTGTTTTTGAGCAGTTTCAGAATATTGGGTTCCAGAAAACCCATTCGAAAGACAGCTATATTACCGATTCCGGTGCCAGTGGCACTGCTATAGCGACAGGCAAAAAAACCAATAATGGCCATATTGCGGTTACTCCATCAGGAGAGGAGTTGACCACCATCCTGGAACTGGCTGAAAAGCACGGTTTGTCAACTGGCTTGGCCAGCACAAGCAGTATTGTCCATGCAACCCCAGCTGCCTTTATTACACATAATAAGGACAGAAACAATTATGAGGATCTTGCGGCGGATTTTCTGGAAACCGACATTGATGTGTTTATTGGCGGAGGAAAGGAAAGTTTTGACGACCGCGAAGACGGAAGGGATTTGATTCAGGCGCTTAAAAGCGATGATTATCAAGTGTTGACCGAAATGGATGAAATTAATAAGGTTAGAGAGGGCAAACTGGCAGGATTCACTGCCGAAGGCCACAATCCGAGATACTCCGAAGGCAGAGGCGACATGCTGCCCGAAGCTACCCAAACGGCCCTGGATATACTGGACAATAACCAGGAGGGCTTCTTCCTGATGGTGGAAGCCTCTCAGATAGATTGGGGAGGCCACGACAACAACACCGATTATATCGTTGAAGAGC
>JBKGZA010000031.1:0-22531 GCA_046545815.1 Bacteroidales bacterium
GTTACACCCTTCTTTGATTCAGAGGTAAATCTACTCAAGATTTCGCCCAGATTGATAAAAGCTTTTTTTCTTTTTTCCAGATCCATAAAACCGTTTTAACTGTTCTTATGTTAAAGTCAACCCGTAGATTCCTTGTTATTATGCTGTTTTCGGATATTTTCTCTGATTAAAGGAAGATTTTCCACAATACCTGAATAAAAAGGGGCATTTCCGTCCCTTTTTTACGTTACGAATAATGAAATAATCCAACTGAGAACAGATCCCCTTCGTTATAGGAGGGGCATCAGACTGATCATTTCAGGAAAAGTAATATTTTCAAGGAACGGGAGAAGGGCAAAGAATCCTCCTGCCAATCCAAAAAGGATCAGCGTGATCACCAGCAGGAAAAATGCTCCTCCCAGGCTGACCCCTATTATGGAGCAAATCCTTCCTGCCTTAAGGTTTTTAATAGAAGCTTCCGTATAAGCCTCAGGATTTTCCCTGACCATCCTCATGGGTGTTCCTGATAATACCAGTCCGATAATGCCCAGTATTATACCCATTATACCCTGGGTGCAAAGTACGCCTACGATGGACACGATTCCCAATATGAGTACGGCGGTGGAGTTGGGTAATATCTGCTTGTTTCCTTCAAAATGACCGGCTCCGCCTGTTGGCCCTGTGTTTGTATTTTCCATAATTGTAAATTTTTAATGGGTAAAACGAATGATATAATCTATAATGATGATGCCTATATCTCCTATAAAAACATATTTCAGCACCGTTGCTCCTTTACTGAAGTTAAACACCAGATGCAACGCAAGAAAAACGAATAAAAACAGCATTGGTATCAGGGCCGGAAACAATTGGATGCTTTTCCACAAATCTCCTCTAAGCAGAGCAATGAGTGCTCTCTGAAAACCACACCCCGGACATTCCGTCCCAATAATCTGCTTATAGATACAAGGCTGTAGATGAGCCTCAAACCAGTTTGTTATATTCTGAAGCATCAGAAAAATTTTCCGGAAGTTTTAAAATTCATATCATAGCACTAATACGCTTTATTTTTGTGATGCAGCCCTAAATTCTTATTCTTCATAAAACAACATGGAAACGTAATCTACCACTTCATTGGAAGTAATTATATCTCCTGAATTTCCTTTGCGAAGGATTTTGGTTTTCGGGTTATCAGATATGAGCCGGGCATATTCCGTGACAGCCATAATGGGCCCATATCCGCAAACTGATATCTGTTTTTCTGATACCACCTTTTCTATTCCTTCACAGTCAAACTCCATTATTTTATCCAATACATACTGGTCTTGTTGTTCTCCCTTTTTGGGGGTGACAAAATGGGAAAAATCTGAGGAAGCTATGATAAAAATTTGCTTATCCAATTCCTTTCTGGCTTTGAATATTTGATTCGCCAGGTTTGCTGCATTTCTGTAATTTTGGAGTGTCATGGTGACCGGTGCAATTTTGAAATCATAATTTAGGAAATATCTCAGCATGGGCACCATCACCTCACCCGAATGTTCTTTTTTTTCTTCCAGGTCAGATACGGGGATGTTCAGTTTTTGGATGAAATCTTTATCTACTTCTACATTGCCGTAAGGAGTCTCCCAATAATCGTTGCTGTCGAAAGCCATTTCGTTGCCCATTCCGGTATGGTTTGGGTTGATGATAAAAAACGTGTCAAACTGCGTGGTATGGTGCTTTAAACTGTCAAAAAGATGGACTGCCTGGTAGGCAGAAAACATATATCCTGCATGCGGAGCAATACCACCGATGATTTTTTTCTTTGCCAGGTCAGTGTCTATGTTGTCTTTTTCTTTGTTATACACCATCTCCAGCAATTCATCGAGCTCCTTCTTATTACCGGGATAAAATTGACCTGCGACCGTTGCTTTTCTTACATTCATATCACTTGGTTTTTATCTGATGAACACTTTATTTCCGCAGTGAATGCATTTCCCTTCTTCATCAAGGCCTGGTATCCTTGTGGAGAATCCTTCCCTTTTTACGAGAAGAGCTCCGCAGCGATGACAATAAGTGTTGCGGCCTTCTTCAAGCATTATATTTCCTACGTATACATAATTCAGATATTCGGAAGCCATATCATAAAACTCTTTCAGTTTAGCGGGCGGAGTGGGTTCAATGGTTGATTTGTAGCTGGGGAAATATCTGGAAATATGCAATACGGTATTTTCTCCCAGATGGTCTCTCATCCATTTAAGCATCTCTTCAAATTCACCCGCATCATCATTTAAAGCAGGTATGATCAGGTTAATGACTTCCAAAAAGTTGCCATTGTTTCTTATTCGTTTGAGTGTTTCTTTAATGGGATCAAATGAAGATTTGGTATATTTTCTGTAGAATTCATTTGTGAATCCTTTCAGGTCAATGCTGAATGCATCGATGTAATCCATTAGTTCATCCAGGGGCTCAGGGTTAATAAACCCGTTGGTAACAACGACATTTTTCAGGCCTTTTTCCTTAATTTTTTTGGCTACGTCCAGCATAAACTCATAGAAGATCACCGGTTCATTATACGTGTAAGCAATTCCGAGATTGTCTTCTCTTCCGATGGCCAGGTTAACAATATCTTTCACCTCATGGAGGTGTTTACGGGAGATATCATCAGGAGTTGCCTGAGATATTTCCCAGTTCTGACAGAAGAAGCATTTCAAATTACAGCCTATGCTTCCAAGAGACAATATATTTGTTCCCGGGTGATAATGGTAAAGGGGTTTTTTTTCTATGGGATCAAAGCCCAGGCCTGTTACTAATCCGTAGTTTTCAGAATACAGGGTACTGCCTGCGTTCTTTCTGACCCCGCAAATTCCTCTTTTTTGATCTTTGATCTTACAGTTATGTGGACAAAGGATGCATTGAACCGTTTTGGTGTCTAATTTTTTATAATATAAAGCCTCTCTCATAGATGCTCCATTATTTTACCCTAAAACGTTTAAAGTTTTGCACGGGTATCTCTTGTGTGATTACATTTTCAACACCTGCCGTGGCAGGTCCTTTCCAGCACCAATTTACCAGTTTATTCAGGGCCTCAGGTTCTCCCTCGGCTTCAATATAGACCGTTCCATTCATACGGTTCTCTACAAAACCTGTGATTCCCAGTCTTTCTGCCTCACGAACTGTACTGAATCTGAAACCCACTCCCTGAACTCTGCCTTTTATTGTTATAGCCAGCGCTTGTTTCATAGATTAAAACTGTTTATTGATATTTGGTTACTGTAAAATTCAATAATTTAAGTTCATTCTCAGGCACTTTTTCGTCAATACCTGCTTTTTTCCTCGCAGCTTGCATTTGTTGCTCCACTGTTTCAATACCATCAGTCTCAGGTAACACAAATGCCTTTTTTCCTCCGTCGTCCTCTATGATAATGCCATGTTTTCCCGGTTTTAAAAACGATTTGTTTTCTACCGGTTTAGGGTTTGAAAGAACGTCAACAGTAAGTGTGATATTATCCAGTTCTTCTTCTTTGAGAGGATCTGTTTTATTGGTTTCTTCTACGGAAGAAACGGCATTTTCTATTATTTCATTATAGAGCGAGTTATGCTTAGGTTCTACAGAGCCTTTTCTTCCCCTTAAATCTCCATTGGAATAAATTGAAACAAAACAAGGCAATTTCAGCTTTAAGGCTGTAGGGATCTCCGATTCATCTTTGAATATTTTCTTGCCTGTTTTCATATACAATAGGATTGCATCAAAGGCAATCTTTGCATAAATTGTTCTCGGTTCAAACATAATTTAGAATTTGATTTAGAATTTGATGAATAATTTGGATAAAATTAAAAACATTATGTAAATTTATAAAATACAAATTTTAACAGCAATAGCCGGTATTCAACCATGAATAAAATATATGTTAATATGTTGATAGAGTGTTTTTTCGTCGATAAGATTTTTTGAATTTTTATAGAATACCGTTTTACCGGGCACTGGTGAATTTCAGTGTTTTTTTGGTTTGCTGTTTGAGGGCCAAATGAAGGATGTGTGTGGGCTACAGCGTCAAAACGGCGAAAAGTTGAACCGTTTGAATTCTTGTATCAGGAATAAAAAAAATTATTATCTTTGTTTGAAGTATGGAGAATTTAAACATAGCAGAAACCATTAAGACACCAGGTGTTTATTTTGACGCCCACTCCGGTGTGTTAAAAATTAACGGCAGAGCCATCCCCGAAAATCCGGAAGACTTTTTTAGCAATATTTTTGAATGGCTATTCGATTATTTTAAGAATCCAATGAAAGAAACTGTGGTGCATATTCAACTTGAATACATCAACAGTGGTTCTTCAAAGTTCATCCTCGAATTTTTCCATATTCTTGAAGAGAAGCATCAAAACGGGCATTATTCAAAAGTGAACTGGTATTATGAAGAGGATGATGAAGCGGTATATGAATTGGGAAAACATTATCAATCTCTTCTGAAAATGCCTTTCGAACTGATAGAAATCTATTGAAAGAGAACGGGCCCCTACTGCCGGTTATTCTGCTCCGATTCTTCTCTCTGAACATATTTATTCAGTCTGCTCTGACAATCCTCCAGTTTTTCCTGCAGCTCTTTTTCTCTCCTTGCTGATTCTTCCTGTGTAGCTTTGAGTTCTTCCATGTTTTGCCGCATTTCTTCCTCCTGGGATTTCATCTCTTCAGCCTGTTGCTGAGATTTTTCAAGCAATTCATTGGTTCTTATATTAATCTTTACTGCAGATAAGGTTGAAGCAATATTTTCGCCCACGCGTTCTATGAATTCAATCTTGTATTTCTCCAATTCAAAGAATGATGCTATTTCAATAGCCCCATGGATCTCGTCATTGGATTTTAAAGGCACAATAAGGAGGCTTTTTGGGTTGGCATCGCCCAAACCACTCGTGATGTTGATGTAATTATCGGGTATATCCGTCATATAGATGGTTTCACCTTCCTGAATAACTCTGCCAATCAGTCCCTCACCCATATCGATCTTTTTTTCCAGATATTTTCTGCGGTTATATGCATAAGCAGCTTGAAGCTCAATATATTGGTTGTTTTCATCCTCATCATTTATGATGAACAAACCACCCTGGTTTGTGCCGGTATATTTGACCAGGTTTTTGATGACTTGATAGGAGAGTTCTTCAAGGTTGTTGTTGTTTTTCCTTAATATCTCGGAGAATTTTGCAATGCCCTGGGAAGCCCAGTTCCTTTGCTCATCTTCTTTTTTGCGCTTTTCATCTTCTGCGGACGCTTTTTTGAGGTTGTTTCTCATTTCCAGAAGGGCATTGCCCAGATCATCTTTCTCACTTAGCGGCTTGAAGCCAACATCATAGTTGCCCTTACCGATCTCTTTGGCAAAATTGGTAAATTTTCTGAAGCTATCTATCAAGTCGTTGAGGGCAGCGGACAAGTCTCCGATTTCATCATTTCTTACTTTAAGTTTTTCTTTGGGAAGTATCCCGTTACACATGGAATAAAGTATATTTTTAACTTTCTTGATAGGCGCAACTGTAGTACGGGTCAAAATCAAGGCGATTATGATGGAGATAACCACCAGAGAAATTCCAAGTATAACGATGGAGCTTTCGAATTTATTAAAAATTGATGTCATCTGGGTTCTTGAGCTATTTACCTTGGTCTGCATGGTGTTTCTTAGAGTGCTGATCTCATCCAGAATTTCGTCAGTCATTACGATGATCTCCCCGTCATATTCAACCTCCGGCGTGATTTCGAACAGCAGCATGGGATCATTGTAGCTTTCAAAACTGTCGAGTTTGTGCATGATATCCTTATGTCTGGTAAACAAAGTGTCCTTAATGCTTGAATATATCTCCTGGTAGTTTTCCCGTTCCTGTTCCTCCCAGTCTTCAGAAAGTTGTGTGATCTCTTCGTGGAGCTGGTCCAGCTCTACATTGTGCAGGCGCTTCAGCTGCTTTTTATCGGGCGTGTTTTCTTTTTTGTCTATAAACACCCAGCTTTTTATAAGTGATTTGGACTGATTTACCAGATTGTGCAGTTCGTTTAGATGAGAAGCGGAAGGTACGTAAAGTTCGGTGATCTTTTGATTGATCTTGCGGCTTTTCTCAAGCGAATTGTTGATAATATAGCTGTTGATAAGAATGGCTACGATGATTGCTCCAATACCCAATATCAGTTTGACAGCAATGGAAAATCTAATCTTCATGATGGCTATTTTTTGATAAAAGTCTCACTCTCTATTAGTTTGTAATTTTTCAATTTGGCTACCCATTCAGTCCATGTTCAGGTTTAATAAAACACCTCATCCGGATATTCCACATCTGTGAGAAAAAGTCCGTTAGGCGGCACCGAATAGCCTGCAAGGGAACGGTTTTTACTTTCAACAATATTCCTGAGGCTTTCAGGTTCTATCTTTTCCTGACCTATTTCAAGCATGGTACCAACTATAGCTCTAACCATATTTCTTAAAAATCTGTTTGCTTTTACGGTAAAGATGAGCAAATGTTTCTCCTCTGTCCATTCTGCATGATAAATCTCACAAAAATTTGTTTTTACCTGGGTTTTGCTTTTACTGAAACTGGTGAAATCCTTGTAGTTAAAAAGGATTTTGGAGGCTTTATTCATTTTTTCTACATCCAGGTTCCAAAAACAATAATACGCAAATTCCCTTCTGAAGGGGTCCTTGATTTTTGTAATCTGATATTGATAAGTACGGGAAAGGGCATCGTACCTGGCATGAGAATTATTTTTTACGGGAAAAATATTGTAAATCGCTATGTCATCGGGCAGGAAACGGTTCACACGGAATATGGTGTTCTGTATGTCGGATATTTCAGTTGAATAAAGGTCAAAATGCGCATAGAAACAGGAAGCATGAACGCCTGTATCCGTTCTGCCTGCTCCGGTTAAATTGATTTTTTCCTGAAGGATGGTGCTTAATGCTTTGTTTAGTGTTTCCTGAATGGTAGGGGCATTGGACTGTAATTGCCAGCCATGATATTTTGTGCCTTTGAATGCGAGATGGATAAAGTATCTTTTTGCCACTATCTTTAATTTTAAGCAAAACTAATAAAATATAGCGTTGAATGAGGCTTGGAGCACTCAGGAATTGAGCCATACCTTAGTAAACATTAATTTACTTTAACTTTTATTAACAAAATAAAACTCTAATATTGAGACACAGAAATGCTTTCATTTCTGAATTAAAAATTTTTAATTTGGCAAAAATTTATATATGGATCAAACGGTAAATGTAAGAGAGTTAAATGAACGTATCCGCAATGAGAGTTCTTTTGTGGATATGATCAATATGGAAATGAATAAGGTAATTGTGGGTCAGAAGCATCTTTTGGAAAGTCTTCTTGTGGGTTTACTTTCAGACGGGCATATCTTACTGGAAGGAGTTCCTGGTCTTGCAAAAACATTGGCCATTAGCACCTTATCAGGTGTGATCGATGCCAAATTCAACAGGATCCAGTTTACCCCGGATTTGTTACCGGCCGATTTGGTGGGGACCATGATTTACAGCCAGCAGAAAGAAAAATTTATGGTGAAAAAGGGCCCCATATTCACCAATTTTGTACTTGCTGACGAAATTAACCGTTCACCCGCTAAAGTTCAGAGCGCTTTACTGGAGGCTATGCAAGAACGTCAGATTACCCTGGGAGAGGAGTCCTTCAAACTCAATGAACCATTTTTGGTGATGGCCACTCAAAACCCCATTGAGCAGGAGGGAACGTATCCTTTGCCTGAAGCCCAGGTGGACCGATTCATGCTGAAGGTTGTCGTTACCTATCCTGAATTGGAGGAAGAAAAACTGATCGTCAGGCAAAATTTATCCAAACAGTTTCCTGCGGCCAGTAAAGTTGTCAGTCCCGATGACATCATAAGGGCCCGGCAGGTGGTGAAAGATGTTTACATTGATGAAAAGATTGAAAAGTATATACTGGATATAGTCTTTGCTACAAGATTACCTGAGAACTATGGGCTTGAAAAATACAGTATGATGATCAGTTATGGTGCCTCACCAAGAGCCAGTATCAACATTGCCATTGCTTCCAAGGCCTATGCTTTTATTAAAAGAAGAGGCTATGTCATACCTGAAGATGTAAGGGCAGTGTGTCAGGATGTGCTGCGGCACAGAATCGGTTTGAGCTATGAAGCCGAAGCGGAAAATGTGACCAGTGAGGATATTATTATGGAAATACTGAATACCATTGAGGTGCCTTAATATCACCCATGGCTTAATACCAGCAAGCTATGAAGAAGATTTTTCTGATATGTGTGCTGAGTTTATTTGTTTTTCAATCAATTGTATGTGCTCAGAATTTTAATTTTATAGGAAAGACGAAGGAGGAGGTTAAAACTTTAATGCAAAAAACCAAAAAGGAATTTTCCTTCACCAGAGAAGTCGATACAGAAGATTATCATTATTTGAAGTTTGAAAACGAGGCTGATACAAAAACTATGCTGTTCATTTTTAATAAAGGGGTTTGTGATTATGTCAAGCTGATGTGTGATTATTCTTTGATGAAAAATATAGTGGACAGCTTAAATAACAATTATCAATATCAGAAAAATCAAAGCTGGATAGATTATACGTCTGATGAAGAATACGATTGTTTAATCGAAATGGAAAAGCGGGAATGGTTTTTTACGTTGAAAACTTCCCGTATTAAAAAATAGAGATATTTTGGAAACAACAGAACTGCTTAAGCGCGTCCGGAAGATTGAGATTAAAACAAGAGGACTCTCACGGAATATATTTGCAGGTGAATATCATAGCGCTTTTAAGGGAAGGGGGATGTCGTTCAGTGAGGTCAGAGAATATCAATACGGTGATGATATAAGGAGCATCGACTGGAATGTAACGGCCCGCTTTAATCACCCATATGTTAAAATTTATGAAGAAGAACGGGAGCTTACCGTGATGCTTCTTGTAGATGTAAGCAATTCCAGGGTGTTTGGTTCTCATGCCCGGCTAAAAAAGAATCTCATTACAGAAATTAGTGCTGTCCTTTCTTTTTCTGCCATTCAGAACAATGATAAGATTGGAGTGATCTTGTTCAGTGATGGAATTGAGAAGTTTATTCCTCCTAAGAAAGGAAGGAAGCATATATTGAGAATCATCAGGGAGCTGATTGAGTTTACCCCGAAAAGCAGTATGACCAATATCTCTGAGTCTTTGAAATATCTCACGAATGCCATAAAAAAAAGATGTACAGCATTCATTATATCTGACTTTTATGATCAGGATACGGAAACCTACCGGATGAATTATGAGGAATCATTGAAGATTGCAAATAACAAGCATGATGTAATTGGTTTACATATCTACGACAGGAGAGAGACTGAGCTTCCTTCTGTTGGTCTGATAAAAATGAGAGATGCTGAAACCGGTGAATATGTATGGGTGGATTCATCCAGCAAAAAAGTCAGAAAGGCTTTTCACGATTGGTGGAATACCACTTCTCAAAACATAAAATCAACATTTTCTCAGGCAGGAGTGGATTATACCTCCATTGCTACGGATGAGGATTATGTTAAACCACTCATTAGTTTGTTTAAAGGAAGATAACAGGAGAAATAATGCGTTATATATTGAGCAGGCAGTGGAACAGGTTGATTGTTTTTATTATTTTTTTGCTGATGATTCCAGGCGGGATCTCTTTTGCCCAGCCATTAGAGGCCGAAGCCAAACTGGATACCAACCGAATACTGATAGGGGATCAGATTTATCTGGATATTAACATTACCCAGCCACAAGAGGCCAGTGTTTCTTTTCCAGATATTGAAAAAGAGGTTTCTCCGGGGATGGAGGTGCTGGAATCTTTGGCCAGAGATACGGTAACCCTGGAAGGCAACAGTATTGAAGTTAACCAGCGTTTTCTGGTAACCAGCTTCGATACCGGCCAGGTTGACCTACCTTCGTTCAAATTTCCCTATACATATGATGGCCGGCAGGGAAATATTAAAACGACTCCCTTATCTGTGGATGTTCAGGCTGTAAAGGTGGATACCACTCAAAACATCTTTGATATCAAGGCCCCATTCAGGGCACCGGTTACTTTTATGGAGGTATTGCCTTATATTGTTATCCTTGTTGGTTTAATACTGATTGGTTGGTTGATATATTATATCATCAAAAAACGCCGCAGGAAAGAGCCGCTGATTCCCTCCCGGAAGCCCAGGGAGCCTGCCCATGTTTATGCCTATCGTGAACTAAATAAGCTTAAAAAGGAAAAGCTTTGGCAACAGGATAAGGTGAAATTATACTATTCCCGGCTGTCTGATATATTGAGAACCTATTTATGGATGCGTTATGGTATAAAAACGCTTGAACGTACAACAGATGAAATTCTTTATTCGTTGCAGAAGAGTGATTTTTCTGATGACCATTTATACGGGAGACTGGAAGATACATTGAGGTTGAGCGATCTGGTTAAATTTGCCAAAATGGTGCCATCGCCTTCAGAAAATGAAAAGTGTCTTGATTTTGCCTATGATTTTGTTGATAAAACCAAATACATTGCTGATCAAGAAGAGGAAAAAGCTTCAGGGGAAGCGGAAGACAATTCCGAAACGAATGATAAAACAGAAGGAGATAAGCAATGATGCATGATATTACTTTTGCCAATCCGGAACTTCTTTTTTTATTGATTTTGCTTGTTCCGGCAGTGGTATGGTATATATGGAAAAATAAATCATCTGAAGCAAGTCTGCAGATTTCGAGCATCAATGGATTCAAAACTTCTAATTCATCCTTCAAATATTACATGCGCCATGCGCTGTTTGCATTCAGGATTATTGCCATGGCTTTACTTATTATGGCCCTGGCCAGGCCCCAGTCAACCGAAAACTGGAAAGATGAGACTACGGAAGGAATTGATATTGTGATGGCATTGGATATTTCAAGCAGTATGCTGGCCAGGGATTTTGATCCCAACCGTTTGGAAGCATCCAAATCAATTGCCCGGGAGTTCATACAAGACAGGTCCAATGACCGCATAGGCCTTGTGGTGTTTAGCGGGGAGAGTTTTACGCAGTGTCCGCTCACTACGGACCATAATGTACTGCTCAATCTTTTTGAGGATATTGAGAGCGGTATGGTGGAAGATGGCACGGCCATAGGAATGGGCCTGGCTACAGCACTGAACAGACTTAAAGATAGTGATACCGAGAGTAAGGTAGTGATTCTACTTACCGACGGGGTGAACAATATGGGTTCCATTTCTCCGTTTACTGCTTCTGAAATTGCAAAGTCTTTTGATATTCGTGTGTACACCATAGGAGTCGGAAGTCAGGGAAAAGCGCCTTATCCTGTTAATACTCCATACGGTGTGCGGTATAAGGATATGAAGGTGGAAATAGATGAAGAAGTGCTTGGGCAGATTGCTGCAGAAACCGAGGGAGAATATTTTAGAGCTACTGACAATCAAAAGCTCAAAAACATTTATCAGCAGATTGATGAAATGGAAAAATCCAGGATTGAAGTGAAAGAATACAGTGAAAGGAGCGAGGAATATTTAGGTTTTGCCTTGATTGCAGGAATATTGCTACTCATTGAAATTGTTTCAAAGTCAACGCTAATAAAGAGTATACCATAATAAACAGGGATCGTGTATGTTTAGATTCGGAAACAGTGAGTTTTTATATGGTTTGATTGTCATCCCCCTGCTGATCATTGTTTTTTTGATTGGTATGTATTGGAGGAAACGTGCTCTGAAGAAATTTGGCGATTTGGGCATTATTAGCCAGTTGATGCCTTTTGTTTCTAATTTACGCCCGGTTATAAAATTCATTTTTTTAATTATTGCCATGACTTCGGTAATTTTTGCTCTTGCCGATCCTCAGTTCGGTTCACGCCTTGAAAAAGTGAAACGGGAAGGGGTGGAAATAATCATTGCGATTGATGTCTCCAATAGCATGCTGGCAGAAGATATTGAGCCAAACCGTCTGGATAGGGCAAAGAGGGAAATTTCACAAATGGTGGACCGATTGAGCAATGATAAGATTGGATTGATCGTTTTTGCCGGGGATGCTTACGTACAGGTTCCCCTGACTACAGACTATTCAGCGGTGAAAATGTATATGTCGTCCATTACACCGGATATAGTTCCCAGGCAGGGTACGGCGATCGGGTCAGCTATTGAGTTGGCAGAAAGCTCTTTCGATGAGAAAAGTGAGTTGGATAAAGCTATGGTTGTTATCACAGATGGTGAGAATCATGAAGGTGACCCTATAAAAGTTGCAACAGAAGCCAATAATGAGGGCATCAAAATTCATACGATTGGTATGGGAAGTTCGGGTGGGGCGCCTGTTCCATCGAGAGAGGAAGATGATGCAACGGTTTATCAGAAAGATGAAAAGGGAGATGTGGTAGTCAGTAAACTCGATGAGAAAACTTTAGAACGAATTGCTGCACAAGGCAACGGAACTTATATTCAGGCCAGTAATTCAGGAACCGCTTTGAATGAGCTCTTTGAAGAGATAAGGAAAATGAATCAGAAGGAGATTGAATCAAAAGTGTATACCGATTACCAGCATCGGTTTCAATATCTGATTGGTCTTGCGTTAATATTCCTTTTTGCCGATTTAATGGTTCTTGAGCGAAAAAATAAACGATTGATGAAGTTTAACTTGTTTAAAATAAGAAAATGATTATGGTCAGGAAGGTTTGTATAATTTCGATATTGTGCGTGTTATCTCTACAGGCATTTGCTCAGAAGGAGCGGAAATATATACGGAGGGGAAACAATGACTTTGAAGACCAGGTTTATAATCAGTCAGAAATCAATTACCGCAGAGCTGCAGAGAAATCACCTAATTCATACAAAGCAATATATAATTTAGGTGATGCGCTTTACAAACAGGAGAAATATAAGGAGGCAGCCGAAAAATTTTCTAGCTTGGTCAACAGAGATTTGTCAGATCAGAAGCTGACCAAAGCCTATCACAATCTTGGCAATGCACTCTTGAAAGCCGGGCAGCTAAAGGAGAGTGTTGAAGCTTATAAAAATGCACTGAAGTTAAATCCGGAGGATATTCAAACCAAGCATAATCTGACTTATGCCTTGAACAAGCTTAAAAAGAAAGAACAAGAGAAAAAGCAGGATCAGAACAATCAGGACAATCAGGATCAGGACAATCAGGACAATCAGGATCAGGACAATCAGGACAATCAGGATCAGCAAAGAGAAAACCAGAATCAGCAAAATCAACAGCAAAACCAGAAACAGGATCAACGCGAATCAGAGCAATCAAAGAAGGATCAAATTTCAAAAGAGGATGCCAGACGATTGCTACAGACACTGGACAATGACGAAAAAGAGCTCCAGAAAAAGCTGAAGAAAGAAAAGGCGGAGTCTAAAAGTGCCAAATCAGCCAAAAACTGGTAAATTATTCAGGAGAGGATGAAAAAACATCTGATATTATTTTTATTAATTTTAGTTGCGGCCCGGTTATCTGCGGATGAGGTAGAATTTACCGCAGAAGCGCCCGAAGTGGTCAAAGCGGGTCAGCAATTCCGCCTTACCTATACCATTAATACCGAAGCGAAAGATTTTCGCTCACCGGATCTTAGCGATTTTAACGTACTTGCAGGCCCCAGTACTTCATCCAGTACAAACGTGAGCGTTGTAAACGGGAAAATGACCAGAAATTATCAGCTTAAATTCACTTATATTCTTCAGGCCGAGGAGACGGGAGAATTCACCATTCCGCCGGCAACGATAAAGTCAGATGGTGAAACCTATGAATCCAATCCGGTGGAGATTGAGGTGATTGACGATAATGGATCTTCTGACGGACAAAATAGCAAGCAGGATGATGAGCAACGCAATACCGATCAGACCAAAGAAACCAAACCGAAAGGGGATGATCTGTTTGTTGAAATGTTGGTGAGTAAAAAGGATGTTTACAGAGAAGAACCTCTGGTGGTCACCATTAAGTTGTATTCAAAATTAAATATATCGGGATTGGAAAATGTGAATTTTCCCGATTTTCAGGGTTTTTACAGGGAAGAGATTGAAACTCCTCCTTTGCGGCAGTTAAAGAAGGAAAATGTAAACGGTGAAATTTATGGTACAGGGGTTTTGAAAAAGTATCTCTTGTTTCCGCAAAGAAGCGGACAGTTGAACATTCAGCCTTTTGAGGTGGATTGTATAGTGCAAAAAAAGGTTGACGGGGAGTCGCGCAGTCATTTTGATGACTTTTTCGGTTCATACAAGAATGAGCGGATGCAAATTGAAAGCGAGCCGGTTCAGATCAATGTCAGGTCACTTCCCTCGGATAAACCGGACGGATTTACCGGAGGTGTGGGTTCCTACCGGATGCAGGCTTCCCTGGATACACATTCGGTAAAAACCAACGAAGGGGTTACATTGGAAATCGATATTTCAGGCAACGGTAACCTGAAGGTGCTCGATCCCCCGGAGATAAATTTCCCTTCAGACCTCGAGGTTTATGATCCAAAGATTTCCAACAATATTGATGTTTCGGAATCAGGTGCCAAGGGTAACAAAACCATAGAATATCTTCTTATTCCCCGCCATTCAGGAGAATATCGGATCCCCTCCATTAATATGGCTTATTTTAATCCCAGTACAGGAAGTTACGACTCACTTGAAACCGAGCCGATGACTTTGAACGTGGCTAAAGGTGAAGGGGACTCAACTACCGGTCAATCATCATTCTATTCTCAACAGGAGGTGAATGTAATCGGCAGCGATATACGGTATATTCAGACCGAAGATTTTGATTTCAGGCAAAAAGGAGAATTTTTGTTTGGTTCTCCCAGATTTTATGCCGTTTATGCCGGTGGTATTGCCATCTTTTTTGGGCTATTCTTTATTAGAAGAAAAAAGATTAAAGAAAATGCCGATTTGGCAAGAATGAAGAACAGAAAGGCCAATAAATTTGCACGGCAGCGACTGAAGGGGGCCTATAAACATTTGAAAGCCGGAGATGAGGACAAGTTTTATGAGGAAACACTGAGAGCATTGTGGGGCTACCTGAGTGATAAGCTTGGTATTGTGGTAGCAGATATCTCTCGTGACAAGGCCAGAGAAATTCTATCAGAAAAACAGATTCCTGAAAATCTGATTGAGCAGTTCATTAAGCTTATTGATGATTGTGAGTTTGCACGCTATGCTCCCTCTGGCGGGGAGGAAAAGATGGATGAATTGTATAATTATTCCATTTCAATAATCAGCCACTTACAGCAAAAACTCAAATAATAGGATTCTTGAAAAGACAGGTGAATCATTATGAGAAAAAAGTTGTTTCTGATTGTATCGGTGTATCTGATATTTGCTGCGGGGCTTGGGGCTCAGGAAATCGTTTCCCTGGCAGATTCCGCAAATAAACATTACTCGGAAGGAAGATACGATAAGGCCATAGATTTTTATAAGCGGATTTTAAACCGGGGTTATGAAGCTTCAGGTATATATTATAATCTGGGTAATGCTTATTATAGAAAAAATCAACTGGCTCCGGCCATATTGAATTATGAAAAGGCTTTGTTACGGGACCCTGGCAATGAGAATATCAACCATAACCTGGAACTGGCAAGAACCCAGATAACCGATAAAGTGGAGAATATACCCGATTTTTTTCTCAATCAGTGGATTAATCGAATGATAAACCTGTTTTCTTCCGATTTATGGGCGATGATCAGCATGGTTTCGTTCCTTGCATTTTTGGTCTTTTTTTCCGCATATCTTTACAGTCAGAGGATGGGACTGAAAAAAACCGGATTTTGGATTGGTTTTCTGGTACTGGCACTTTCCGTAGCCTCCTTTGTTTTTGCCTCCCAGCAGAAGAAAGAGGTGATAAACAGTGAGCAGGCCATCGTATTTGAATCGAAAGTCAATGTTAAAAGTTCACCTGCTGAAAGCGGCACGGATTTGTTTGTAATACATGAAGGTACCAAAGTTTTTATTGAGGATGATATGGGTGAGTGGTACGAAATTGAGCTTTCCGATGGAAGTCAGGGTTGGCTGCAAAAAAAGACTGTAGAGCCCATTTAATTCAACGTATCCATGAGCGAGCTACTCAGCAATCAGGTCAGTAGATTAAAAAATCTTTACAGGAAAAGCATTTTCTCCATCATTTCAGGAATGCTGATAATTGTCGCACTTAAATTTACTTTTCCTGAAAGTACAGAAGTGTCAGAAAAATATGCTTTCGTAGGCAAGTCGGTTGTTATTGTACTTTTCCTGCTTAGTGTACCATTTGTGGTATCCCATTTGAGACAGCGAATAAGGAGGCTTTCCCCGACAACTCCTTTAAGTGAGCGTTTGTCATACTATATGCGGTATTTCAGGATTAAGTCAATTATTTTTATGGTGATTTCCGCATTGAATCTGCTGGTGTTTTTCTTTTCGGGCGATGTGATGATCCTTATTCTTGTTGTAGCGGTGGTGGTATTTTTTTATTTCGAAAGGCCCAACCGGATGAAAATTCAGGAAGACCTTCGGATAAATGAAGGTCCCCGTCAATTGTGAATACTCCCCTGTGCTTCATTACCTGCCTGCTCAGTTTGTTTGGATGGGACGGAGCCTGTGGATTTTCTGAAAAAAGAAATTGGCATGATAGAAGAATAAATTCTATCTTTATAGCCTGTTTAAAATTTTTCTATCTTTTATTTTATGGAACAGAAAAAATTTCATGGCCGAGCCATTCTGGGAATAATATTGGTGCTCATCGGAATTGCATTGATAGCCAGAAGCATGAATGTTATTCCTCCGCATATTGCCGATGATCTGTTTAGTTGGCCGATGATCCTGATGGTTCTGGGAATTCTTTTTATCAGCAGCAACTCCAACAATACCACAGGATGGATTCTGTTGATTGTTGGTGCGATTTTTTTATTGCCCCGGGTTACCGGTTTGCCTTACTCTTTCAGGGAGATTTTCTGGCCGGTTGTATTTATTGGTATCGGATTGCTGATTTTGTTTAAGTCATTGAGGAGTTTCAGAAGACGAGGCACTCCCAAAACATCCGGTTCCGGGATGGATTTCATTGATGAGGTGGCTATCCTGGGAGGTAATGAGCGCAAGATCGCTTCAAAAGCTTTTAAAGGAGGGCAGATTACCTCCATATTGGGCGGTTCTCAGATTTACCTGTTGGATGCCCGGCTTGCACCCGGTGAAAATGTCATCGATATTTTTACACTTTTTGGCGGCTCTACGCTGATTGTCCCAAATCATTGGAACGTGAAGGTGGAGGTCACCGCTATCCTGGGAGGCTTTTCTGATAAACGGTCTGTCGTAGAAAGCAGGGAAAAAGAAGAGGAAGGCATTTTGATCATAAAAGGTATTGCTTTATTTGGGGGTGGAGAACTTAAGACCATCTAAAACAATTGATTCACAGATCATTTCAGCAAGTATTGATGTGTTCACTCCTGCTTTTTGAGCTTGGCTATTTCTTGCTGTAACCGGGTTATGCGTTGTATGATCTGACTGCTGGGAATTCCCGGCTCCGGTAATTCGTGACTGATGAAATGCCGAAATTGCCATATTTCCTTGATTTCTTCCGCCGGAATTTCATAGGACTCATAAGAGGGATTAAGAGAATGCACAATGAGCTTTCTCTCTTCTTTCAGGCGGTTTTCAACAATTTTGAAAACAACTCCTTCATTTAGGGTAAGGATGATGCAGGCTTCCCCATTGTTAACGGAAAGCCAATCCTGGATAAATTCGCCTGTTATCCACGAACCATTAGGTATAGGGAGCATAGAATCACCGCTTACCTGAAATGTTCTGAATTTCTTCTCTTTAGGCAAAAATGGCAGTTGGAAGGTCGGAAGTTCCCGGATGAATTCCGGATCGGCAAACCCCCTTTGGTACCCGGCTTTTGCCCTTTCATTCACCAGCTCAATGTTTTCATTGTCATCGCGGTCTACTGTAGTAGTCAATACCCTGAGGTTACTCCCCTTTAGATATACATCGTATCCCTTTTCCAGTTGAGAAAGTTGCTTTTCTGTTAACCCTGACAAGTCGACCTTGATCAGGGTATCCACGGCTACATTGAAATATTCCGAGAATGCGATTAATGCCTCTATTCCCGGCTGAGCCACTTCGTTTTCGTAACCGCTCAGTGTCGAACGCTTGATGTTTAAAGCTTGTGCTACGTCATCCTGGGTTCTCTTTCTGCGCTTTCTCAACAACCGGATGTTTTTACTGAAATTCATAACAATCAGTGCTTTGTGTTTTTTAAATATCGGAATAAAACCTTTGAATTTTTCCGGGATATGATTAATTTATAGTCGTGATTTTGATTAAAAACTAATCAAAATTACAACAAGTTATTCACAATAACAAATGAAATGACTGAAGGTATCCAACAGAAAGAAAAGCCAAAAAGAGAGAAAAAATGGAGCGGAATGTAGTTCATCTGGATCTGGATTCGTTTTTTGTGTCGGTTGAAAGACTCCGAAACAGCAAGCTGATGGGTAAACCTGTGATTATTGGCGGACTTTCGGACCGCGGTGTTGTGGCAAGCTGCAGCTATGAAGCCCGCAGCTTCGGAGTTCATTCTGCGATGCCCATGCGCATGGCCAGGAACCTTTGCGAAGATGCGGTGATCATTCGCGGTGATATGGACCTTTACAGCCGCTATTCGGAGATGGTCACCGAAATCATCGAAGAAAATGCCCCTTTATATGAAAAAGCTTCTATAGATGAACATTATGTCGATCTTACAGGTATGGAACGATTTTTTGGCACCTGGAAATGGACCAGGGAGCTGAAAAAAAATATTGTCAAACATACCGGCCTCCCCATTTCTTTTGGGTTATCACGGAATAAAACCGTTTCAAAAATTGCTACAGGCGAAGCAAAACCCAACGGGCAACTGTATGTACCGTCCGCATACATTAAGCCCTTTTTGTATCCGCTCTCTGTCAAAAAAATTCCGATGATAGGGGATAAAACGTATCATCTTCTGCGGTCGATGGGAATCACCCGAATCAAAACGCTGAGCAACATGCCTGTGGAAATGCTGGAAAATGTGCTTGGTAAAAACGGGGTGTTGCTTTGGAAACGAGCCAATGGAATTGATGATACCCCTGTGAAATCTTATTCCGAAAGAAAGTCGGTGGGTACGGAACGCACTTTTGATCGGGATACTGCAGATATCCAGGCAATGAATGCTTTGCTGGTCTCTATGGTTGAAAAACTGGCTTTTCAACTGCGACAGGAGAAAAAGCTGACTTCCTGTGTTGTGATGAAGATCAGATATTCGAATTATGACACCCATACTTTGCAAAAACGGATTTC
Organism: Bacteroidales bacterium; assembly: GCA_046545815.1. GTDB lineage: Bacteria > Bacteroidota > Bacteroidia > Bacteroidales > UBA12077 > JAGXLC01. The sequence continues at coordinate 19,234 of JBKGZA010000031.1, forward strand.
CTATTCTGCGTTTGATCACGAGTTGATAAACACCGCCAGGGAACTTTTCAGAAAATTATATGCCCGGCGCATGCAGGTTCGGTTGCTGGGTGTGAAGTTCAGCCGCCTTATCCGCGGCACGCAACAGTTGAATCTGTTTGAAGACACCACTGAGGTGGTTAATCTCTACCGGGCTATGGACACGATAAGAAAGCGTTACGGCTATAAGACCATTGGCAGGGCCTCAGGTTATGGCAAATTAAGGTAATAGCGTCAGAATTATTTGTGCTAAATTCTTAAACGAAACTTTTCAGGAAAGACGACCATATAAATATTGAGTTCGGTATAAAAAGCTGGATTTTGACTGGTAAGGCGCTGGGTCCAGAAACTGGCTTCTAAGCTTAGAAAGCGGAAATATGATCTGATCAACAATTTGATCGCACGAGGTATATTAAAGCGGGAAAACCGCAGGATGTTGGGTTTCATACCCTATACCGTTTATCCTACAGTTGATCCGAGTCAGGAAGATGAGTTAAGAGCCTTACTGTTGGACATTATTCATGGAAAAAGGGAGATTGATCCCAATAGCCTTATGCTTTTCAGTCTGCTGGAAGCCACCAAGCTTTCACGGGCCTTATTCTATCATAAAAAGGAATATAAGTATGCCCAAAAACGAATCAGAGCATTGACAAGGGACTTTGAAACCAATAGGCTCATTCATGCTACCATTAAAGAGGTCTGTTCGGCAGTGATTACCGCCTCTACCTCTGCTGCTGTTACTGCTTCTTCTTTCGGTTCCCCAAAGTAGAAGAGTGCTCGGTTTTTTTACTACGGGTATATAACTATTGTGGAATTGCGAAAAAAATATTAAATTGGACATGGTGTTTATATTGAAATATATTAATTATGAATATTTTACAGCAATATTTAGAAGAGAGGTACAGAGACAAGAAACAAGATAAAGATTTTGGAGAACCGGGTCCTTTGATTACTATATCCAGGGAATTTGGATGCTCCGGGAAGTTTCTGGCCGATAAGCTGAATCAAAGATTGAATCAGGAAAAGAAAGGGGATCACAATAAGGGAAATTGGAGGGTTGTAAGTAAGGAGATACTGGAAGAATCCTCCAAAGAACTTGAGTTACACCCTTCTCAGATCGAGTATGTGTTTAAATATGAAAAGAAAAGTGCCATAGATGAGATTCTTGGTGCCTTATCAAGTAAATATTATAAAAGTGACCGAAGGATCAGAAACACCATTAAGAAGGTAATTCATACAATTGGCATGGAAGGGAATAGTGTGATCCTTGGCAGATGTGGTGCCGTTATTACAAAAGACCTGCCACGTTCACTCCATGTAAGGTTGATTGCTCCTTTTGATTGGAGAGTGGAGGTGATTAAGAAGCGTTTTAACCTGAGTGAGAAAAAAGCCAGGGAGTACACGTTTGAAGTTGATAAGAAACGTGCAGAACTCAGAAACAGTCTTGCAGGCAAAGAAGTGGATGACACCTATTATGATTTGATTTTTAATACCAAAAAATTTGAGTTTGATGAGATGGTTGAAATCATTCTTAAAACCTTGGATGTTAAAAAGATAATATAATACACACTCCATTGAGGTGAATTGAAGCATCACCCCTTACGTTTTTTCATTGGCGGCTGGTCTCATTTTTTTCTTTTTTAACATGTTTTAATACCAGTAAATTCATTGGATTATTTCCCAGCCCCTTTATGTTGGTGCGGGTAAACCTCACCACCTGGTCGTAATACAATGGTACAATAGGAGCGTCTTCGATGATCATGCGATCCATCTGGCGGTAATACCGCTGCCTTTTTTTTGCATCCATTGTGTTTAGCGCTTTCTCATACAAACGATCATACTCCGGGTTTTCATAATGGGTATAATTGGGTCCGCCGGGACTAAAATTTTCACTGTAGAACAGGGCCATATAATTTTCCGCATCAGGATAATCGGCTATCCAGGAACCTCTGAAAAACAACAACTTTGAGTTGGCTACCATATCCCTGAAGGTCGCGCCCGTGCTGACTTCTATATTGATCTTGATCCCAATATCCGAGAGCTGGTGCTGAATGAATTCGCATAAATCTCTGTAATCATCGGTAGTGGTGAGTTTGATGGTGCTTAGCCCTTCTCCTTGTGGATGTCCTGCTTTTTTCAAAAGACTTCGGGCTTTATCCGGGTTGTAAGTGTATCCCTTTATGGAGTCTTTGGAGAAGGCGGGCAGTCCTTTGGGGATAAATCCGTTGTTGGCCGGTGTGCCGATATTGTTCCGAAGGTATTTCATCATTTTTGTTCTGTCAAAACCATAGTTAATGGCTTTTCTTACCAGTTTATCGGAAGCGGGGCTGTTTTGTACCGTTTCCATGGAATCGTCCACCAGAAAACCCAGGTATTCAGTATTCAGATAAGGCTGTGTGTACATTTTAATTTCCCCTTTATACTTGGGGTTTAATTGTCCCGTCCGGGTGAGCAGCTCATTTTTATTGGCAGGACTAAGCCCCGACAAAAAGTCCATATCTCCTTTGATGAATTCCAGAAATTCCGATTGTTTGTCGCTGATGAAGGTTATGGAAACCGCATCAAGATAAGGCAGGCGGTTCCCCTGATCATCTTTTTCAAAATAGTGGGGGTTTTTTCGAAATATCAGTTTTTCTCCTTCCCGCCACATCTTGAAATGAAAAGGACCCGTTCCCACCGGATGCCTGCCGAATTCATCGCCGTAATGTTCAACGATTTCCCGTGGAACTACAGAGCAGTATTTCATGGTAAGCAGCCCCAGAAATGCAGGAAATGGTCTTTTCAGGTGAATTTGAAGGATGGAGTCATTGATAGCCTGGGGGCCTTTCTTTTTGTCCAGATAGTTGAATATCCAGGCACCCGGCGAAGCTGTCTCCGGAGCATAGGTGCGTTTCAGACTGTAGACAAAATCGGAGGCTTTCACCTTGCGACCCTCACCGTCTGGAAACAGATGGTGATCATGGAAGTAAACGTCATTCCTGAGATGAAACGTGTAGGTTTTTCCGTCGTCTGATATATCCCAGCTTTTGGCAATGCAAGGCTGTACATTGAGGGCTGAATCCATCTGGACCAGCCCGTTAAAAAGCTGATGTACCGGCCATATAAGTGTCTGACTTTTTGCAAAGGCGGGATCAAGTGTAGCGATCCCCTTAGATTCGTTATAACGGAAAACGGTCATATCCTGATCCGCTTCCGGAGGTCCGGAGCAAAAGGAGAATAAAAAAGGCAGTAGCAGAGGTAAAAAGCGGATTAATCTCATGGGTTTTCTTTGGATGCAAAT
>JBKGZA010000032.1:0-22222 GCA_046545815.1 Bacteroidales bacterium
AATTTACATTAACCGCCCAATATTATCAAGCAAAGGTCAATTCAAGCGGGAGTTATGCCGATAGTCTTGGAAATGCTTATGATAATCATGGCTACTCTTTTTTCGGGGAATATAAAATCCCCCGGTCCAAATGGACCATATTTAGCCGTTATGACCGTTTTAATTGTGAAAATTCAATGATACCGGCCAGTCAAAGGTATATTTTCGGCATCGGATATTACTTTTATCAAAAAAATAAACTGGTGGTTGACGTGGATTATCTTGACAGGAAAATGAACAGTGCAGCAGATGAGAAAATATATGAAGCAGCTATAGAAATCCGCTTTTAATCTACATATTTATACCCCACTCCTTTTATGGTTTGGATGTGCTCATCACCGATTTTTTCCCTCAGTTTGCGGATATGCACATCAATGGTGCGGTCCCCCACAACCACATCTTCTCCCCAAACTCTGGAAAATATCTCTTCCCGTGTAAATACTTTATCGGGCTTGGATATAAGCAATAACAACAACTCAAACTCTTTTTTGGGCAGGATCACTTCTTCATCGCCTTTTACCACTTTGTACTTTTCTTTGTCTATAGTAAGATCGGTAGTTTTGATGATGGAATCCCCATCATTTTCCGTCCCGGCCTTTTTCCCGTATCTTTTAAGCAGTGCTTTTATCCGGCTTATAAGCACCTTAGGTTTAATGGGTTTGGTGACGTAATCATCTCCCCCTGCTTCAAAGCCTGCAATCTGAGAATAATCCTCACCACGGGCAGTTAAAAAAGCGATGACTGTATCATTCAAATCACTATCCTGTCTCATTTGCTCACAGGTCTCTATTCCATCCAAATCAGGCATCATCACATCCAGCAGAATAAGGTGGGGCTTGATCTCTTTTGCTTTTCGGATAGCATCCATTCCATTTAGAGTGGTATATACCTGGTATCCCGCTTTCTTTAGATTATACTCCAGAAACTCCAGAACATCCTGCTCGTCATCCACGAGAAGGATTGTATGACCGGTATTTTCCATAAGCTCATTTTTAAATGATTGAGACACTCAAAATAAACAAATTTTTATTAAAGGAACGATAATTTTTTATTAACCCCACTTTAAATGAAGGTTAAAAAACTCCTTCCGGTTAGAAATTACTTAATGTATTATTAAATATGAAATAACATCGGGTGATTTTATATGGTTTTTATTTGCAACATCAATCTGAACGAAAAATCTTATGTCAAATCTAAAAATGAAAAACACAATGAAATCAAATTTATTGAAAATTAGCGCAATTCTTCTTCTCGCTTTAACAATTGGCTTCACCGCCTGTGAAGAAGACGAAAAGCCTGAAGTAGAAAATCCCAAACTGGTATCTGTGGATGTCGAAAGCGACAATTCAAAGGCAGTTGTTTATTTCAGTGAAGGGTTGTACAAGAATGATGATGCCACTGGTGCATTGGATGCAAACAGCTTTGATGTCACCCTCGATGCAGAAGACCTGGAGATCAGCGACTTTACTGTCGACCATGAAGCAGGTGACAACAGCGCGGATATCTCCCTGACACTCTCCAGCCAGGAAGCCACCGGTGAGGAGACGATACAGGTTGAAATAGCACAAGGTGCTGCTTATGATGAGGATGGAAATCCCATTCAATCCGGTTCTGCTACCGATAAGCTGGCTAAGATGGAAGGTGAAACGGATATCTATGAAAAACTGCTTATTGCCTATGCTGAATCCGGAACGCTACCGGGCGATTATAAATCGGTATTGAAATCCTATCTGACAGATAACAATAACGACACAGCGAATTTGGGTTATAACGGAGATCCGGTCGCCAGCCTTCCGGAATTGGGAGCCAATACAGATGCCGCTTCTAACCCCGGTGGATTCTTTGAGGACGTTTCCTATAAGGGTGCCTTCGATCCAAATGGCGATAACTGGGCATCAGGATGGACTTTAACTTATGGAATGGACGATGTATATGATTACAATGCCGAGGATACAGTAACCATTTCCGATAATATAACCTCCGACGAAACCTGGAACAAAGAAACCCTTTACAAGCTTGATGGTTTTGTATTTGTAGAAGACGGAGCCACCTTAACAATAGAAGCCGGTACCATGGTACAGGGAAAACCCGGACAGGGGGAAAATGCAAGCGCTCTGATCGTGAAGAGAGGTGGAAAGCTCCACGCTGAAGGTACAGCCGATAAACCCATTGTATTCACAGGACAGGACGATACTTACTACGGAGATGGATATAATAAAGAAATTCGTGGACTCTGGGGCGGTCTGATCGTTCTGGGTAAGGCAACTACCAACAATTCCACGGATAAAAGAATCGAGGGTATCCCCGAACAATATGATGCATTTTATGGCGGAGATGATGATTCCGACAATTCCGGAGTCTTTAAATATGTTTCGATCCGGCACGGTGGCACCGATATCGGCCAGGGCAATGAAATCAACGGGTTTACCCTGGGCGCAGTAGGGAATGGCACGGAAATTCGTTACATCGAAGTAATAGCCAATGTTGATGATGGAGTGGAATGGTTTGGCGGAGCTGCAGATACCAAAAATCTGCTCATTTCATACTGCGGAGATGACTCCTATGACTATGATGAAGGCTTCCACGGTAAGGGCCAGTTTTGGGCAACAATCCAGTCTGACGATGCGGGTGACCGGTTGGGTGAACACGATGGCGGATCAGGTGATACTGAGGCGGCAGAACCATATGCCAAACCTGAAATTTACAATGCAACCTATATCGGACATGACGATAATCTGATCACTTTCCGCGACAATGCAGGTGGTACATATGCAAACTCGATTTTTGTAAATACCGGTGAGGGGATTGAAGTAGAATACAGGGATGACAAGGAAAGCAGCAGCTATGACATGCTGAACAATGATCATCTTGTTATTAAAGACAACATTTTCCATAAAGTAGACGGAAGTAATTAAAAGGAAAACTTTATTTAACAAAAACTTAATAAGCTGCCGGGTGTTTAACCCGGCAGCTTATTGCATTTTTGCATCAAACTAAAAAAATCATGAAAATGAAGTGGAGTACGGGACTAACGCTGATCATGCTATTCATGAATATCTTAGCAGCTTCTGCACAGAAAGGGACACTCAGGGGACAAATCATAGACGAAGAGACCGGAGAAACCCTTATTGGGGCAACTATTAAGGTGAAAGATAAATCCATCGGAACCACCTCGGATCTTGACGGCAATTATTCACTAAAACTGGCGCCGGGAACCCATAATATTCAGGTTTCTTTTGTTTCGTATGAGACCAAGTTATTTGAAGAAGTTGAAATTGATCGCGGCGAGGTTACCGAGCTGAATGTTAACCTGGGTAAAACAGAAACGGAAATAGGTGAAGTGCAAGTAACAGCAGAAGCCAGTGGAACATCTGAAAATGCCATGCAAATTCTTCAAAAAAAATCCTCTAAAGTGATGGATGGCATATCTTTTGAACAAATTAACAAACTGGGTGATGCCACAGCAGCTCAGGCTTTGAAAAGGGTCACCGGTGTTTCTGTTCAGGATGACAAATATATATATGTAAGGGGCCTGGGAAGTCGCTATACAAAAATAACACTTAACCAGGCCGATATTCCGGCTCTGGACCCAGAAAAAAATACCGTGCAGATGGATATTTTCCCGGGCAACATCATTGAAAACATTGAGGTGCACAAAACATTCACTCCCGACATGCCAGGTGAATCAACCGGAGGCCAGGTCGACGTAGTAACGAAAGATTTTCCCTCCAGTTTTACGCTTCAATTCTCCTCTTCATTTGGTTATAACCCCCAGGTACACTTGAATAACAACTTTCTAAGCTATGACGGTGGAAATACAGACTGGTTGGGAAGAGATGACGGCACCAGGGATATCCCCGACCGGGCAGACCAAGCATTAGACAGGATGATTGAAGACGATCTGGGACAAATTGTTCAGGGACAGTTCACCACCGAAGAATTAAGGGACATCAACCAATCATTTAATAAAACAATGGCTCCGCAGGAAAAACAATCCTTTCTGGATCACAATCACAAGTTCTCTATAGGCAACCAAACCGAATTTCTGGGCAATCCCCTCGGTTATAATGCCGCGGTTAGCTACACCAGAAACTTCTCCTATTACAATGAAGGAACTTATGGTATATATGAAGAAAGCAATACACCCTCTCCTCTGAAAATCATGGAAGACGAAAGAGGAAGCGAAAAAGTGAACATTGCCGGACTGTTAAACATGAATTACAAATTGTCCGATAACAACAAATTGGGGATGCGTTATCTAAAGTCACAAAATGGCACCAAAAATGCCCGTTATCAGGACGGATATTTTTTTTATGAGAACAGGCAAAATACCGATCGGAATCTCGGATTCATGGAACGCGGCTTCGATTCTTACCAAATCCACGGAAAACATGTATTGCCTTCACTCAACAAAATGGTCATCGACTGGATGGGGGCTTATACGGACATGCACCAGCAAGAACCGGATCTTAGGTTTTTTGAAAACCTGTATGAAATAAACAATGACAAACCCTCGAACTATAAGTTAAAGACCAACACTACACCAGCCCGGTTTTACAGGAATATGAACGAACAAAACTTTCATACCAAAGTAAATTTGGAATTACCGGTCAAAATTTTCGAAGGCGGTTCAAAACTGAAAGTGGGAGGTGAATATTCAAACAAAAACCGAAACCTGAACAATACAAAATTCTCCCTGACTTATAATATGACCAGTTTTCCCACCGGAGAGCCGGAATATTATCTGAACAACTATATGATTTCATCTTCCAGACCTTTGGGATATTATTATACCAATGATCACCGGAACGATCTGAATAACAGTTACAGGGCAGAACAAGAAGTATTAAGCGCCTACGGAATGATAAATCTGAGAATAGCTGATAACTGGAGAATCGTCACCGGCGCAAGAATGGAAAATTCCTGCATTTTCACCGAAAACAAGATAGATGAGGACTCAGATAAATACAAAAGTGGAGAATTGAAAGAAACAGATTTTCTTCCCTCCCTGAATATGACCTATACCATTCAGGAAGATATGAACCTGCGCCTTGGCCTCACCCGAACATTAGCCAGACCTATTTTTAAAGAGATTGGTACTGCTTATTATGATTATAAATCAGGATTTTATGTTTACGGGAATCCTGACTTACAAAGAGCCCTTATCGATAACCTGGATGTAAGATGGGAATACTTTTTTAAACGAGGGGAAAAAATAGCAGTCAGTGGATTCTATAAATCTTTTCAGAATCCCATTGAGCAAAAGCTATTGGTTGAAACACAAAATTATGAGATTAAATATGTAAATTCCGAAGATGCCTGGTTATATGGTGCCGAACTGGAATTCAGGAAAAAATTGGATTTTGTGGATGCATTAAGCAATTTCTACCTGGGTGGAAACTTTGCCTACATAAAATCTGCAGTACAAATTCCGGAAGATGTGTTGGAGGATATCCGGGTGGGAGATCCAGACAGAGAAGATACCCGGCCCATGCTGGGTCAGGCTCCCTATATTGTCAATGCTTATTTGAACTATGAAAACAACCAGCGAGGTCTTAGCACAACAATGGGTTTTCATGTGAGCGGAGAAAAACTCAGTCTTATCACTAAAGGAAGTACACCTTACATATACGAATTACCGCGACCTGCCTTAAATTTTAGTGTCGAAAAGAAAATTGGGGAGCAAATTACTGTTGATGCCTCTGTTGACAATATTTTGAACTCCAAATACAGAGAAGCGCATCATTTCGACAGTGGTGACCGGTATAGTCTAAAACATGCAGAGGGAAGAAAATTCTCAGTGGGAATCAAGTACGCAATTGATTAAACATATAAATTCCTCACACAATTGAAGAATTAGGGGCTATCAATCCAGCGCCGCAAATAATTAACATATATTTAATACTGAAATAACATTTTCTTAAATTTGGCGTAATCAATAATAGAACATGTGCTATAAAACTTAAAAAGAACAATCATGAAAAAATCAATTACATATTTACTTCTGTTTTTACTGCCTGCCATTGTTTGCTCGCAGGAGGTGACCAGGGAAGAGGGTAAATATTACACCCAGGAGGGGGAGCTTTTTACCGGTATCAACAAAAAGTACTACGAAAATGGCAATATAAAGGGTGAATTCAATATAGAAGACGGGGTTTTGGACGGCAAATCCGTGGTTTATTTCAAAGACGGCGCCAAAAAAGAAGTCCGCTCCTATAAGAATGGGAAAATGCATGGTGTTTGGAAAACATGGAACGAAAACGGCATTAAGGTTGCCCGGGCAGTTTATAAAAAAGACAAAAAGAATGGTATATGGAAAATCTGGGATGACGATGGCACCCTGCGATATAGAATGAAATATGATGAGGGGAAAAAAACGGGCAAATGGTATAATTACGATAAAAAGGGCAACCTCGTGGCAAAGAAGGAATTCGGAGAAAACTAGTAATGAGTTATGAGTTGTGAGTGTTGTGAGCCGAGTGAATGTGAGTTAGATGCTGGTTCAGAGGACATTTGTCTCAAAACTCCCTACTCATTAGCTCCTACTCAAATTTCAGCATCTTCTCAGGATCCGGGCACAGGTTCATGTAGTAATCCTTGTCAGAAGCCGGTGCAACCCCATAAAAATCACCTTTCCAGCCCAACATATCACTGATCAGTTGAAAATGGAGATGTGGAGGCCAGTGGCCATTCTCCTCAGAATTACCCACCATGGCAAAATCATCCCCTTTAAGTATCTCCATTCCTTCCTTCTTTCCTTTAAGGGAAGACCGGCTCAGATGGCCGTAAAGTGAATAAAACGTTACCTCATTCAAATGATGCTCCAGCACAATTGTAGCTCCATAATCGCCGAATTTACTGTTATCCCGAAAACTATGCACCCATGAATTGATCGGTGCATAAACGATGGTACCGGCAGGCACCCATATATCAATTCCAAGATGGATGGTGCGGGAACCATTTTCACCGGAAAACAATGCAATGTGTTTATAAATGAAACGATCCTCTCCATAACCCCCAATGCCTATTTTTTTATTGTTGTCCAAAACCGAATTGATATAAGCTGTAAATTCTTCGGTATCATTAATATCAATATTTTTAAGTGCTTCATTGTTTTTGGTGAAATCCATCTCTACAAAATCTTCCCTTTTGACTCCCAGTTTCATTACGGGTTCAATGGTATCTTTATACTTTTCCAATACCGCTTCTATTTGCCTGAATTCATACATGATAACAGAAAATTGTTTTTTTTATTAAGTGGCACAATTTATACGAAAAGTGTCAATAATCCTACAAATATTTAATTTTTGTCAAAGAAAATTTTCAATTATTTGTAAAGTATTATCCCGACGGAATAAAAAAAACAGGGTTACCCCCGGTTAATAAAAAAGACCGGATAAACTCCGGCCTGTATGCATTCCATCCTTAACCGATAAAAACGGCAGGATCATTTTTCAATAGGCTCCATTCGGATGACCACTTCGTTTTTACCCTCCATTTCCAATGTAATATCGTCATAAAGCTCATCTTTATAAGAAATAAATGAAGTTTTAATCTGATATTTACCTGGCTTCAATCCCTGAAAACTAAAATTGCCTTCGAAATCTGTATAGGTTGAGGCCTCTTCTCCCTTAACTTTCAATTTAACACCTGTAAGCGCTTCTCCCGTATCTTCATCTCTTACCTGACCTTTTAAGGACGTAGTCAGAGTCGTATTGGTTTCGTTCTTTTCCTCTTCATCATCTCCGGTAGCCAGAGCAAGGAGATTAAAGCCAGCCAGAAAGGCGGCCGTCATAAGCATTGCAACTGTTTTTTTCATAGTTATAATCCTTTTAAAATTATTGATTTAATCTGTTTTTCAGTTGCAAAAATATATAGTTCCTTTTTATTGGATGTTAAATTGAGATTAACCTTAATTGATATTTACGTTAATTATTAACTTAAATCCAACTTCATGGCAAAAATTAAAATCCGCATGAAAACAATACCGGGATTTATTGATGTTCATCCCTGAGCAGGTCATTTATGGTCTTCACAGGAGTAAAAGTAATCAGAGGTACCTCCACAAAAACGGTATTCCAGTCGGCCATACCTCCATTCCACAATCCTGGTAATTCTTGAACTTTAAGCGTCTTGCCCTCTTTTGACTTATGGGTAATGATACCCGCAGACGGATCTCTGAATTTAAAAAGATCGAATTTTCTTCCCCTGTAATCTTTTACTCCGCAAACAATATCCACTGGATTAAAATGGGTGGAATTATCCAATATGGACTTTTGGTGTGGGTCATTAAGATCAATTTGTGTCTTTTCAACAATTTGAAGAGATACACTACCGTCTGAATTTTCAGCCCAAAACGGACCACCGCCTGGTTCTCCCTGATTTTTTACCATGCCGCAAACCCTAAGGGGACGATTTAATTTCTTGTAGAGGTATTCAGCCAGATCTCTTTTGTCTGAAACATCCAGACTATCAGGGGGTATAACATGCAATCCATTGTTCAAAAATCCCAATATTTCCTGAAGCTTTTTGCCGGACAGATTCTGCTTATTGACCAACTCCTTCAGGTAATGGAATATTTTGCCCTGATAATCCAGAAGTATCCCTGCCAATGCTTTTTTATAATCATAGCTAACGACTTTATATTTATCAGGTGCCACATTATCAATATTTTTTATAAAAATCACATCATCATTGAGCCTGTTGAGGTTGTTCAGAAGGGCACCATGGCCACCCGGTCTGAACAACAGTGAACCATCCTGATTTCTCATAGGTCGGTTGTTCATGTCCACGGCTACCCTATCGGTTGTCTCATCCTGGAAAGAATAGTCGGTTTGAAACTTTACCCTGAAAAAATTTTCATATTCCGGCTCCTTTGCAATGATATGGGATTCAAACTTCTCTTTATGCTCCGGAAGTATCGTGTAATGGATTCGAACCGTACCATCCGCATTGATGGAATAATTGGTGCCTTCTACCATATGTTCCTCTACAGGGGTTCTGGAATGATTCTGGTAATGATGAAATTTAATCAATGCCTTTGGAAAATTACCGTAATTCAAACCCTGGGGTTCCAGGAGCTCCTGGAGAATGGTGACATAACCCCTTCGCCAGATAAGATGCTCTATGTCATGGTTCTTACGCGCCAGAGATTCTTTCAGATCCTCATAAAATCCAAAATATTCTATATTGGATATGAATCTTTCAACTTCTTCTGCATTGGAAGTCTCGTCCTCCAAATACTCAAAAAGAAAATGAAACATTCGGCTGGCAGCGCCTGAAGCAGGAACAAATTTTCTTATTCCGTTTTCTGTGACTGCCTCCCCATAAATTTTCTTGTATTGGTCCACATAATCCTGATCAAAACAAACAATGCCCTCATTAGGTATTGCGGCTTTGACAAGCGGTATAAAAGGAAATCCCTGTATAAAATTTTCAATCTGTCTGTCAATATCCTTTTCGGTTAATCCTTTCTGATGAATCTGTTCAATATCCTTATTTGTCAGCTCTTCCATCTTTAACCGTTTTTAATTAAGGGTATAAAATTATTGTATTTAAATCAAATGATTGTGAATTGGATGTAAAAATTTATGTCTGTCTGGTTTTTCTTTTGTAAAATAGATCATAACCAGAGAAAAGCGGACGCTTTAAATCTTCTGACCGGGTGGGTCAAACCTCTAAAGCTCAATCACAAGCTTTACATTAACCCTTCTCGATGTCAGATAATTCGGTACAGCATACTGTCCTGATTTCCCCTGCTGATTGCTCACGACTTTAATCCATTGGTAGGAAATTGTATTGTTTATATCCAGGAGATTGAACACTTCAACCCCCACCCAAAAGGATTCAATATAGCGGAGAAGTTTTACCCGCTCCGATTGATCCTTGCTTCCCCGGATAAGTTTTGAAAAGCCAACATCTACCCGTCTGTATGAAGGCATACGGAAAACCTTATCATAGCGCTCGGTATTCGGCGGGGAGAAAGGCAGAGGACTTCCATAATGCGCACTAAGCTGCAGTTTATATGAAGGATAATTGGGTATGTAATCCTGAAAAAACATGCTGAAATTAAGCAACTGACTTGTTGGACGAGGATAATAACCCGGCTTTATCTCCTCACCTTTTTCATTAATATAAGAGTCGCCTTTTATATCGGCTTTGGACTGCATAATGGATAAACTGGCCCAGGATTCCACACCTTCCACAAATTCACCGTTTATTTTCATGTCGATGCCTGTAGAATATCCCCTTGCCATATTTTTCCCGGCATAATCTATACGCACATTATCAATTTTATAGGGTATAAGCCTGTCCATAGGTTTATAGTAACATTCCGCGGTGAATTTAAAAGCCCGTCCCCAGCCCCTGAAGTCATATTCCGAGCCCACCACAATATGAAGAGATTTTTGTGCCCTGATATCGGGATTGATTTTCCCATTATTCATTTTCATTTCCTTGTAAAAAGGTGGCTGATAATAATACCCTCCGGCAGAATAAAACCTTAGGTTATTGCTGAATAAAGGTTCAAAGCCCACATTGATCCGTGGGCTTATCAAAAACTCTTCATTAAAGTCCCAATAATGGGTTCTCAGGCCTGCATTGAAAAACCAATCCCCGTATCCGGCAGTCAGGTGAAAGGTATTTTGAAGATAGGAAGTGAACCGGCTGGAATTTAACGAATTATCTGCACGGAGCGAATGGTGAAAATTTACAGCCGAATTGAAATACGGCACCGAATAACCGGCAGAGTCCACATATTGCCATTCATTGGATTTATCGCGAATAGATTCTCTTTTAAATTTGACGCCCCACTTAAGCAAATTGTTGCCTTTGCTCCATCTGCCCTTATGTGAAAAGGTATAAACCTTTCCCTCCAGAAAATTTCTCGCATGGTTCAAATATCCACCCACACCAATATTCATAATACTGTCTCCGTAGGTCTGCGAACCTGTGTTTTTATCCAGTTCATTCAGATAATATTCACCCAAAATATCATAGGTTTCCGATTCCACAGTCTTATAGGCTGAAGCTATAAAACGGAGCTGAAGATCATTGAACGGATGGTAATTACCGGCCAAAGCACCCAAATAATTTTTAAAGTCATCCACTTCCTGCCCCTCGTAATATATCTTCATATTAAGCACATTTCCAATGGTCCCGAATGAAGTTTCACGGCTTTGAGGGACGAATGAATAACGGTTCAGGTTGCAGTTGCCGAGAAATTCAAGATCAAACTGATCCGTAACTGCATAGGTCAGATAGGTTTGGAGATCATAAAAATTGGGTTTGTAGTGTCCCTCCACATCAAGGGAATTCAACAGATATTGATTGGTTTTATAACGGAAACCGCTATTATAAGTGAACCGCTCCCCGATCTTATCTTCCAGATGAACCGAAGCTCCCAGCAGGCTCATTTCCATATTCCCGGAGAACTCCGAAGGTTTATTGTACCGGATATCCAATACCGAAGCCATTTTATCTCCATAACGTGGCTCATAGCCTCCTGCTGAAAAATGAAGCGAGGAAACCATGTCAGGATTCAGGAAGCTTAAACCTTCCTGTTTACCACTGCGTACGAGCAACGGCCGGTATATTTCAACTCCGTTCACATAAACCAGGTTTTCGTCATAATTGCCCCCACGCACCGAATATTGATGGCTTAGCTCATTTCCTGAAGCTACACCCGGCATATTCTTAATAATAGATTCCACCTCTCCTGCGGCAGCAGGCAACATCTCAAAATCCCTTTTATCAATTCTCCTCAGGCTTTGATCCATTTGCAGAATGCCTTTCACCTCCACCTCACCAACACTCTGGTACGCCTTCATTAAACGTATTATCAAAGGGGCTTCCCGCATGAATGCCTCTACAGAAACAGTCCTGCCTTGATAGCCCACATGAGATACAATGACTGAATCATTCGGGGAGGCCTCTTCCGGAAGATGTACCTGGAAAAAACCCTGCGAATCCGTAACTGCACCTACAGAGTGATTCTCTACAGCAATATGGGCATTGTTAATTGGTTTATCTTGATAATCAAGAACTTTACCCTGAAGTAGATGTTCAACCTGCGCGCCTAAAACGAAGGGAAATCCGAAAAAAAAGAAGGTAAAAATAAAAATCCTGTAAAGCATGTACCGAGAAATTAGTGGCGTGCATTAAATCAATTAATTAAACGGACTACAAAGGTAAATATTTTTAAATACAGTCAGCGATCCCGTTCCCGCGTCTCTACCTTATACACTTCACCGGAAATTGACTGACCGTTTCGGAAATAATACTTGCCGCCCCATAAGTGCTTGACCCCTCCGTAATCGGTTGCGATACCGTCATAATTCACTATAACCCGTTTAATCTTCCGTCTTTTCAGATCATAACGCTCCACAGTAATGCCTTCAGAATACTCCTTTGCCAGATCGTTCAGATATCTTTTTTCTTTTTTTTCTATTTTCAAAATCCATCGAAGGCGGGTTATTTTCTTGATAAAAATTATATTTGTACACAGTTTTTTAAATATCTTGTAATCGTATGGTAAAAACGCCATAAATCCAAAAGGATAATCTAATGAAAAGAATACTAGTAACAGGAGGTGCCGGATTTATTGGTTCTCATTTATGTGAGCGGCTGCTTAATGAGGGCAACGAAGTACTTTGCCTGGACAACTTTTTTACAGGGTCCAAGCAGAACATCGTCCATCTGATGAATAACCCCTACTTTGAAATGATCCGCCACGACATCACCCAACCATACTATGCAGAAGTAGAGGAAATCTATAATCTTGCCTGCCCTGCCTCCCCGGTACATTATCAGTACAACCCGATCAAAACCATCAAAACGTCCGTAATGGGTGCCATCCACATGCTGGGCCTGGCCAAAAGGATCAGGGCTAAAATCCTTCAGGCCTCCACCAGCGAGGTTTACGGCGATCCCTCCATCCACCCCCAGACGGAAGATTACTGGGGAAATGTAAACCCCATCGGCAAACGCTCTTGCTACGACGAAGGGAAAAGATGTGCCGAATCCCTCTTCGTTAACTACAATCTACAGAATAAGGTAAACATCAGAATAGCCCGAATTTTTAATACGTATGGGCCGAGGATGAGCCTCCATGACGGAAGGGTCATTTCAAACTTTGTCGTTCAGGCACTAAGAAATGAACCCATAACCATTTTCGGAGAAGGCAAGCAAACCCGGAGTTTTCAATACATTAACGATCTGGTGGAAGCCCTGCTCCGATTGATGAACAGCGATGATCACAATATTGACCCCGTCAACCTGGGAAATCCGGGAGAATATACCATGATCGGGCTCGCAAACAAGATCATTGAGCTGACCGGCTCAAAATCGGAGTTGAGTTATCATCCTTTGCCTGAGAATGATCCTGTGCAGCGGCAGCCCGACATCAGCAAGGCCAAAGAGGTTCTGGACTGGGAACCCCAAATTGACCTGGAAACCGGATTAAAAGAAACCATCGAGTATTTCAAAAAAGAATTGGCAAAATGAAAGGAATCATACTGGCCGGAGGAGCAGGCACACGTCTTTACCCGCTGACAAAAAGCATTTCCAAACAGATCATACCAGTCTATGACAAACCCATGATCTACTACCCCCTCTCGGTACTTATGCTGGCAGGCATCCGGGAGATCCTTATCATATCCACACCGGAAGACATTAATCTTTATAAAGATCTAATGGGCGACGGAAGTCAGATAGGCCTGGAACTCTCCTACGAAATTCAGCCTTCTCCAGAAGGTTTGGCACAAGCTTTTATCATTGGGGAAAGGTTCATCGGGAATGATTCGGTATGTATGATCCTGGGCGATAATATCTTCTATGGATATAACTTAAGTCAGTTGTTGCAGGAATCCGCCAAACTGGAGGACGGAGCCATAATCTTCGGATATTTTGTCAATGACCCAGAAAGGTACGGGGTAGTGGATTTTAATGAACAGGGTGATGTGCTCAGCATCGAAGAAAAACCGGAAAAACCGAAATCAAACTACGCGGTTACCGGCTTGTATTTCTACAGCAATGATGTGGTGCAGAAAGCCAAATCCCTCAAGCCTTCCCCCAGAGGCGAACTGGAAATTACCGATTTGAACAGGCTTTACCTGGAAGAACAAAGACTCAGGGTTAAACTGCTTGGGCGGGGCATGGCCTGGCTGGATACGGGAACCCACGACAGCCTTCTGCAGGCCGCCAACTTCATATCCACCATTGAAAAACGACAGGGACTAAAAATAGCCTGTCTTGAAGAAATTGCCTTTTATAAAGGATATATAGACAGACAGCAGCTTTACAATCTGGGTGAACAACTCAAAAAGAACCAATATGGCCAGTATTTGCTTAAACTGGCCCGTCAGGAATTTCAACCCCCAAAAAAATAAATCATGCAAATTGAAAAAACCAACTTACCCAATCTGCTTATAATAAACCCCAGAGTATTTGAAGACAACCGGGGTTACTTTTTCGAAAGTTACAATGAAAGGAAGTTCCTTGAACACGACCTGAAATATCCATTCGTTCAGGACAATGAGTCGCTTTCCACCTATGGCACCATCAGAGGCCTGCATTACCAGCTTGCACCCCATGCCCAGACAAAGCTTGTAAGAGTAATTACAGGAAAAATATTCGACGTGGCGGTGGACATAAGAGAAGGCTCCCCTACCTTTGGTCAGTGGCACGGGATTGAGCTTTCAGAGGAGAACAAAAAACAAATGCTCATCCCAAAAGGATTTGCCCATGGTTTCTCCGTTCTGAGCAATTCGGCCATTGTGTTTTATAAATGCGACGATTTCTACTATCCCGAATCCGAAAGAGGGATCTTTTACCATGACGATTCTCTGAAGATTGACTGGAGTATAGATCCCGAAAAGACTGTCGTTTCAGAAAAAGACCAAAATTTGCCGGAGCTGAAACATGCAGACATGAACTTCTCATTCTGATACCCGTAAGGAATTATAAACCTATAATTCATTTCTATCCTTGTAAAACGTACATGATAAGTTAGATCTGACCAATAATCAATTAAAAATAAACAGATGAACATTCTTGTTACAGGAGCCAACGGACAACTGGGCAGCGAATTAAAAGACCTTCAAGAGACCGGGGTATATAATGGTTTCCGTTTTCGCTTCACCGATGCGGAGGATATGGACATTACCAATAAAAAGGCGTTGGAAGATTTTATTCTGAAGCACCGTTTTGATGCCGTCATCAATTGTGCAGCTTTTACAGATGTTGACAGCGCCGAAGAAAACCGTGAAGCAGCTTTCCTGATTAACCACATCGCAGTGGATCACCTGGCAAAAACAGCCTCGGAAAATCAAATCCAACTGATTCACATTTCTACCGATTATGTATTTGACGGAAGGCATTACCTGCCTTATAAAGAAACCGACGAACCATCGCCTCAAAGCGTTTACGGTAAAAGCAAACGAGCCGGCGAAAAAGCAATACTGGAGCGTGATGCCGGCATCATCATCCGAACCGCCTGGCTCTATTCTCCGTACGGCAATAATTTTGTCAAAACCATCTCCCGCTTATCAAAAGAAAGAGATGAGCTGAAGGTCATTTACGATCAGGTGGGCAATCCTACTTATGCAGGAGATCTGGCCGAAAGCATATTAAAAATACTGGAAAAACAAAAAAATTCATTCGGAAGCGGCATCTATCATTTCGCCAATGAAGGCGTATGCAGTTGGTACGATCTGGCTATGGAAATCATTGAACAGGAAAATACAGCCTGCAACATCTGGCCCATTGAAAGCAAAGACTGGCCGTCAAAAGCCTCCCGACCCCATTACAGCGTATTCAACAAGGCTAAGATTAAAAATGACTTCGGCATCACAATCCCCTACTGGAAAAACAGCCTGAAAAACGTTTTACAAAAGTTATATAAATAAGTTTAAAAATAAGATGTAAAAAATGAAGTAACCCCATGTGTAACCCGTGGAACTAAACCAGACTCCGCAAGGGGTCAAACCATTAGTAACTACGGGTGAAACCCCGGGAAATAAACTGCCAGACCTACCAGCGCTCCAACTGGTGCAAGTGAATTAAGCACCTCCCTTCCTGGAGCGCAATCAACAAACCCGGGATAAACATGGAAAAAAGATACTTTTCACCACATTTAATTAAATTTCAATTTCTAACAGATAACACAACCACATCTTTACATTAATCGTGAGATTTTTCTTAATTTTATCACACTTTCTACGGTTAAGTTTCATTAAACAAAAATGTTTAGGCAAAATATGGAAAATGCAGATGTATTGACACAGGTAAAAAACAAAGCCAATGCATGGCTTGAAGGCGATTTTGATGAAGAAACCAAAAAACAGGTAAAATATCTGCTCGAAAACGATGAAAAAGAACTGATCGATGCATTCTATAAGGACCTCGAATTTGGAACAGGAGGCCTAAGAGGCATTATGGGCGTGGGCACCAACAGGATAAACATTTATACTGTTGGCATGTCCACCCAGGGGTTAAGCAATTACCTGCACAAGCAATTTTCCGGATTAGAGGAGATAAAAGTGGCCATCGCTTATGATTCCAGAAACAACAGCAACCTTTTTGCGGAGAAGGCCGCCAAGGTTTTAACAGCCAACAACATCAAAGTGTATCTGTTCGACAGGCTCAGACCAACGCCCGAACTATCATTTACCATCAGATACCTCGCTTGCCAGGCAGGCATTGTGATCACGGCCTCGCACAACCCCAAAGAATATAACGGATATAAGGTCTACTGGGATGATGGTGGGCAGATCGTACCCCCGCATGACAAGAACATCATCAGTGAAGTACAAAAGATTAGCGACATCAGCCAGGTTAATTTTAACGGAGATGAAAGTAAAATAGAAATCCTTGGGAAGGACATTGATGAAGTCTACCTGGACAAAATAAGCACACTTTCATTGAATCCGAAAATCAACCGGAAGCAAAGCGACCTTAAGATTGTTTTCACACCGTTACATGGAACGGGTGTAGATCTGGTTCCAAAGGGGCTGGAGAAGTTCGGTTTCAATAACGTGATCCACGTGCCTGAACAGGATGAGGTGAACGGAGATTTTCCGACCGTACATTCACCGAATCCTGAAGAACAGGCAGCCATGAAGATGGCCCTGGAGAAAGCCGAACAGGAAGATGCCGATCTGGTTATGGCCACCGATCCCGACGCCGACCGGGTAGGCCTGGCTGTGAAAAACAATCAGGGCAAAATGGAAATCCTCAACGGCAACCAGGCTGCTTCCCTGTTGATTAACTATCTGCTCTCGCAATGGAAAGAAAAAGGCAAATTAACGGGCAATGAATACATCATTAAAACCATTGTTACCACTGAATTGCTGGCCGATATTGCTGAGGCATACGGTGTGGAATGTTATAACACACTGACCGGCTTCAAATATATAGCAGATAAGATCAAACAATTAGAAGGAAAACAAACATTCATTGCTGGAGGAGAGGAAAGTTACGGCTATCTTGCCGGAGAGTTTGTAAGGGATAAGGATGCAGTGATCTCTTGTGCCCTGCTTGCTGAAACTGCCGCCTATGCCAAAGAAACCGGCAAATCCCTGTTTGACCAGCTCATCGACATTTATATTGAACACGGATGCTTCAAAGAAAAACTGATTTCAGTCGTCAAAAAAGGAAAAGAAGGCGAAGAAGAAATCAAGAAGATGATGGATCAGTTCAGGAACAATCCGCCTGATTCCATTAACGGCTCCGACCTGATGCTGATCCACGATTATCTGAAGCAAAAGACCTTTGATCAGCTCAGCCAGTTGCGTTACGAGATCCGCCTTCCCAAATCCAATGTATTGCAGTTCATCCTGGAGGACGGGACCAAAATATCGCTGCGGCCCTCGGGCACAGAGCCCAAAATCAAGTTCTATTTCAGCGTAAATGAAACCCTGGAAAAACGGGAAGACTTCGAAAAAGTGGATAAAATGCTTGAGGAACGTATTGACAATATCATTAACGAATTAAAAATCAAATAAAATCAGGCGTTATGAAATCACACAGAAAAGAATTATGGTTCAACACCAAACACCGGAGGGAGCTCATCAATATTACCTCTGATGTGGAAAAGGAAGTTCATGAAAGCGGCGTAAAAGAAGGGTTTGTTCTTGTAAATGCCATGCATATCACAGCCAGTGTGTTCATTAACGATGATGAGTCGGGGTTGCACCAGGATTTCGAAAACTGGCTGGAGGGTCTGGCGCCTGAAAAACCCTACGATCAGTACAATCACAATACAGCGGAAGACAATGCCGATGCCCATCTGAAAAGAACGGTGATGGGACGTGAAGTGGTAGTAGCCATCACCGGGGGCAGGCTCGATTTCGGACCGTGGGAGCAGATCTTTTACGGTGAGTTCGATGGAAAAAGAAGAAAAAGGTTGCTGGTTAAAGTCATCGGAGAATAAAGGCAGGAAGCCATAAAAACTCACTTTCTCTTTAAAATGATCCTCCCTCCTGCCATCCCATGACAGGAAAGGGTTTCATAAAACAGGAACCTGCCGGACAACACACCGCTGATCCCTTCAGGATAAGAAAGGAAGAAGGCTGTAGAAGCCCGGATTTCCTGAGTACGTAAAAAACAAACCATAGTGCCTTTGTAAACATATAATCCTCTAAACTATGCCACATAAAGGAATCATGTACAGACTCATCGCCATTTCGTCGGCCATCGTTATTGCCGGGATCATTTTGTCAGGGCCACCGGCAGTCTACTTCATATCGCTGATCCGGTCCCAGCCGGACTGGGTCAACGTACAAACTTTTATTGATCACTATCATCCAGTACAAAACCTGGCCTGGACAGGAGGCTTCCTGTTGATACTGGGATTCGCCTTTTTTATTGCCTCTTCCTATCAGCTTGCCGTCTCCCCCTCCCAAAGGGTTCCCGCCCTGCTTGCCATCGTCTTTGTAACCATATTTGCTGTACTCGCCGGGGTCAACTATTCCCTGCAAATTGCCTGGGTCCCGGTGCTCGCCGGCCAGGAGCACGAAGCACTGTCCCTGATTACCATGAGCAACACCAACTCAATAGCATGGATACTGGAAATGTTTGGATATGGTTTCCTGGGTTTATCAACCTGGTGCATTTCCATGGTGTTTTGGGGCAGCAAAAGAATGAACCTGATCCGCTATCTTTTAATTGCCAATGGTATAATTAGCATTGCCGGGGCAATGGTTACAACCGGCGGAGTTGACTGGCTTTTTCAAACTTTGGGAATTATCAGTTATATAATATGGAATTTACTGATTTTGTTTGCAATGGCTCTTATCTACTACGAATTCCGAAAAAGAAGAAAAAAAGGAGGACATTAACTTTTCATGTAATGGTCTCAAACAGCTCAAAGCATAACACCCCAAGAGCTGTCAGCACACTGCACCAAATGATGATTCCGACCACGAGAAAGGCAATTAACCTTTTGATCCTGTGCACCAGTATCAATCCCAATATGGTGGAAAGCAAAGGGCCGATAACACCACTACCAATCAGGCCAATACCTGCAATACCATAGCGGTCCATTATACGGAGGAATTTCCCCTGTTTCTTCTCCATCTTCCTTAGTCCGTAACGCTTCAATATCCATTGTTTGATGGGTTCTCCGGAAATAAGGAGCAACATGACCAGCGCAATCGAACCCAGCGCTGTAAAACCAACTGTTAAAAGCGGATGGGCATTGATGGCAAAACCCACGGGAATACCTTTCCAGATACCCGTTACCCCGGCGATAAAAATGGTTAATATTTGTATCCAAAAATTCTCCATATGGCAATTTTAGCGCACGGCAGAAGGGATGGCATCCACCTTATTGCTCCACATCCTTTAGGCTTAGCTGTATTCTTCCCCTTTCTGTATCCACGCTTACCACTTTTACGCGTATATGCTGATGCAGCCTGACAAAATCAGCAGGATTGGCTACATACTTATTGGCGATGTTGCTGATATGCACCAGGCCATTGTGTTTGATGCCAATATCCACAAATACACCGAAATTGGTGATGTTGTTGACAATACCGGGCAATACCATCCCTTCCCGGAGATCTTCAATGGAACGTATACTCCGGTCAAACTCAAAAACCTTGATCTGTTTCCTCGGATCTCGACCCGGCTTTTCCAGTTCTGCCATGATGTCTTTCAGCGTAGGAAGCCCTGCTTCATCCGTGACATACTTATCAAGCAATATCTGATCTCTGAGTGCTTTCTTTTCAATCAGGTCTTTGACCGTAGAGTTAAGATCAGCAGCCATTCTTTCCACCACCGGATAGCTTTCGGGATGCACCGCGCTGTTGTCGAGCGGATTTTCGGCCTGCGGGATCCTGAGAAAGCCTGCGGATTGCTGGAAAGCTTTATCACCCATTCTTTTTGCATTTTTTAGTTCCGACCGGGAATAAAAAGGGCCGTTCTGCCTGCGATATTCTATTATATTGCCGGCCAGTTGGGTCCCCAATCCGGAAACATAGGTGAGCAGGTGCTTACTGGCTGTATTGACATTCACTCCTACAAGATTCACACAGCTTTCTACTACCTGGTCAAGCTTGGCTTTGAGCTTGTTCTGGTCCACATCGTGCTGATACTGGCCCACACCAATCGATTTGGGATCGATCTTGACCAGCTCGGCCAGTGGATCCATCAGCCGCCGGCCAATCGAAACCGCTCCACGCACGGTGACGTCATAATCGGGGAGCTCCTCACGGGCTACCTTTGAGGCGGAGTAAACCGAAGCCCCGTCTTCATTGACGATAAATACACTGATGTCACGGTCGAACTTCAGCTTGCGGACAAATTCCTCGGTCTCCCGGCTGGCCGTTCCGTTCCCGATGGCAATGGCGTCAATTTTATGAGAGGAGGCCAGCGTGGTGATCTTTTTGGCAGCCTGCCGGGTTTCTTCCTGTGGCTTATGCGGATAAATGGTTTCGTTGTACAGCAAAGTCCCCTGCTCATCCAGGCAGACCAACTTACAGCCGGTCCGGTAACCCGGGTCAATGGCCATGACCCTTTTCTGGCCAAGCGGTGGCGACAGCAACAGTTGCCGCAGGTTTTCCGCAAATACCTTTATGGCCTCATCATCCGCTTTTTCTTTGTAATAAGCTTTGACCTCATTTTCCATAGAAGGAGCCAACAGCCTTTTGTAAGCATCCTCCACTGCCTGTTTTACCTGATCGGAGCTGGCGTTGCTGTTTTTCAGAAAGATCTTTTCAAGGATATCCAGGGCATCTTCTTTCTCCGGTTCGATCTTTACCTTTAGTATGCCTTCTTTTTCACCCCGCATGATGGCCAGGTAACGGTGGGAGGGGGTTTTGCCGACCGGTTCCGACCAGTCGAAATAGTCTTTGTATTTCTGTCCTTCTTCTTCCTTACCTTTGGCCATCTTCGACTCTAAAAGCGCTTTCTGATGGAACAACTTTCTGATCCGGTCTCTGGCCTGGCGGCTTTCATTTACCCATTCGGCAATGATGTCGCGGGCCCCTTGCAGCGCTTCATCTGTATTCTGCACTTCTTCACCGAGAAATTCCTCCGCACGCTGTTCCGGATTCTCCTCCTGCTGTTTCATGAGTACCCCGGCCAGCGGCTCCAGCCCCTTCTCCTTAGCTTTGGTGGCACGGGTGCGCTTTTTGGGTTTATAGGGAAGGTACAGATCCTCCAGTTCCTGCATGGTGGCCGAATGACGAACCTTTTCTTCCAGCTCATCGGTGAGCTGTCCCTGTTCATCAATGGTCTTCAGGATGGTATCCCTGCGCTTGTCAAGCTCCACCAATTTTTCGTATTGCTCCTTTATCTGTGCGACCAGGGTTTCATCCAGGTTCCCCGTCCGTTCCTTCCGGTACCGGCTGATGAAAGGAATGGTTGCCCCTTCACCAATCAGTTCCAGTGTATTTTTTACCTGCCATTCCTGAATATTCAGGTTTTGTGACAGTATCGCGGCATGTTGTGTGCTCATGATGCTTTCTTTTCAAATGAACGAAGATACGGCAAGATTTTGGAAGAAGAAAATTTAGTCAGTCTGAGACTAAGGAAGAAAAACGACTGCACGATGGCACGACTGCACGATAGAAAACGAGAATACGAGCACTGTGTAGAGACATGCCGTGGCATGTCTCAGCTATGTAAAGACATGCCGTGGCATGTCTCAGCTATGTAAAGACATGCCGTGGCATGTCTCAGC
>JBKGZA010000033.1:0-22219 GCA_046545815.1 Bacteroidales bacterium
GGTGGATGTTTGATAATCCCCTGAGCCGATCCTTACCAGTTCAGAAGGCGTGGGGCCGCCTGTCTGATAAGCACTAAGACCTTTACAAAGCACCC
Organism: Bacteroidales bacterium; assembly: GCA_046545815.1. Lineage (GTDB taxonomy): Bacteria > Bacteroidota > Bacteroidia > Bacteroidales > UBA12077 > JAGXLC01. Next base: position 96 of record JBKGZA010000033.1, read on the forward strand.
ACACGTCATTGTTTTTGTCTTTTACCAGATCGGTCGGAATGTAACCCACTTCTATTGTTTCTATCATTTCATCAGAGGAGGCATCAATAACGTTTACCGTATTGTCCATTTTGAATCCACCGCTGTTGGTGACGAAAATCCTGTTATCCACTTTGACCATGCTTTCAGGGCCTCTTCCCACTTCAATGCTATCGGTGATCATGTGATCATTCAAATCGATGACCAGAACATGGCCCCTGCTTGAATCGGCTGAAGCACCATTGGTCAGGTAACCCTTATCCTGGCTAACTGCCAGAAACTGGCGGGGATAAGTTAGAGAAGGGATTTCACTCATTTGCTCAAATGATGTTTTATCCAATATTGCCAGGGTTTTTGAATTGTTGGCAACAATATAGCCCTTTTCAGTTGAGAAAGAAAGATCCTGCACCACATCACCGGGGGTGCGTTCGTTTTTGTCCTCAAAATAGTTGGTGACTTTATCTCCTGACTCCGGGTCCATGAGTGTGATGGATCCGTTGTTGTTGCCGAATTGTCCTTCATTCACCACATAGATCCCCTCTACCTGAACCTCGTTTTCTTCTCCTCCGTCATCTTCGCAGGATGTGAATGTAAGGGGCAATACCACGATAAATGTAAGTAAAAATGCTGTTCTGAATTTTAAGAATGTTCGTTGCATCATTGTTTGTCTGTTTTTAGGTTAATTAATCATTTTGTTCAGATGAATCTTAAGATTGATATAAAAAGCCCGTCCAGGCATTGGATAATTGGCTATCACCTGATATTGGTTGTCAAACAGGTTTTTTACGGTAAATTTGATCTCCGCTCTGAAAGTTTCCGGTTCAAACTGTTTTTTTATGAAGATATCTGTCGTGGCGTAAGGAGATAATTCCGATGAGTGGTCTGTGGTGGAAAAACTTTTCCCCGTGTAGTTGAAATAAATTCCTGCAGAATAATTGTTCCATTCGGAAGAGAAAGCATTTTTAACTGTATGGAAAGGCGTGTATCTCAGTTGATTTTTGTGAATTTCCGGCTTGTCTTCATTAAGATTCATGGAGCGGGTATAATTGTACATCGATTTCAAGGTGAGATCAACGAGGTTCCATTTCATGCTCAGGTCTGCGGACGCTTCTATTCCTGAACTTTGTACCTTCGAGGTATTTATAGCATGCCAGTATGATTCCCCTTCTGACGGAACCCATTGGATGAGATCGCTAATTTCGGAAGTAAATGCTGTAATTTCGGATTGAAAGCTTTGAACCGTACCATTTAAATCGGGGCTGTATCCTATCCCGAGTTCTCCGGACCATCCGCGTTCAGGTTTAATGTCTTTGTTTCCACCGGGTTGCCAGTATTTGTCGTTCAATGTTGGAATTCTGTATTTGGTAGAAAAATGGGTTCTTATATAGACTTCCTTGGGAATGAGTTTGTAATTGGCTCCAAGGCCAATCTGAGGATCCGGTTTGGTATATTGGTTAAACTGTTGACGGATGGTCAAGTTGGAGGTTAGTCGCGGGATCTCATATTTGAACGCCCCGATCAGTGATGCCCGGTATTCTTTAATATTTTTTCCGTAGGCATTAACATTGGCTCCGATTAATGAATACTGACCTCCAATATCGAAACTCATTCGGTTATTCAGATAATACCTATAGTTCAAGTCATTCATCCATTTTTTGGTTTCCAGGGGAGAATAGATCATATAATCCTCATCGCCCGGTTTTTCTTTTTCTTTATAAAGCTGATGGTGGTAAAAATAGCCGGTTCTGATCTGCAGAGCCGATTCATCAAATACCCTTTTCCACTGACCGTAAAGTCTCAGGGTGCTATCCTTTTGAAGTGCAGTGCCGGGGGTTGAAACGCTCATGATTTCGGGAATTTCTTTTTCCCTTTCCTGATACCACACGCCCGCCTCAAATTTGTTTCTGGGAGACAGCTTATAATAGAAGTTCTGCATGACCCCGAAATTCTGTACACCATTGTTTTTCCTTTTCTTAAGCGGATTGCCGAATTGCTGGGTGTCATGAAATTCAAAATCATTCCGGGCCTTTTGAAAGAAGCCGGAAGCCTTATAGCGGAATTTTTGATTGCCCAGCTCACTTTGCAGGCTGTAGCGTTGGTTGTTCCAACTGCCTGCCTCACCAGACAAAGACAAAGTATTCCCCTTGTTCCAGTTTGTTTTGTTATTCAGCCCGATGGCTCCTCCGAAAGTCCCGTTGCCGTAAAGTGAGCCCGGAGCACTGTGTGTTATAGACACGTGATCAACAAATTCAACAGGTGTGAGGGACAGATCGGACTGCCCAAGTGTCATGGAATTGATCGGGAAACCGTTCCAGGTTACCGAAGTATGAGCACCCTGGGTTCCTCTGAGTTTAGGTACGGATAAAGAGCCGCGGGAGCCGTAGGATTTGATGTAAACAGGAGTGGTTAACCCAATCAGCTCATCCATATTATTGGAACGATTGTTTTCAATGGTAAGAGAATCGGTGACGAATATTTTCTGATCTTCGGAATAAAACTTCTTCCTGCTTGTGGTTATCTCAACCTCCTCGATTTCATACACCTTTTTGGGGGATTGGTTTTGAGCCTGCCCCATTTCCTGGGAGAAGGTCAGCAATAGGAGCAAAAACAATCTCCATATGATTTTATGAAGGCAATCGTGGGCCATGATGCGCATGATAATAATCTTCATTTATTTAAATCTATCACAGCCTTATTTCGGGAATGTTGCAGAGAAGAGTTTTTAGTTCTTCACCACAGCTTTTGACCCGAAAGCTATGAATTGTGACTGGGCTTTGGCAGGTTTCCTGGCTTTCCCGATCTTTGAACGCCTTCCCATCCGGCAGTTGCCGGACAGTGGTCTGAGGGTGATCAAAGATGTCGCCCCGCCTTTAGCGGGACCGAGATTACAGTAGCGGGTACTGCTTCGGACTATCCGGGAGCTGCCGGATCACCGAATTCCCTTTTAAAAGGACGAAACTGGCACGTTCGTCCTTCACCAAAACCGTGTACAAAACTATATCAATTTATTTGTTATTCCAATGGATTTCTCGGATGAATTATTTTTTTCACCTTTATTGTTTTAATAAGTAGTACCTTACCGGGCAAATTCTTGCTTTTTTTGGCAAAACTTGCCCGGTAAGGTACTGCGGCAATATAGTGAAACAGGACGTGTATCCATTTAACAGTAATAGTTTCCATACCAAATAAATGGTAACATGATTCTTTTTTTGTGAGAAAGCAATACCTTAAATAAATTGATATTCAGAGTTAAAATACAGACTAAATAATCTTCTCTTTTTTAAAAAAAGCATATTTAACAAAAGCAGGACTTTTAAGGTGATTGATGTCATATATTCTTATAATTGATCGGTTCTGTTGTACTTGGTTGATATTCCATGATTTAATATTTAATTCACGGATAATTTTAGCGAATGATTTGGTTCTTATCAATTATTTATTGATATTTGCATTGCGAATTTTTAGAAATAAAAAGTTAGGAATTGAAAGCAAGAGATTTGTTGAATATGGAAAAAAATTTCAGCAGAAATCATTTTTCTCATCCACCCAAAGTGGCGCGACCTTCGTGTCAGTTTTTGTATGCATTATATCATCCCAATTATTCTTTAATAACTATATTATAAGATATTAACATGGATGGACCCCGAAGCATCAAATTCAATAAAATTTGTATAGAAAATATTATGTGTATTATTATAATAAGGAGGAATTATGAGTATGGATCTAAGTAAAATTTCCGAAACATTAGTTGCAGGTAAAGTTGATGAATTACAAAAATTAACGGAGGAATATCTGAATTCCGGTGCAGACGCTGCTGAGTTACTGAATCAGGGTCTGTTGCCGGGAATGGACACAGTCGGTCAGAAATGGAAAGATGGCGACATGTTTATGCCTGAAGTACTTCGGTGTGCTAAGGCTATGAGTAAGTCCATGGATATTTTAAGGCCTCAGCTTTCAGAGGCAGATATGGGTAATGCCGGTACCATGGTTATTGGCACTGTGGCAGGTGACCTTCACGATATCGGAAAAGACCTTGCCGGAATGATGTTTGAAGGTGCCGGTTATAAAGTGATCAATATTGGTATTGATCAGCCGAATGAGAACTTTGTAAATGCTGTTAAAGAGCATAAACCAGACTTGTTGGGCATGTCCGCTCTGTTAACTACCACCATGCCCAGAATGGGTGAGGTGATCAATTCACTTAAAGAAGCCGGTATTCGCGATCAGGTTGCCGTGATCATTGGCGGTGCTCCAGTAACGGAAGATTTTGCCGAAGAGATTGATGCCGACCTGTATGCACCGAATGCCGGTAGTGCAGTGGATATTGCCAAAGAATATTTTGAGAAGAAAAAATCTTAACGGATTATCCTGCGGCTTAACAGAATATTATTTAGAGCGATTCAATCCTGAGACAAGGTCAATGGTTATACCTGGTAAAGGATTGAATCCTTATGTTCAGCCTGTTTGACTGAGCAGAAATGATAAATTTTAAAAGAAGGAAAGGAATTTCTTATGAAAATGAATCAACAAATCAATAACTCTACCAGGTTTAGAGTACTGTCGGAAGACCAGATAGAGCAGATATTTTACTCTGCCCTGGAAGTACTTGAGCGTACTGGTGGCAATGTGTACGAGGACGAGGCACTTGAGCTTTTTAAGAACAGCGATGCCGTTGTCAGGGAGAACAATGTGCGTATACCTACCACCATGGTGGAAGAAGCACTTAATTTTTATCCCCGGAAGATTACATTAAAAGGAAGAAGCGGCAATCGTTCGCTCCATTTGCAGAAAGATACTGTGGCTTTTGGCACAGGTTCCGATCTTCCTTTTACATATGACCGGAAAACAGGGGAACGCAGAAGGACTACCTGGAACGATATCAACAATGCTGCAAAGCTGGTGGATGCCTTGTCCAATTATGATTTTTTCATGTCGCATGGCATTGTAGGTGATGCACCTAATCCGCAGACCTATGACAGGCACCAGTTTATGGCAATGCTGGAGGGATGTACCAAGCCAATGGTATTGACCAGTGTTGACGGAGAAGGACTGGAAGATCTCTGGAAAATGGGTTGTCTTATACAGGGTGGAGAGGAAGAATTCAGGCTGAATCCACTTTTTGTAGCCTACATTGAGCCCATTTCTCCACTGAAGAATGACCGCACTGCTGTTGAAAAGCTACTTTTTGCAGCGGAAAAGAAAATTCCTGCCATGTATACTCCATGTCCGAGTTCAGGTGCAACTGCGCCGGCTACACTTGCGGGAATGCTGGTCCAGTCTCTTACTGAAACCCTTCTAGCTACCGTATTGTGTCATTTGAAAAATCCGGGTATGCCCCTTATTATGGGTGGTGTTACCACACTACTCGACATGAAAATGTCTACCTATTCCTATGGTGCCCCGGAACTCTCTCTCGCCTCTGCAGCCAATACCGATATTTCAAAATGGCTTAATCTGCTTATGTTTTCTACAGGTGGCTGTTCAGATTCAAAAGTTCTTGATGAACAGGCTGCTGCGGAACAGATGATGAATCTTTTTTATTCTTATCTCTCCGGTGCAAACCTGGTTCATGATGTAGGCTATATCGACCATGGTACGAATGCTTCACTGGAAAGCCTCGTGCTGAACCAGGAGATGATGGGGATGGTCAAACAGTTCGGTAAAGGTATTAATACCGATGACGAGCATCTTGCGTTGGAGCTTATTGAAAAACAGGGTCCCGGAGGTGAATACGTTACAACCGACCATACTTTTGAATACTGGAAAGAATGGTTTAGACCTGAATTACAGTACAGAGGTGATTATGAAACCTGGAAGAAAGACGGAAGCAAAACAATGAGCGACCGCATTAATGAACGAACACAACACCTGCTGGATACCTATGAACCAGAACCAATAGAGGACAAGCTGAAAAAAGAATTGCAAAAAATAGTGGAAGATGCCGATAAACGGCATTCCTAAACGATCCAATTTGTTGGAATAACCAAATAATCTAATAATTATGATTCAAAGAACGAACTATACCTTACAGCAATCTCCGCATTTCGAAATTCTTTCCGAAGACCAAAAGGAAAGGATATACAACGGAATGCTGAGAACTTTACAATATACCGGAGCCAATGTGCATCATGAAGGTGCCCGGGAGTTATTCAAAAAAGCAGGATGCAAGATCGATGGCGTTCGGGTGTATTTTCCCCCGGAGGTTATTCTACAAGCGCTTTCTACCGTTCCCCCGGTAACGGAAATATTTCCGTGGGACGGAGACGAATCGAGGAAGATCACTGTGGAAAAGAAACGCAGCTATTTCGGACCGGGGCCAACACCTCCGAACTTTATCGATACGGATACGCTGGAAAGAAGGCCTTATCTCCGGAAGGATGCTTCCCTGGTAGCGCGGGTTTGTGATGCCCTTCCCAATATGGGGTATGTACAATCGTTGGGTTCCATTAGTGACGTAACCAATGGGTTGGCCGATGTTTATGAATTTGCTGATATGATAAGAAATACGACAACTCCAATTATGAGTTGGTCGTTTGAAAGAGGAGGTGTGATTGATCAGCATCGGATGGCTATTGCTATGGCCGGTGGCGAGGAAGAATTCAAGCAACGCCCCAATTTTATTTTCTACGGCGAACCCATATCACCATTGGTGAGTGATTATCACGCCATAGACAAATGTATGTACTGTGCCGAGCATAGAATTCCACAGGTTTACAGTCCCTGTGCCATTGGAGGCGGAACCGTGCCGGCTACCCATGCAGGGCAGCTCGTGGTGGCGCTGTCTGAGTCCATGGTAGGCGTAATTGCTGCTCAGCTTATTAGTCCCGGAACCTGCGTCATTATCGGAGGCGTTCAATCCATACTGGACATGCAGTATTCTATTTATTCCTATGGTGCACCGGAACTGAGCCTGCTTAGTGCCGCTCATACCGAAGCGGTGCATTATTGCGGACTGCCGATGTATTCCACTTCCGGATGTACCGACACCAAGAAAATGGATGTACAATCGGCTATGGAAGCCAGCCTCTCTATCAACGCCGCCATGATGAGTGGTGCCAACTTTGTGCATGACAACGGTTATACCGAATCCGGATTGACCGGTGACATATTCCAGACGGTACTGGATGACGAGATCATTGGAATGGCAAGAGTTGTAGAAAAAGGCATACAGGTGGATGATGAAACCATGGCCGTGGAACAGATAAATAATGTCGGACCCGGCGGTCATTATCTTTACGAAGATCATACCATGAAATGGTTTAGAGAGCATTGGAGGCCTTCATTAATGGACAGAAATTCTTATGAAGCATGGGTAGAACAGGGAGAAAAAACCCTAAAAGACCGTGTTCTGGAAAAAACAAGAGATCTGATCGATAATCATGAGGGTCCGCGTGATAAGGTTCCTGAAAAAGCCGATGCAGAAATAGAAAAGATATTGAAAGAAGCGGAAGAAAGAATAAAGAAGGAAGCGGGCAGTAAAGCGCGGAACAAATAAGAGAAAACAGGAAGCAGAAGTACAATTGACTCTTCTTGCTTCCTGTATTCTCCTGAGTATTAATTGGGAATTGTATGGATCGATATGTAATAGGGATAGATACAGGAGGAACTTTTACCGATGGAGTGTTGCTCCATTATGAATCGAGAAAGGTGATTTCTGCGGCCAAGTCACTGACCACAAGAGAGGACCTTAAGATTGGTGTTATCAAGGTTTTGAAAAAACTAAACATTAAGGAGGAATATAGCATCAAACTTGTGGGTATATCAAGTACTTTGGCTACCAATTCCGTGGCTGAAGGTAAAGCCAGAAAGGTCGGATTGCTGTTGATTGGTTATGACCAGGATTTGGTAGAACAATACGGTCTCACGGAAAAGCTTTCTACCGAAAACATTTCCTATTTTAAAGGCGGCCATAATGCCCAGGGAAACGAAGCTGCCCCTCTGGATGAAGAAAGCATTAAAAAATGGATTCAGGAAAAGGAATCTGAGTTTGATGCTGTGGCAGTATCCAGCTATTTCAGCCCGTTAAACCCTGAACATGAAGAGCGGGCTTTTGAGATTATCAAAGAGCAGACTGATTTGCCTGTGGTAATGGCCAGTCAGCTTTCTACCAAACTTAATTCAATAAAACGGGCGGCAACCGCGGCTATCAATGCATCTTTGGTTGCGGTGATGCAGGATTTTATTCAGGCTGTACAGAATTCTCTTCAGCAATTGGGTATTGAGGCCCCTCTTATGATTGTGCGCGGTGACGGTACGATGATGCCTTATACCGAGGCGGTGCAGAAGCCGGTAGAAACGGTTCTGTCCGGTCCGGCCGCCAGTGCAATAGGAGGCAGATTCCTGGCACGTGATGGCAGTGCACTTGTTATTGACATGGGCAGTACCACTACCGATATGGCTTTGGTGAAAGATTCCAGAGTGGTGGTCTCCGAAGAAGGAGCCAAAGTAGGAGATACCGAAACGGCTGTTGAAGCAGCCAAAATCAGAACCATCAGTGTGGGCTGCGATAGCAGGATTTCCTATAACAAGAAGAAAGACATACTTATCGGGCCCGACCGGGTCAGGCCGCTTTCGCAGATTGCCCGGCATCATAAAAAAGTGGCCAGCGAAATACAATCGTTGAAAAATACAACACAGATACGGAAAAACCTTTTTGATATCGAGTACTGGTACTTGCACAAACCGCTGGATGAGAATACTCTGGAGAGTTTAAACGAGAAACAGAGAAAAGCAGTGGAGCTAATTGCAGAACCTCATCGCCTTTCCGATCTGCTGAGTAAAGTGGGTGTTTTTCACCCTTCTCATTTACATCTGGATGGGTTGATACAGGAGGGGAAAATTGAATGCGCAGCACTCACCCCTTCCGATTTGTTGCATGTGGAAGGCGGAATGAATATGTGGGATGCCGATACCGCGTTCACGGCCACAGATTACTATTGCCAGGTATATGGAGTAAACCGGAAAGAATTTATAGAGACGGTTTTTGATAAGATCGTAGATATTATTGTGGAAGAGATACTCATATTCCTGGCCTGTCAGAATCTGGATTACTCCAGAATGCCCGACAGAATTGACGGAGAGTGGGGTAAATGGATGCTTCAGGAAATTCTCCATAGTGACAACAATTATCTTTCTATTGATGCGGGAAGCCGTTTTCCCGTTATCGGAACCGGTGCGCCGGCCAGGCATTTTCTTAAGCGGGCAGCCAGAACGGTTCACGCCAAGTTTATATTGCCTGAGTTCTCAGATGTAGCCAATGCCGTGGGTGCCGTTTCAGGTTCAGTTTCTGAGGTTCGTGAAGCCATAGTATTTGTACGGGAGAATGAGATTCAGTATTCCTATGTAGTTAAATTTGGAGATAGAAGCAAAAGTTTGGAACAGTATAGGGAGGCCTGCGATTATGCTGAGAATATAGCCAGAAAACTGGCCAAGGAAGCAGCGGTGAAATCCGGAGCTACAGATCCATATGTTGATGTGGAACGTAAAACTGAAGGTTCGTTAACCCGTTTCATAGCGAGAGCCGTTGGAAATCCGAAATTGTCAGAAGTGCAAAACGTGGAAGACTAAGCTTGATTATGAAGAAGATCATTGCCTGTGGCAGCATAAGCCCTGAGTTGGAGCGACTCCGGGAAGGTCATCCCGAGGTGGATATACAATATCTTCCCCAGAATTTGCATCGTGCTCCCGATAAGATGAAAACCTATATACAGGAAGCACTGGATAAGCTTACCGGGGATTATGAAACGGTAGTTCTGGGTTATGGTTTGTGCTCCAATGGCATTGTAGGGCTTAAAGCCCCGGGGCAGGGACTTTATATACCCCGGGTACATGATTGTATTGCATTGTATCTTGGTAGCCGGGAGGCCTATCATAGAATATTTAAACAACGCCCGGGCACCTACCACCTGACCAAAAGCTGGATATTGAATAAGACGGATCCGCTGGGACTGGTGGAGAATGAGTATACTGAAAGGGTGGGACGCGAAATGGCTGAAGAAACCATGGAAAGAGAGATCAAGAATTATGAATACATTAGTTTTGTGAATACGAATACCGGTGATGTGGATAAATACCGTGAAAGAGCACGTAAAAATGCAGAACATTTTCAAAAGCAGTTCATTGAATACAAGGGATCCGATGAATATTTCAGAAAGATATTGTTTGGCCCTTACAAATCCCCGGATTTCATATATATATCATCCCATAATGAAGTGAAACAAAAAGAATTTTTAAAATAGGAGGAAATAAAATGCAAATAGTCGGAGAATTGATCAATGCAAGCCGAAAAAAAATTCGGAATGAGATCAAAGAAAAAAATTATGATGCCATAGCTCAGGTGGCGAAAGATCAACATGAACACGGCGCCGGTTTTATTGACGTCAACGCCGGAATATTTGTCGGCAAGGAAGCAGATTATATCAAATGGCTGATAGAAACTGTTCAGGAGAATGTTGACACGCCCTGCTGTATTGACACTCCTGATCCGCAAGTCATTGAAGAAGCAGTTGAAGTGCACAAGGGAACACCTATGTTGAATTCCATATCCCTTGAAAAAGACCGCTATGAAAATATGTTGCCCGTGGTGAAAGGTAAAGATATGAAGGTGATCGCTCTCTGTATGAGTGATGAGGGAATGCCTTACACCAAGGACGATAGGCTTAAAATTGCGAACAAATTGATCAACAATCTTGTTAATAATAACGTGCCTTTGGAAAATATTTATGTTGATCCCCTGGTACAGCCTATCGGATCGGGAGATAATTTCGGTATTGAGTTCCTCAACACCATTGAAGCCATTCATCAGGAATATGAAGGAATCAATACCATTTGTGGTTTGTCCAATATATCTTATGGAATACCCAAGCGTAAATTTGCCAATCAAACCTTTATGGTAATGGCCATTACCAAAGGGCTCAATGCAGCTATTATGAATCCGCTGGATAAAAGGATGATGGCCAGCGTTATTGCAGCCGAAACCCTCTTGGGCAAGGATCCTTTCTGCGAAAATTACGTCAACAAGTACAGAGAAGGATTTTTTGATTTTTAATTGCAAAACCATTTTAAAATATTCATAAAACATAAGGAGGTCATTATGAGTAATAAGAAATATTCCAATGATGTGGAAAAAGCAAGGGAATATTACAACAGTCAGGATGCCCATAATTTTTATTATACCATATGGGGCGGAGAAGATTTGCACCTGGGGATTTATAAAACCGAGGACGAGGATATTTATACGGCCAGCCGGAGAACAATAGATACCATGGCCAGTTATGCCGATAAGATCGATGAAAATACCAAAATTATTGATCTCGGGGGAGGTTTTTCAGGTTCTGCAAGACATCTGGCCAAAAAATACGGGTGTCATGTAACAGTGCTTAATTTGAGCGAAACGGAAAATGAGCGCGGACGAAAGATGAACAGGGAACAGGACCTTGATCATTTGATCGATGTCATCGACGGCAGTTTTGATGATATTCCGTTTCCTGATGAAACCTTTGATATTGTATGGTCGGAAGATGCCATTCTTCACAGCGACAACCGGAAGAAGGTAATTCAGGAAGCAGCGCGGGTTCTCAAGCCGGACGGCGATTTGATTTTTACCGATCCCATGCAGACGGATAACTGCAATGAAGCGGTTTTACAGCCCATATATGACAGAATTAACCTGTCTTCTTTGGGTTCTCCCAAATTTTACCGTGAAACCTGCAAGGTAGTGGGCTTGAAGGAACAGACCTTCAGAGAGATGCCTGAGCATCTGATCAATCATTATTCCAGGGTACACGATGAAACCGTGGAAAATGAGCACAAGCTGGAAGGAAAAGTTTCCAGAGAATATATTGACAACATGAAGAAAGGCCTTCAGCATTGGGTTAAAGGAGGAAAAGAAGGAAACCTGACCTGGGGCATCTTCCATTTTAAAAAATAACAAATGGAGTTCTTATTGGCTGACTTGAGCTATTTTGCAAACTTCAAAACATTTAAAATAATTAAAATATGAGCAAATTGGAAAAAATTGATGAAAACCTTGAATATCGGGTGAGAGACATTAATATGGCCGAGGAAGGCAGGAAGCAGGTAGAGCTTGCTGAACATGAAATGCCAGGCCTGATTGAATTAAGGAATAAGTATGGAAAAGAGAAACCACTCAAGGGGGCCAGAATTACCGGTTCCCTTCATATGACCGTTCAGACGGCTGTGTTGATCGAAACGCTGGTTGAACTGGGTGCCGATGTACGTTGGGCCAGTTGTAACATATATTCAACGCAGGATGAGGCTGCCGCTTATGTAGCCAAAAAAGGCGTGCCGGTTTTTGCATGGAAAGGTGAAACATTGGATGAATACTGGTGGTGCACTGCACAGGCACTGTCTTTTCCTGGCGGTAAAGGACCGCACCAGATCGTTGACGACGGCGGCGATGGTACTTTGATGGTGCTCCTGGGCCATCAGGCTGAACAGGATCCTTCTATGCTGGATAAAAAAGCTGATGCATGGGATGAGCAAGCGCTGCTGAAACGGTTGAAGAACATCATGGAAGACGATAAAGACAAATGGTCAAGAACAGTGAAAGAGATGAAAGGAATCTCGGAAGAGACCACTACTGGTGTCAATCGTCTGTATCAGTTAGAGAAAGACAATTCACTCTTGTTCGCGGCCATTAACGTCAACGATTCGATTACCAAATCGAAGTTTGATAACAACTATGGCAACCGTGAATCATTGATTGACGGACTCAAACGGGCTACGGATATTATGATCGCCGGAAAGAAAGCCGTTGTTTGCGGTTATGGTGGTGTAGGAAAAGGATGTGCCCAGGGCCTCGCAGCTTTCGGAGCCCGGGTCATCGTAACGGAAATCGACCCGATTTGTGCGCTCCAGGCATCCATGGAAGGACATGAAGTTACCACCCTGGAGGATATAGTAAGTGAAGCAGATATTTTTGTAACTGCTACGGGCAATAAAGATGTGATCACAGTGGAACACATGGAACGGATGAAAGAAAAGGCCATTGTGTCCAACATCGGCCATTTCGACAATGAGATACAGGTTGAAAAGCTTGAGGAGCGCGGAGATATTGAGAAAATCAATATCAAGCCCCAGGTGGATCAGTATAAATTTCCCGATGGACATTCCATCATTATGCTGGCCGAAGGGCGTCTGGTTAACCTGGGTTGTGCCACCGGCCATCCTTCATTTGTTATGAGCAACTCATTTGCCAACCAGGTGCTTGCCCAGATAGATCTGTGGCAAAATGAACGTGACAATGCCGTATATAGGCTGCCCAAGGAACTTGACGAAGAAGTAGCCAGAACCCATCTGAAACACTTGGGTATCAACCTGACCAAAATGAGTAAGGAACAGGCGGATTATCTGGGTCGTCCTGTTGAAGGCCCTTATAAACCCGAGCATTACAGGTATTAACAGGGGAACTCTTGCTGCCATTCATCTGGCAGCGGGAGCCTCTTAATATATTGATTGTATATTGTAGAATTTAAAAATTAACCAAAAAATTTAAGATTATGCCTTATTTATTTACATCGGAATCCGTTTCCGAAGGTCATCCCGATAAAATTGCCGATCAGATATCCGATGCCATATTGGATGAACTGTTGAAACAGGATCCGAATTCAAAATGTGCTGCCGAAACATTTGTTACAACCGGTCTGGTTATCGTCGGCGGTGAAATTAAAACCGAAGCCTATGTTGACGTGCAGGATATAGCCCGAAATGTGATTCGCCGGATAGGCTATACCAGTCCCGAACTTAGATTCGACGCCGATTCCTGTGGTGTCCTCACGACCATTCATGAACAATCACCAGATATTAGCATAGGTGTTGAAAGGGAATCCGAAGAGGAACAAGGTGCAGGCGACCAGGGCATGATGTTTGGCTTTGCCACCAATCAGACTGAGAATTACATGCCTTTACCGGTGGATATTTCCCACAGACTGCTGAAAGAACTGGCCGAGATCAGAAGGGTGGAAGGTGAAATGCCTTACCTGCGTCCTGATTCTAAATCACAGGTCACCATTAAATATGATGATGACGATACCCCAGTAGGCATTGATACCATTGTGGTATCCACGCAACATGATAATTTCATTAAACCAACAGATGATTCTGAAAAAGCCAGAAAGAAAGCCGATAAGGAAATGCTGGCAAAGATTGAAACCGATGTTGAAAACGTATTGATTCCACGGGTAAAGGAAACTTATCCCAAGGATATTCAGAAGTTGTTTGATACAGATTTCAGGTTGCTGGTCAATCCAACAGGTAAATTTGTTATCGGAGGTCCTCATGGCGATACCGGACTAACAGGAAGGAAGATCATTGTGGATACCTATGGCGGCCGTGGCGCTCACGGCGGTGGTGCTTTCTCAGGAAAGGACTCATCCAAGGTGGACCGTTCCGCAGCTTATGCAGCCCGCCATATAGCCAAGAATATGGTGGCAGCCGGAGTGGCAGATGAAGTGGAGGTACAACTTGCCTATGCTATAGGTGTAGCTGAACCGGTAGGATTCTATGTAGGAACAAATAACCCCAAAGTAAACCTTTCCAATGATGAGATCGCTGAAAAGGTGAAAAAGCTCTTTGACCTTCGGCCCAGCGCCATAGTAAAACGGTTTGGTCTGAGAAATCCCATCTTTACAGAGACAGCCGCTTACGGCCATATGGGAAGAAAACCCGGTAAAAAAGTGGTTTATATTAACGATCACAGGAAGGAAGTGGAAATTTTTGCCTGGGAAAAACTGGATTATGTTGACAAGATTAAGGAAGAGTTCAACATAAAATAAATATATAGTTAAATGTTTTTATGTCCCAAAATCAGCCGGATATTTTTATTTGACGGTGGGATTTTGGGACATTTTATTAATCATTTAAAAAGTAGGTAATTATGGATAAAGTTTTAGGAATTGGCAATGCGCTGGTTGACATCATGACCAAATTGAACAATGATGATTTGTTAAAAAAATTCAACCTGCCAAAGGGGAGCATGCAACTGATCGACCGGGATTTTGCAGAGAAACTTACAGAAGCCACAAATGATCTGGAAAAGTTTCAGTCAAGCGGCGGGTCTGCTGCCAACACCATTCACGGATTGGCCGGGTTGGGCGTTCCAACCGGATTTATAGGCACAGTAGGAGAGGATGAGCTGGGCGATTTGTTCTACGAGGATATGAAAAACAATAACATTGAGCCCAAATTGTTCCGGTCTAAAACCATCACCGGCCGGTCTATTGCATTGGTCTCACCCGACTCGGAACGGACCATGGCAACACTTTTGGGAGCTGCTGTGGAATTAAGTCCGGATCATCTCAACGAAAGCATTTTTAAAGGCTATGATTACCTCCACATAGAAGGTTACCTGATACTCAATCATGAATTGCTGAAGAAAGCCTTTGAACTTGCCAAAAAAGCAGGTATGAAAGTATCCCTGGATCTGGCCAGTTATAATGTGGTGGAGGACAATCTGGAGTTCCTGAAAAATTTTGTGAAGGATTATGTGGATGTCCTTTTTGCCAATGAGGAGGAAGCCAAGGCGTTTACGGGCAAAGAACCCGAAGAGGCCCTCGGTGAGCTGTCAGGGTTGTGCGAGATAGCTGTTGTAAAGGTAGGGAAAGAGGGATCCTTCATAAAAAGAGGTTCGGAAAAAGCCCGGATTGATCCCATCGAGGCCACCCCAATCGATACAACCGGTGCCGGCGATGCCTATGCCGGGGGTTTCCTGTACGGACTGATTAAAGGTTATCCAATGGACAAATGCGGATATATAGGCGCCGTTCTGGCAGGCAAGGTGATTGAAGGTATGGGAGCCAAGATGGATGATGAGAAGTGGAAAGAGGTTTATGAGATGATTGATTGATATTACAACGGTATTTTCATAAGTATGACGTTCCGTTCTTACGTAAGTTAGTACCTTTTCATTATATTTAAACCTTCTAACAAAAGCTCTTTTCACTTCACGTCCTGAACGACAAAATGAACGGTTTATGGCTAAAGTAATGGGTATAGGTAATGCATTGATTGATATTATGGCCGAGCTTCCCGATGAAAGCTTGCTGAAAAAGTATTCCTTCGCAAAGGGATCACAGGAACATGTCAGTAAGGAGGTTTTTGATCGGTTTTATGAAGAATTGGACCTAGCTGAAGCCCGGTTTATTCCTGGCGGATCTACAGCCAATACCATTCATGCACTGGCCGGTCTGGATTATAAAACGGCTTTCATCGGAGCCATTGGAGATGATGAATCCGGAAAAATGTTTGAGGAGGATATGAGCGGGTCGGGCGTTTACACCGACCTGATCCGGAAGGAAGGGGATACCGGTAAGGTGCTCCATCTGAAAACTCCCGATAATACCATTACCAGAATCGGCTATACCGGGGTTAATGATGATCTCACCCCGGATGATCTTTCGGATAAATACCTCGCCAACTACAGCCATTTGCTGATTGACGGATATATGCTTCCCAACGAGGATTTTATTCAGGCTCTTGCTGATTTTGACGATATACAGTATATGAAGGTGGTCTTTGATCTGGCCAGCAGTCATATTGCCGAAGGGCACAGGGAGTTTCTGAAACAATTCCTCAGGGACACTGTGGACATACTTTTTACCAATGATTTGGAAGCCTTTTCCTATACGAACAATGAACCCGAACGAGCCATAAAAAGCCTCGCCAAAGACTGTGAAGTGGTGGTCATAAAAAAAGGCGATAAAGGCTCGTTGATTCAGCGGGGAAGTGAGTTTTATCCCATCCCTTCCTCTCCGGCCAATGTTGTTGAATCAAGTGGGGCAGGGGATCTGTATGCAGCAGGCTTTTTGTACGGGCTACTGAAGAATTACCACCTCACCCATTGCGGAAAAATAGGAGCTTTTCTTGCTTCCAAGGTACTGGAAACGGAAGGAGGGAGAATCTTTTCCGAGGACTGGCGGGTAATTAAGAAGATGATATAGTATTTTCAGGCCTCCAGCGATACATCGCCGGCATTATAGGTCATCATAACGTCGCCCGGCAGATCGACGATCTCCTTCATAAAGGTTAACAGTACACCGGCGGGATCTTTGTCTGCAGGCTCAAAGCCCGCAAACAGCACCGCAGAAGGAATCATGGCACTCCGCACGGCATCCAGCGGGTCCTCCGTGGGAAGAACTACCGTATCTGCCTCTATTCGTCCTTTTGTTAACATCTCCTCCATTTCACGTTTCACATTTTCCACATCGGCTTTGGGTGCTACCGGCCGGAGAACCCTTAACGGGCAGTCACGCCAGGCCCGGTTGCTTTTTAAAAGATACCCCAGGAGCAGCATCATCGGACCATTGCTGGCGTCGGTCCACCAAATGTTGATGGCCCCTGACGGTGGATTCCAGGTTTCCTCTTTATGATGGCTGTGCAAGATCAAACAGCTATACTCCATCTTTTTAGCCAGGCTAAGAATGGTGGAAAACGTCCTGTTTTTTTCCGGGTCGTTGCTCCAGCCAAGAAGTAATGTGTTGGGCCTTATGCCACCGATCCCATGCATCTGTAATAGCGATTTAAGTCCTTCGGAAAAGCTTTCATCAACAATTACTACGGGAAAAGCCGGCAATTTTTTTTCGCGGATGAAATTGCGCATCAGTTTCTCGGCTTCCATACGCCGGGAATTCAGATTTTCCAGGTCACCGGTTATTACCTGTGCAAGCGAGACAATGCCACGGCCTGCTGATAACAGGCTGGCATAGCGTACCAGGTGCATCCGGCTTCCGGCAATGCCGCTAAGGGTGAGGATAGACGGACGCCAGTTTTTGGGATGATAGCTTTCCCTTTCAAGGCGCAATAGCGCTTTTCGTGCCTGCTGATAGGCAATGCCACTGTGCACATCGCCCCACTGCACGATCAGCTCGGCTCGTGTGATGAGGAAAAATAGTCCGCCGGCCAGCACAATGGCAACCAATGCCCATACCCAGGTTATCAGGAACATGATGCACAGGCTTCCAAAGGCACCAAGCAGTGAAACCGACCAGTGGTTGTATTTGAATGTAGGCCTGAAACTGGGATTTCCGGATATGCCTTCGTAAAAGCTGGCCAGGTTAATGGTTCCATAGGTTAAGAGGAAAAACATGGTGATGATGGGGGCTATTGTATCCAGGTCACCTGCCATAACGCCTGCTTGCGCCAGAACAAATGTTATTAATATGGCCCTGCGGGGTTCGTTGGAGCTTCCGCTCCCCCGTGCAAAATACCTGAGCCGTTTGAAAACATTGTCCTTTGCAAAAGCCTGAAGAATGCGGGGTGCTCCCATCATACTGCCCAATGCCGAGGACAAAGTGGAAGCAATCACGCCCCCATAGATCAGCGGTCCGTACCGGGCTTTCTCATGCATCACCATCACATCGCCCACCAGGTTTTCACGCGGACTGCTGGCTGCCATCAAAATGGCGGTGCCTGCATATATCAAAAGAGTGAATCCGATGGCCAGAAAGGTACCTCGCGGAATCGACCGGCTGGGGCTTTTTAGATCTCCGGACATGTTCACTCCTGCCATGATACCGGTTACAGCAGGGAAGAAAAGGGCAAATATTGTAAAGAAAGAATGGCCGGCTGTCCAGTCGGGCTGGAGGTTTTTGCTTAGCAGTTCGGGAGAGGCCTGCTGCCATGCCCCCCATACGTAGGAGCCAATTCCCAGGAGCAGCAGGGCCAGAATGACATACTGGACCCGTATGGTCCAGCCTGCACCGATGTATACAAAGATAAAAACTACAACATTGGTTAAGGTGGCTACCATTGTGAAGGAGTGATTCAGGTCAGGGAACGCTAACAACAGTGCTTCGGTGAAACCCACCACGTACATGGCAACGGACAATGCCAGGGCGATATAGAAAAATATGGCAATCACCCCGCCAAATTCCACCCCGATGCTTCGGCTTATCAGGTAATAGGAACCTCCGCCTTTGACCTGCATGTTGGTTGATATGGAGGATAAAGATAAGGTGGTGATGAATGTAAATAATTTGGCCAGAAGAAGGATCATTAAGGCACCCCACAGGCCGGCATTACCTACAACTACATCGTAGCGGAGGAACAGGATCACTCCCAGAATGGTTAGTACGCTCGGGGTAAATACACCCCCGAATGTTCCGAATTTCCTGGGCTGCCTCTCTGCGTTTGTTTTGTCTTTTGCCATAAATTTTTGGGTTCTTTTTTAATCGGGGATAATGATCTTGTCCAGACCCGCAGGAGGTTCGGGATAGTTTAAATCCAACGATTTCATACGCTCCAGTGTGATGCTTCCCACCATAAGATCCCTGGCCCATTTCCGGTTGGCCGGTATTACATACCAGGGGGCATGCTGTGTGCTGCATTCATTCAAAGCCCTGTTAAAAGCCTGCATGTAATTATCCCAGTATGTTCGCTCCTCAAGATCACTCTTATCAAATTTCCATTGCTTATCGGGTCTTTCAAGCCGCTTTTCCAGGCGGTCTTTTTGTTCTTTCCTGTTGATATGGAGCATGAATTTAAGCACCAATACATGATTTTCCGTAAGGTACTTTTCAAAGGCATTGATCTGGGCATATCGCTTATCGATTGCTTCATCCGGCACCAGGTTGTGCACGCGGGCAATAAGCACATCCTCATAGTGCGAACGGTTAAAAATTCCGATCATCCCTTTACGGGGGGTCTCTTTATGAATCCGCCACAGGTAATCATGTTCCAGCTCAGTTCCACAGGGTGCCTTAAAGTTAACCACCCTTACCCCCTGCGGATTTAACGGGCCAAAAACATGGCGGATGGTGCCGTCCTTTCCCCCGGTGTCCATGGCCTGAAAAAGGATCAGAACAGCATATTTTCCCTGGGCATATAGTATCTCCTGTAGTTCGGTCATTTCTTCACGGATCTTTTCCAGCTTCTTTTGGGCTTTTTGCTTGTCTTCCAGATCCTGTGTATCCGATGGATCAACATGCTGTAACGAAAAATTTGCCTTGGGGGGAACCGACAAAGTATTGAGATAATTGGATTTTTCCTTCATGGTAAGGGGGTTTTAGATGATACAATCAAAAATTGATTTTTAAAGTCATAAATTTAGAAATTGATGGGCTAAACTTCAAGGAATTTAACCTGGATCATTCATAAACGAATCCCGCTTAC
Source organism: Bacteroidales bacterium (assembly GCA_046545815.1). Classification (GTDB taxonomy): domain Bacteria; phylum Bacteroidota; class Bacteroidia; order Bacteroidales; family UBA12077; genus JAGXLC01. The sequence goes on from JBKGZA010000033.1 coordinate 20,241, forward strand.
CAGCGGGATTCGTTTATGAATGCGGGAGGGGTTGCGGGAAGGATCCAGGAAACCCCGCGTTAGAAAAACCAACTTTTCGCGAAAAATATTGAAGCAAAAAGTCAGGTTTTTCAATAGCGTCAGAATTATTTTTGAATAATTCGGGTTAGGCAATAAAAAAGCCAGGTAGCTTCACTGCCTGGCCGTTATTTACCGAAAGGTCGGTTTAGGATTTCACAATAATACCCAGTTTTTCCAGGTATTGCGCATCGTCTTCAAACATAAGCAAGGCGACTTTTTTGTAAACAGAGGTCCAGTTCTCCAGTTCATCGAGTTTTTCGTTACGGACCTGTATTTGGTGTTGTGCATCACCTTCTTCCGATTCGATCTTCTCCATGAGTTGATAAAGCTCCTCAATGTCGTCCAGCCTTTCTTTAATGATCTCACGAGTATATCCGAACCTGGCCATCTTTTGAAGCAGATTTTCATCCTGCTCAATGGAGCTGTAAAAATGTTTGGCTTGCTTAAGATAAGCTGCCTGGGTGCGGCTTCGTCTTCCGGTAGCACCAATATACTCCAGTTTTTTAGGATCCTCGGAAAGGGCAATACGAGTAAATTCCAAATCACGGATGTATTTGTCGTGAAAAGCATTTTTTGCTTCCTGACGATTATCGCGGGCTTCATTGTATTCACCCTTTTCTTTGTGATTTAACTCGTAAGCTTCTTCTGCGGCTTCAAGTAACTGTATTCCATTCTGCATTTCTTCGGGTGTATACCCGGCAGTGGCCATTCGTTCTGAAATGACGGGATCATTCGTACCGTTGTTAATAAGGATACGGTTTTTTCTTAGTTTTTCCGGTATTGTTTTTGAGAAATTCATGGTAAATAAGTTTTTAAGTTGATAAATAAAAATATAATTAATAATTGTGTCCTTTAACGCGGTACAGCCGGTGTCTTCTTCGGTACAACCGGCATTTTTCCCGGTACAATTGATGTTTGCCCTGGTACAATCCATATTTTCATTGGTACAGTTGGTCTTTGGGCCGGTACATTTGACCTTTTTATCGGTACAACTGGTCTTTAGGCCGGTGCAATGGTTGTTTGGCCCGGTACAATCCATTTTTTTTCCGGTACAATAGGTATTCGACCCGGTACACTGGTCTTTTTTTTCGGTACAACCGCCATTTTCCCCGGTACAATAGGTGTATTTCATGGTACAATCGGATATTTCACCGGTACGGGGCCTGTTTTATCCGATTGTGAGCAAATTTTGAGGTGTACCTGCGGTTGGCTTTACATAAAATTTGTACATCAAAGGGTTTCAATAAGTAAAAGAACGAAAATGAGCCGTACTGAGGACTAAAAATATAGAATAATTTTTTACAGTGCAAGTAATGTACTGGCACTTTTGATCTTTTTTATGGTAATTTAGATTGTTTCTATATAAGGAAGGTTGAAAATTCCTGGCAGATTTGTTTTGTAGATACACGCCGCGGCTTGTATCTACTGTGGTTTTGTTCCGGGAATGCTTTTTAGAGGCTGATTCTATCCCGCTCTGACGAGGCGCCGGGGATGGACGGGGGTAACCTGTTGCTATCGCTGTTTGCCCCCTGGCCGGGGGCAAGATGGGTGTTTCCAATTTTTTCAGGTGAAAATATATACCATCCGGCAATCGCCGGGTTCCTTTTATGTGCGAATTTTATAACCCGTCCGGCAGCAGCCGGACGGGCCTACAAATATATCAGGCTTACGGCCTTTCGGCTTACAGGAAAATATAAGATTTTTGGTGTTAGTATCTTTTCAATTTAACCCGAATTATTCACAAATAATTCTGACGCTATTGAAAAACCTGGCTTTTTGCTTCAAAAAATTTCGCAAAAAGCCGGTTTTTCTAATGCGGGGTTCTCTGCATCCATCCCGCAAACCATCCCGCATTCAAAAACTTTCCCGCTTACCAGCGGGATTCGTTTTTGAATAATGCAGATTAAAAAACTAAAATG
>JBKGZA010000034.1:0-21815 GCA_046545815.1 Bacteroidales bacterium
GTTCTGTTGTGTTTCTCCAAGGCAGCTCCCTTTTATGAATTTTATACCAGCTAGTTAAAGTGGCGCTAATGTTCATGTTTGTTGATATAGAGTATCTTAAAATTATAAATTCATCAAATTTAACATAAATCTATTTCTTTAATAAAAATAAATGCCTTATATTTGCCTCCAACATTTTTTAAACTATTGTAAAATATTGGAAATTAAATTTTTTGAAAAATGACAAAAGCTGATATCGTTAACGAAATCTCGAAAAAAACGGGTATTGAAAAGGTAACTGTTCAAAAAACAGTTGAAGCTTTCATGGAAACAGTAAAAGAATCTCTTGTCAACAATCAGAATGTTTATCTGAGAGGCTTTGGCAGTTTTATTGTTAAGAAACGCGCTCAGAAGAAAGCAAGGAATATTTCGAAGAACACCACAATCGTAATTCCCGAACACTTTATTCCTGCCTTCCGGCCTTCAAAAAAATTTGTTAGCAAGGTAAAAGAAAACGTTAAGCCATAGATTTCAAAAAAGTTAATTGTTAAAAAGGGAATTTGCTTATGCCAAGCGGAAAGAAAAGGAAAAGACATAAAATGTCTACTCATAAACGCAAAAAGCGTTTAAGAAAGAACAGGCATAAAAAGAAGAAATGAGTATGTTAAGAGAATTTAAGTTAAACCTAATGGAGTCAATGGCTTCTTTAGGTTTAACTTTTGATGTTGTCCAGTAAATGCGGGAGACGTGTTGTGAGTTCAGAGTTAGTTATTGATGTTACTTCCAGGGAAATCGCAATAGCACTGCTCGAGAATAAACAATTAGTTGAATTAAATAAAGAAAAACGAAATCCCAAATTTGCAGTAGGAGATATTTATCTGGGGAAGGTTAAAAGAATTATTCCCGGGCTTAATGCTGCATTTGTGGACGTTGGTTATTCGCGGGATGCTTTTTTGCATTATTTGGATTTAGGCCCTCAGATCCGGTCATTGGATAAATACCTGAAAACTTCAATTTCCAGGAAAGGTAAACCTCCGTCCTTGCAAAAGATGAAGCTTGAGTCGGATATAGATAAAAACGGAAAGATTTCAGATGTTTTATCTCCTGGCCAGAAAATTATTGTGCAGATTGCCAAAGAGCCCATCTCAACAAAGGGGCCGAGATTAACCTCGGAAATATCCATTGCAGGCCGCAATCTGGTGCTGGTTCCTTTTTCTGAAAAGATTTCTATTTCTCAGAAGATCGGATCATCAGATGAACGTAAGCGGCTAAAGCGTTTGATAAAAAGTATCAAACCAAAAAATTACGGGGTGATCATCCGTACTGTTGCTGAAGGGAAAAAAGTGGCCACCCTTGACAGAGAACTGCGTGGACTGGTTAAGAAATGGGAGGTGGCTTTTTCTCAGCTCCACAATGTTACCATTCCCAAACTGGTCTTGAGTGAACTCGATCGAACCTCCGCTTTACTGAGAGACCTTTTAAATGTTTCTTTCTCCAATATATATGTAAATGATCCCACTTTCTCTTATGAGATAAAGGAATATATTGAAACCATTGCCCCCGAAAAAAAGGGAATTGTCAAGCTTTACAACGGATCCAACCCCATATTTGACCACTTTGGAGTGTCTAAACAGATCAAGGCCCTTTTCGGCCGAACCGTTTCCTTCAAAAATGGAGCTTATCTGATCATTGAACATACTGAGGCTTTGCATTCTATAGATGTCAACAGCGGAAATCGCTCAAAGCTCGGTGAAGATCAGGAAACCAATGCCCTTAAGGTGAACCTGGCTGCTGCCAAAGAAATTGCCCGGCAGCTTAGACTTAGGGATATGGGTGGAATCATTGTGGTTGATTTCATCGATATGAATAACCAGGCGAATAAACAGAAGCTCTATGAGACGATGAAGGAGGAAATGAAGGCCGACCGTACCAAGCACAATATTCTCCCCCTTACAAAGTTTGGGCTTATGCAGATTACCCGTCAAAGGGTACGCCCCGAAATGAATATCCAAACCGTTGAAAAGTGCCCCACTTGTAACGGAAGCGGTGAAATTCGGCCGCCCATTTTATTGGTGGATGAAATTGAGAATTACTTGAAGTTTCTTGTTAAAGACCTTGGATACAGAAGACTGACCCTTAAAACCCATCCCTATATTGCCGGATACCTGAAGTATGGATTCCCTTCCATCCGGTGGAAATGGCAGTTCAAGTATAAGATATGGCTTAGAATTAAAGGATCTGACGCTTACGACTTCCTTCACTACAATTTCTTCTCAGGCACCAGAGAACCTATAAAAGAAGAATAATATATTTCTTCACCACCTATCTTTCTCTGTTTTCCATACATCAATAATTAAACATATATCGATATTTGTTGTTAAGAGAAAAGAATATATTTTTGACATGTGATAATTTTTAAATGTGATTCGTGATCATGAAACGTATTTTGTTAGGTTTTCTCATAATGCTTTTTGCTATACCCTTGGTGGGCCAGGTGGTCAATCCGGTAGAGTGGGAATATCAAGTAGAAAAGGAAGGAGATAATACTGCTTTTTTGATTTTTAAGGCAGATATCGATCCTGACTGGCATTTATATTCCCAGAATTTTCCTGAAGGAGGGCCCATCAGGACTTCGTTCAACTTTGAAGAATCTTCTCATTTTAAATTGGAAGGAGAACCAAGTGAAAGTCCTGAACCGGAATCGGAGTTCGATGAAACTTTTGGGGTAGAAGTAAGTTATTTTAGCGGGGAAGCAACTTTCCGGCAGAAAATTGAGCTTGAGACGGAGCAATCTTTCGAGGTGAGTGGCAATATTGAATATCAGGTTTGTCAGGATGAGAAATGTATATATTTTAATCCCGACTTTACATTCGATGTGCCGGGTACCGAACAGGGACAAGCAGCGCAGCAAAATGAAGAACAGCCTGTTCAGGAGCCTGGTGAAGATGACACCGCCAGTGAACCGGAAGAAGAGGAATTATCGGATACCGGAACCGAAGAAGGTTCAGACCTTTCAGGTGAGGTTTTACAGGCAGATGATGGGGCCGGGGAGAGCACGGGAACAACCCCTTCAGGAAGTGCAGAAAGTCAAGTTGGTTCCGTTGATTCGGAGACTGACAGATCTTTGCTGGGATTCTTTTTGCTTTCACTGGTCTTCGGACTGGCGGGTATACTCACACCTTGTGTCTTTCCCATGATACCAATGACCGTATCTTTTTTTATGCAGGATTCAAGAAGCCGGTTTAATGGGGTGATTAAAGCACTGATCTTTGGATTGTCTGTTATTATCCTTTATACCAGTGTAGGAGTTATTGTGTCGCTGACCAGTGCCGGCGCAGATTTTACAACAGTTCTGGGAACCCATTGGCTTCCCAATCTGATATTCTTCGTATTATTCCTGATTTTTGCAGCTTCATTTTTTGGGCTGTTTGAAATTGTACTGCCTTCCGGCCTGGCTAATAAAGCCGATAAACAAGTGGATAAAGGCGGATTTCTGGCCTCTTTTTTTATGGCTCTTACACTGGTTATTGTTTCTTTTTCATGTACCGGTCCCATTGTAGGGGCACTATTGGTTAAAGCCGTCGGTGGAAGTGTGATTGAACCTACTATTGGCATGTTCGGATTTGCCTTGGGATTTGGCCTGCCCTTTACCCTGCTGGCCATTTTCCCGGGATGGCTTAAGAATCTGCCGAAATCAGGAGGCTGGATGAATGCTGTGAAAGTTGTGCTGGCATTTATCATTCTGGCTTTTGCATTTAAATTTTTGTCCAATATCGATCAGAATTATCACCTGGGAATATTAAGCAGGGACCTTTACCTTTCGATCTGGATCGCCATCTTTAGCTTAATGGGCTTTTATCTGCTCGGAAAGATAAAGCTTCCCAATGACAATGATCTGAAACATATCTCTGTTTTCCGTCTTTTGCTGGCCATTGCATCCTTTTCTTTTGCCATCTATCTTGTGCCCGGTTTGTTTGGAGCAAATCTGAGTTCTATTTCCGGTCTGTTGCCCCCGGCTTCAGCACAAAAATTTGATATTACTTCTTTATCTTCTGCTCCCTCTTCTGCAGGAGATGCCGGTCAGAACATGTGCGGAGACCCACAGTATTCAGATTTTCTGAATCTGCCTTATAACATACAGGGTTACTTCAAGTATGAGCAGGGTATGGAGTGTGCAGAAAACCTGGATAAGCCCGCATTAGTCTATTTTACAGGTCATTCATGTAGCAATTGTAAGAAAATGCAGGCGGAGGTCTGGTCGGACCCCGCTGTCCGGAAAAGGCTGAACGAGGATTATGTATTGATTGCGCTCTATGTTGATGATAGAAAAAAACTACCTGAATCCGATAGGATAGAAGGAGAGTATGACGGAAAGGTAAAGAAGACCCTGGGGAACAAGAATATGGCCATTGAAATCGACAGTTTTGGTGTGAATACGCAACCTTATTATCGGGTGGTCACCCCTGATGGTAAACATTTGGGTGAGTCTTTCGGGTATACGACAAACACTCAGGAATTCATTAGTTGGCTGGATGAAGGAGTGAAAAAGTTTAATGAGAGCAAGTGATTTAAAAAAAAAGCCGGAATACTGGATTCCGGCTTTTTAAATGATTGTGGGCACCATTTCTGATTATTCCTTGCATATACAGGACAAATGGGGGGTTGGAGTATTACTTTGGGTATATTTTCTCATCCAGTATTTGCATATAATTCCATTTTCCGCTATCTTAGTTCAGAAATTCTTTCATCTCAATTGTTAAACCATGCGAAGGTTTCGCCGGATTTTTTTTATTCTTGCTGTTATCTTTGTACTAGCAGCCATTGCAGGAGGCGTTTTTGTGCATAAAATTGCGCACCGTTCTGTTCCCGATTATGAGGAAAATATAACCATAGAAGGAATTGACCATGAGGTTGAGGTATACAGGGACAGTCTGGCCATCCCCCATATTTATGCGCAGACTGAAAAAGATCTTTATACTGCTGTGGGTTACCTTATGGCTCAGGACAGGCTCTGGCAGATGGACTTGTTACGCCGTGTAACCCAGGGTAGGCTTTCTGAAATTTTCGGTGAACAAATGTTGGAGAATGACCAGGTGATGCGTTCACTAAGGATTCCCCAAAAATCAAGAGAGGTACTGGCAAGGTCCAATAAAAGAGTTGTTACTGCATTAGAGGCATTTGCCCGGGGCGTGAATGGATATATCAATACCCATCCCCATAAGCTTCCTCCAGAATTTGCCATTCTTGGTTATAAACCGGAGAAATGGGAGCCGGCCCATACGGTGAATCTCATTGGCTATATGGCATGGGACCTGACTCCGGTTTGGGAATCGGAGATAGTACTTCATAAAATCTCCAAAAAAATTTCAAAGGAAAAGTATAGGTTGCTGATCCCCAAAACAGAAGAGCAGGATCATCTTGTGTTTCCCGAATATGCTTCTGCCGGGGAAAGCTATGAAGGGTTGAGCCGACTCATGAACGTATCAAGAGAATTGGAAGAAATGGGTTTGAAGATATTTACAGGCAGCAATAACTGGGCTGTTTCATCAGCTAAAAGCAAAACAGGGAAACCATTACTTTCTAATGATATGCATCTGGGCCTTTTTGCTCCCGGTATCTGGTATCAAATGCACCAGGTTGTAGAGGGAAAGATGAATGTGTCAGGTGTCGCCCTTCCAGGGCAACCACTTATTATTTCCGGTCACAATGATTCCATTGCATGGGGCCTGACCAATGTTATGCTTGATGATATGGATTTTTACCGGGAAACGATCAACCCTGAGGATTCCAGTGAATACCGATTCAATGGAAAATGGAAAAACATGGAAGTGGTTGAAGAGCACATTAAGGTCAAAGGCAGGGAACCTGTTACCAGGAAGATAAGGTATACTCACAGGGGACCAGTGGTTTCAGGGTTTAAGGATATGGATGAAGAAGTTCTTTCCATGCGATGGGCTGGCAATGAGTATAGCAATGAGCTGCGTTCGGTATACCATATCAATCGGGCATCCAACTGGACTGAATTTAAAGATGCCCTTCGCACCTTTAGATCAATAAGCCAGAATATAGCTTATGCCGATGTACGGGGAAATATTGGCCTATATTGTTGTGCAGGTGTGCCGGTAAAGGAATCTTCGTCCCCGGGCATTTATCCGGGAGATACGGATAAATATGACTGGAAAGGACTGGTGCCATTCGAAGAACTTCCTCATACCTATAACCCTGAAAGAGGGTTTGTAGCTTCTGCCAATAATAAAACTGTGAGTCCGGATTATCCCCATCATTTTAGTCATTGGTTTGATCTTGCCCCCCGTATCAGCCGCATAAAACAAAAGCTTCAATCCCGGAAAAAGCTATCAATACAAGATCTTACTGACCTCCAGACCGATCATCATTCTCTTATGGTAACCAACTATAAACCTGAAATTTTAAAACATTCCGGAAATATAGCAGATCAAAACGGGAAGATAAAAAAGACACTTGAAATACTGGCAAAATGGGATGGCCACTATTCCAGGGAAAGTGCGGCAGCGGCAATCTTTGAGCAGTTTTACATAACCTTTGTAAAAAACCTGATTAGGGATGAGTTGGGAGAGGATCTCTTTGAAGAATATATAGGTAGCAAAGTACTGGTCAGAAACCTGATGAAAAACATCTGGAACAATAAGGATTCACAATGGTGTGATGATGTAAACACCACTGATAAGAAGGAAACATTTGCAGAGATTATACAGAAAAGCTTTAAAGAATCAATAGATAAACTTTCTGAGAATATGGGAAATGATCCCGAAGAATGGGAGTGGGGTGAAATCCATCAGTTAACACTAAAACATCCTGTAGGTGGAGAAGTACCTGTTCTGGATCTTTTATTCAACATGAACCGTGGCCCTTTTCAGACGGGTGGCAGTTTTCATACCGTATGTCCCTATAGCTATCCTTTCACCAATGTCTTTAAGGTCAATCATGGTGCATCCCACCGCCATGTATATTCAACGGGAGACTGGGACAATTCCCGGACAGTGATACCGACGGGTACCTCAGGGATACCAGCTAGCAGTCATTACTGCGACCAGACCAGTACATACATTAACAGGGAATACAACAGGGAGCTTTTCAGCAAGGATGCAGTGATGAATAATATGCAGTATTACATGACGATAAATGGAAAATGATTCAACATACATATACCGGAAGCGGTTGAAATTTATGCGAACAAAAAATAATGGATTATGGAAACTTATCAAACCATCTATAATGGAGAATTAAGAACAGAAATTGTACATGAACGGAATGGAGAAAAAATTAGTACTGATGCCCCTGTGGATAACAAGGGTAAAGGAGAATATTTTTCTCCTACTGACATGGTCTCGTCTGCCCTATGCAGCTGTATATTTACCATTATGGGAATCAAAGCCAAAGAAAACGGGTTTAACATTGATGGCGCTAAGGCAAAAACCACTAAGGTGATGCGCAATGATCCCCGCCGCATAAAGGAGATTCAAATAGAATATGATTTTACAGGTCATATACTGACAGATGAGCAGAAAGACCTGCTGAGGGGGCTCGTTCATTCCAGTCCGGTGCCAAGAAGTCTGAGCCCGGAGATCGAGCAGAATGTGACGCTGAAGTTTAAGGAGTGAAAAGGAGAACTTCTGTGATTCGAATGCAATTTTCAGCAATTTTTGAATAATGGCCTGCCGGTAAAAAGTCGGCAGGTTATTTAACGCCCCAAAAAGTTGACTTGCCAATTAAGCACTGTGTGTAGGTATCCTGCGATCAACCTTTTTAATCAGACCCTGCAATACTTTTCCAGGTCCCACTTCTGTAAAGGATTCTGCTCCATCCTGAATCATTTTTTCAACTGTTTGGGTCCATTTTACCGGCGAAGTGAGCTGCCTGACCAGGTTTTCTTTGATTGTTTCGGGATCGTCAGAAGGTGCGGCAGCAGCATTCTGATATACCGGACAAACCGGCTTATTAAAACTGGTTTCGTTAATGGCTTCTTCAAGTTCCTTTTTGGCCGGTTCCATTAACGGAGAATGGAACGCTCCTCCAACTTTCAGCTTTATGGCTCTTTTGGCTCCTTTTTCCTGTAATTTTTCAACAGCCTGATCCACCCCTTTTAAAGACCCGGAGATGACTACCTGGCCGGGACTATTATAGTTGGCCGGAACTAAAACCTCGTCAATTTCGTTGCATGCTTCCTCTACCGTTTCATCCTTCAATCCCATTATGGCTGCCATGGTAGAAGGCTCTGCTTCACAGGCTTTTTGCATGGCTGCAGCCCGTTTTGATACCAAACGGAGTCCGTCTTCAAAAGAAAGGGCACCGTTGGCAACCAGTGCTGAAAATTCACCCAAAGAATGACCTGCTACCATATCGGGCTGAAAATCTTTCAGGGTTCTGGCCAGAATAACCGAATGCAGAAAAATCGCCGGCTGGGTTACTTTGGTCTGTTTGAGATCTTCGTCCGTACCTTCAAACATGACCTCTGTGATTTTAAATCCGAGGATTTCGTTGGCCTGCTCAAAAAGCTCCTTTCCTGTAACGGTGTTTTCAAAGAGATCTCTTCCCATTCCTGAATATTGGGCTCCCTGACCCGGAAATACATATGCTTTCATATATACAAGTTTTTACAATTACTTTTTTATTAGGGTGCCGAAAATAATTAATTTTTATTTCGTTTCAAATCCGGATAAATGGTTGATTGTTAATGTAATTCAGAGCCAATAAGATGAGTGAATTCTTCCCTGGTTTTGGTATCTTTCAGGAAGATTCCCGTGAAAGCCGATGTGGTGGTCACTGAATTTTGTTTTTGTACTCCACGCATTTGCATGCACATATGATGGGCTTCAATTACAACTGCTACACCTTGGGGCATAAGTGTTTCCTGTATACAGTCCCGGATCTGCATGGTGAGTCTTTCCTGCACCTGGAGTCTTCTCGCAAAAGCCTCAACTACATGGGCTATTTTGCTCAATCCGGTAATATATTTTTCAGGAATATAGGCCACGTGAGCTTTCCCGTAGAATGGTATCATGTGGTGCTCGCACATTGAATAGAGCTCGATATCTTTGACAATGACCATCTCCTGGTAATCCTCCTGAAACTTCGTGGAACTTATTATTTCGTGAGGATCAATGTTTTGACCCTTATTGAGGAATTGCATTGCTTTGGCCACGCGTATGGGTGTATCCATCAATCCTTCCCGCTCGGGATTCTCTCCCAGCAATCGTAAGATTTCTTTGTAATGTTCGGCAAGCTTTTGCGTCTTCTCGTCATCCCAGATTTCTACCCGGGAATATCCGCTGTTGTTAACGGATCCAAAGCCATTATTCACTATTTCCATATAATTTGAGATTTATTTACCATAGTATTCAACAAAATTATTTTCCGTTTCCTTTACTTTTATGCAATAGAGCTTTTTCCCCAGCATATTGACCGGCTCTTCCAGTTGATCCCATATTGCCACTGCCAGATTTTCCGTGGAAGCCAGTTTTCCTTCCATAAAATCCACTTCAGTATTCATGTTTTTGTGGTCAATCTGATCAATCACATATTCCCTGATGATCTTACTCAATTGTTTGATATTCACCACAAAACCGGACTCGGGATTGATCTCTCCCCTTACCGTTACAAAAAGTTCGTAATTATGACCGTGCCAGTTCGGATTAGAACAAAGACCGAACACTTCCTTGTTGGTTTCATCGTTCCATTCTTCCCGAAAAAGACGGTGTGCTGCACTGAATCGTTCTCGTCGGGTGACAAAGGCTTCCATATCATATAATTATTTTGTAAAATTAGCAATATCGTTGTTCAAATAAAAACATTTCCCCTGAGATAATACCCATAAATGAGACGATTGTTTTTTTATTATCTTCGTAGGTCAAATTTATAAAAGCGATTGATATGATTGCGGTCACAGGAGCAGCTGGATTTATAGGCAGCAATATGGTTGCCAGGCTCAATGAGGAGGGGTATACCAAAATTATTGTGGTAGATGAATTCTCCAGAGAAGATAAAAACAGGAATCTGGAGGGGAAAAATTATATCTCCCGGATTCACAGGGATGAGTTTGTCAATTGGCTGCAAAGTTCAGGACGTGAGGTAGAGGCTGTTTTTCATCTGGGCGCACGCACCGACACAACAGAAACGGACAAAAGCATTTTCGACAGTTTGAATCTGAATTATTCCAAAGAAGTTTGGGACCTTTGTGCTACTTATAACATACCTCTTGTTTATGCTTCTTCAGCAGCTACTTATGGGGGTGGAGAACACGGATATAAAGATGACCATAACCTGGTGTTTGATTTAAAACCGATGAATCCATACGGGGAATCAAAAAATGAATTTGACAAATGGGTTATGCAACAATCTGATACACCGCCTTTTTGGACAGGGGTCAAGTTTTTCAATGTATATGGCCCCAATGAATATCATAAAGGCAGGATGGCCTCTGTGATATTTCACGCCTTTCATCAGATAAAACAAACGGGAAAGATGAAACTGTTCCGTTCGCATCGGGCAGAATACCATGATGGGGAGCAACTTCGGGATTTTATTTATATTAAAGATGTGGTGGATGTTTTGTTGTTTATGATGCAACAGGAGATTCACAGTGGAATATATAATTTGGGAACCGGACAAGCCAGAACATTCAATGATTTGGTTAAAAACGTGTTCCATTCTATCGGAAAGAAGGAAAATATTGTATATATAGATACCCCCGAAGATATCCGGGATAAATATCAGTACTTCACGGAGGCAGAGATGCAAAAGCTCCGGTCAGCAGGATATGATCAACCATTTTATTCCCTCGAAGAAGGCATCTATGATTATGTGAGGAATTATCTTATTCCCGGAAAATATCGCTAAATGAACTGAATAATTGTTAACGCAACCGGAAGGGTATATTATTCACTCTTTTTATCCTGGTTGATCTTTTTAGTCTTCATCTTTCCTTTGACGCATTGGAGTCCCATATCGACAAACAAACCATGATACTTCATCATGATAAGCATCACGCGGGGCACACCAATAAATTCAATGCTGCCATAGAAGGCACTGATCTTGAAAACATGAAAGTTGGGGAGATGTTTAAAAATGTCTCCAACCATCCGATAGCTGTCCGGAATCATGGAGGTGGTTTTTACAACCACAGTTTGTTCTGGAAGGTTATGTCACCCAATGGGAGGGGGAGAGCCCGCCGGAGATTTGAAGCAGGCCATTGAACGTGATTTTGGATCATTTGAGAATTTTCGTGATGAATTTTCCAAAACAGCTGCCGGCCGCTTTGGCTCAGGCTGGGCATGGCTTTGCCTTGACGGGAACAACAGGCTGAATCTTTGCTCAACCCCAAATCAGGACAATCCACTGATGGATGCAGCAGAATGCAGTGCAAAGAAATTGCTCCTGGGGCTGGATGTTTGGGAGACTGCTTATTATCTTAAATACCAGAACCGGCGTGCCGATTACATACAGGTATTCTGGAACGTAGTGAACTGGGAGGAAGTAGCCAAACGGTTAAAAGAATAAAGGGGGTATTGAGCTTAACGTTAAACTGCATTATTCTTACCGCAGCTTTAGCTGTGGTGGGAATAATTCGGGTTAAATGAGGCCGGGACTCTTGTACGACTCCGGCTTTTTATATGGTTAAAGGATTGTATTTTTGGATGAAACCCATTATCTTTAACCGTCTCAAATGATTTTAGTCACCTTAAAATTTTAGCAGTCATGTTGATGAAGCAGCTTATCCGACAAAACAGAAGTTATAGAAGGTTTTACGAAGATCATTTTATTGCTCAGGGCAATCTGAGGTATTTTATCAACCTTGCCAGACTTTCCCCCTCAGCTAAAAATGCCCAGCCCCTGAAATACATCATATCGAATGAAACCTCGGAAAATCAGAAGATATTTGAATGCCTGAGCTGGGCAGGTTATCTGGAAGACTGGAATGGTCCCGAACCCGGAGAAAGGCCTTCGGCTTACATTGTCATGCTGGGTGACCATCAGATTGAAGATAATTTCTATTGCGATCACGGGATTGCAGCTCAGAGCATTCTTCTGGGAGCAGTGGAGAAAGGCTTTGGTGGATGCATTGTTGCTTCGATTGACAGGGATAAATTAAGACAAGCACTGGATATTGATAAACGTTTTAAGATCTTACAAGTGATAGCACTGGGTAAGCCAAAGGAAACGGTGATTATCGAGGAAATCGAAAAAGACGGGGATATTAAATACTGGAGGGATGATAAGCACATTCACCATGTCCCCAAACGTAAACTGGACGATATCATCATTAATTTATGAATTTCCTTCATCCTGACTGTATGCAGTATTTGGGCCAACGGATTGGTTCCGGCTTCTGCCGGGGATGCCTCCTTCATTGTTCTTTGTTGAAGGATGAAATATGCAGGCCCTGGGTTTTACCCTGGCAGGAGGACAATTTGTCAACGATTGATGTTAAACTTAAAAAAATATGATAACGATATTATCTCCTGCTAAAAAGCTGGACGAGGAAAATCAGTTTCGGTCAAACGAATATACCATTCCCCGGTTCCTTGAAGATGCAAAGGTTTTGGTGGATGAATTGAGAGAACTGGACCCGGATCAGTTGGCTGAATTGATGAATGTGAGCCGTAACCTTGCTGAATTGAATTATGAGCGGTATCTCAGATGGAAGACTCCTTTTACTCCGTTAAATGCACGGCATGCACTTTTTATATTTAAAGGACAGGCTTATCAGGGATTACGTGCTGAAGATTTTACGGAGGATGATGTGGCATTTGCGCAGAATCATCTCAGAATACTATCCGGTTTGTATGGATTGTTGAGACCTCTTGATCTGATACAGCCATACAGGCTGGAGATGGGAACAGCATTGCAGAATCCCCGGGGAAAAGATCTTTATGAATTTTGGAACGTCAAGATCACTCAGACGCTTAATGAGGCATTATCGGAGCATCAGCAGAAGGTGCTCCTGAATCTTGCTTCGAATGAATATTTTAAATCCATTCATACCGATGCCCTTGAAGTCGGGCTCATTACGCCTGTTTTTAAGGAACAAAAAGGAGATCAGTATAAAACCATTGCCGTATATGCCAAAAAAGCAAGGGGTATGATGACGCGGTATATCATCCAAAATCGCATAGACGATCCGCAGGAAATTAAAGGATTCGATTGGGAAGGTTACCTGTACAGTCCGGAGATGTCTTCGGAAAATAAGTGGGTGTTTGTACGATAGATTGATGCAACCGGAGGTTATTCAATTACTATAAGGCCTTGCTTAATAGCATAAACAGCAAGGCAAACGGAATTTTTACACGCTGTTTTCTTAAGCAAACGGTTTCTGTGGCCTTCAATTGTTCTTGCGCTTAATTTTAGCAGTTCACCGATTTCTGAATTCGAGTATCCGTGGCATATATAACTCAATACTTCCTTTTCTCTTGGGGTCATGTCCAGGTTATTATTTCCGTAATAGGCAGGTGTGTTTTGAGATTTGGTGCTTTTTGTGACGGAACCCACGAGACTTTTTTTGCTCTGGATGTTTACGATGTTTCCCACTAATTTGAGATCGATGATTTCCTGGTTGCGCCGTATAGCCCTGAAATTTATTTCCACTTCATTTTGTAATGCTTTAAATGCACGGTTGATTTTTTTGGTCACTAGGTGTATATCATCTTTGTATACGATGTTGATCAGATTCATGCCCAGCAATTCCTTTTTTGAATATCCGAAGATCTCACAAAATTTCTGATTGACATAGCTTAATTTTTCATCCTGATAGATGTAAATGGCTACATAGGCATTGTCAATCAAGATATTAAACTTCTCATCAACCTGCTGAAGGATCTTTTCCTGCCTGTCCAGTCTTACTTCAATGCTTCTCTTCAACTCCTTAAGATCGAAAGGTTTTACCAGGCAATCGTCCATACCCAGGTTCATGGCTGACCTTAATTCCTCGTACGATTTTTTATTGGATAGAAATATAAAAGGTATGATGGCAGTGGAATTGATCTGCTGTACCATATCAAATACTTCATGGCCTGAGAGACCTTCCGGATGGATGTCGCAGAGAATAAGATGCGGGGTATACTGGAGTGCTCTTTGAACCCCTGTAGCACCGTTCTTTGCAGAGATGACTGTATAGCCTGATTGTCTGAGATAATCCGTGGCTTCATGTAGAAAATTTTCATCCGGGTCAATAATCAGAATGCTGCTCATCAGTTTTTCTTTGTCAACGTTATAAAACTAAAAAAATAATTATTTGTTTACAAAGTATAATCGGTGTAAGAATTAGGGGGGTCAGTAAATTTTTGAAATTTAATATTTTACATGGTGCAGAAAAAAAACTTCCTGAATTTTTTTTTCAGGAAGGTATATGCAAAAGGAAAGTGCCTTTCTAATCGATCAGGAAAAGGAGCTGGCCTTTCCGAATGATATCATTCTCTTTGATCCGAACTTCTCTGATCGTGCCTTCGATGGGAGAATATGCACGGTTATGCATTTTCATGGCTTCATAAATGTAAAGCCTGTCACCCTTTTTCACAAAATCTCCCTTTGAAACATCTACCTGTATTAAAGTACCAGGAAATTCTGAAAATATTTTTCCCCGGTTGGCGGGTTCATACTTTCTCCTTTTTTTGTACTTTTCAGTAAGGTGTGTTCTGTACTTAGTACCATCTACCATCAGGGTGCGAAACCTCGGCTTGGCGCTGTTGCCATTATTTTTGCCGGATGACTGAGTTTTATTTTGCTCGTTGTTATGTGACATGGGCTTGGGATTTTAAAATGGCGGGATACCATGTTTTTTTGAAGGTCGCTTATCTACCTTATTATGGGATACTTCTAATGAATGGACCAGTATTTTCCGGGTTTCCTGCGGTTCGATAACTGAATCCACATATCCTTTTGCGGCCGCAACATAAGGATTGGCAAATTTTTCTTTGTATTCCTTAACTTTTTGCTTTCTCATTTTTTCCGGGTCCTCAGCATTTTGTATCTCTTTTTTGAAGATAATGTTGGCAGCCCCTTCCGGTCCCATAACTGCGATTTCTGCACTCGGCCATGCGAACACAAAATCGGCATTCAAATGTCTGGAGTTCATTGCTATATATCCTCCTCCATAAGCTTTTCGCAGAATAAAGGTGATTTTTGGGACTGTGGCTTCACTATAGGCATAAAGTACTTTGGCTCCATGCCTTATTACTCCTGCATGTTCCTGATCTACTCCCGGCAGATAACCCGGCAGATCAACAAAAGTTACAAGGGGTATATTGAAGGCATTGCAATATCTGATGAATCGTGCTACTTTGTCTGAAGAATCCACATCCAGCACACCGGCCAGAATCAGGGGCTGATTACCGACAAACCCAACTGTTTCCCCATTAACTCTGCCAAAACCGATTACTGCGTTCTGAGCCCATCTTTGTTGAATTTCAAAAAATTCCGATCCGTCACTTACCGCCTTAATCACATCCCGGATGTCATAAGGTTCTTTGGAATTGCCCGGTACAATCTCAGTGATCGGGTATGCTTCGGTAAGGGGTTCTCGGGTTTGAATTTTTTGGGCCTTTTGAGAGTTGTTCCAGGGAATATAGGAAATGAGCTTCTTGATTTGATTGAAACATTCCATTTCGCTTTCTGCATAAAAATGGGCGTTGCCTGTTTGTTCGCTGTGTACTTTGGCTCCGCCCAGCTCTTCCATGGAAATTTCTTCCCCCAGCACGGTCTTGATAACGCCCGGGCCGGTAATGAACATTTTGGATATTTTATCCACGACAAAGACAAAATCTGTAAGGGCCGGCGAGTATACCGCACCTCCGGCACAAGGCCCCAGTATTACTGAGATTTGGGGTATAACCCCCGAAGCCAGGGTATTTCTGTAAAATATTTCTCCGTAACCGGCAAGGGAATTTACCCCTTCCTGTATTCGTGCTCCTCCTGAATCATTGATGCCGATCAGCGGGACACGCATTTTCATGGCATGGTCCATAATCTTTCCGATTTTTCGGGCATGCATCAGCCCCAATGAACCACCGGCTACGGTAAAGTCTTGGGCAAAAACACAAACAGGGGCTCCATAGATGGTCCCTGTTCCTATAATTACACCGTCACCGTGGAGCACCCTTTTGTCCATATCAAAGTCGCGTGCCGCATGCTCGACGAAAAGATCGTATTCATGAAAGGAATTTTCATCCAGCAAGGTAACGATCCTTTCACGGGCCGTCATCTTTCCCAGGGCAACCTGCTTCTGTATAGCCTTGTCTCCTCCACCTTTTAATACCTGTTCCCGTTTTTTCTGTAATTCAAGTATTTTCTTTTTAAGTGACATGATTTTTTGTTTTGGTTAATGGAAAACAGAGCAAAAATAGTGTATTTGTAGTAAACCCCACAATAAAAAAACATCTAAAAATCAAGAGAAAGGTCATTCATTGAAAAATTTAACGCGGAGCAAACCGGGAGAGTGACAGTGCAATGATGGCAAAGATAATGTTGGGTGTCCAAACAGCAATTAAAGGATCCACATTGCCCCGGATCGCAAACATATTGGAGAATCGCATGAACAGTATATAGGCAAAACTTAAAGTGATCCCGAGACCTATTTGCATCCCCATCCCTCCTTTTAATTTCTTTGACGAAAGAAATACGCCGATAAGTGTCAGGATGAACGTAGAAAAGGGAAAAGCAAATCGTCTGTACTTTTCAATCAGATATTCTTCTATGTTTTCTGCTCCCTGACTCCGCTTTTTTTGAATGAACTCGTACAGTTCGGGCATATTCATTGTGGTGACGATATCTGTAAATTGCCCCAGGTCGGAGGGTTTTATGGCAAAGGTGGTATCGAGCTCACTACCGCGCACTATGGTGTCTTTCTTATCGTCTTTAATTTCCCGGATATAATAATCCTTTACTACCCACTTGTTTTTGGTGGTGTCCCATTCGATGTTCTCCGCCATTAGTTTTGATTTGAGCCGGTTGTTTTTGAATTCTTCCATGGAAAATTTGTATCCCCTCTGAATATTGGGCCGGTAATTTCTCATATATATGTATACCCCCGTGTCTACCTGCATGTGAAGGTTTCTTTCCACCTTATAGGGTGAATCTTTCATGTAGGTGTATTCAAAGTCCAGCCTTCTTTCATTGGCATGGGGAATGATATAAGCCATCAGTAAAAAGGATATGGAGGCGATGAGAAAGGCAGAAAGGAAATAGGGAACAAGAATTCTCCTGAAACTTATTCCGTTACTTAAGATGGCGATTATTTCCGAATTATAGGCCATCTTTGAAGTAAAAAAGATGACCGCTATAAAGGTGAAGAGTGAGCTCAGAAGGTTCGTAAAATAGGGAATGAAGTTAAGATAGTATATGAAGACGGCCCGTGCCGGTGCTTCATTGTCAATGTAGTTGTCGATTTTTTCAGAAAGGTCAAAAATTATTGAAATGCTTATGATTAGGGCAATGGCAAAAAAATAGGTCCCGAGGAATTTTTTTATGATATAGACATCCAATATTTTTAACCGGAGAATATTCATAACCTCACACCAATTTTCTCCATCATCTCTTTTTTCCAGCTTTTGAAGTTGCCTTCCATAATTTTTTCTCTTGCTTTATTAACTAACCATTTATAAAAGCTTAAATTGTGCAGTGTAGCAATTTGCGCTGCGGTTATTTCTTTGGCAATGGTTAAATGCCTGAGATAGGCCTTTGAGAAGAAGTGATCCACATACGATGCTCCGCTTTCTTCTATGGGAGAAAAATCATACTTCCATTTCAGGTTTTTTATGTTGATAATCCCGTTCCTGGTAAATAACATCCCGTTCCTTCCGTTCCTCGTGGGTATTACACAATCGAACATATCAACTCCCCGCTCAATGGATTCGAGAATATTCCCGGGAGTTCCCACACCCATCAGATAACGGGGGCGGTCTTCAGGCAGAATTTCATTGACCACTTCCACCATTTCATACATCATATTCACCGGTTCTCCCACTGAAAGCCCGCCTATGGCATACCCCTCCATATCGGTATCCCTGATGTATGTGGCTGACTCTTTTCTGAGGTCTCTGTAAACGCTCCCCTGAATGATCGGGAAAAAAGTCTGATTGTATCCATAAACGGGCGTTGTTTCCTTAAATCTGGAAATGCCTCTTGTTAGCCAGTGGTGCGTGAGCTCCATGGATTTTTTGGCTGCTTGATACTCACAGGGGTAAGGGGTACATTCATCAAAAGCCATGATAAAGTCAGCTCCGATGAATCTTTGAATGTCCACAACATTTTCCGGGGTGAAGAGGTGCTTGGACCCATCAATATGCGACTGAAAATGGGCACCTTCCCGGGTCAGTTTTCTGTTCTGTGAAAGAGAAAATACCTGGTAGCCTCCGCTGTCAGATAAAACGGGCCGGTCCCAGTTGATGAACCGGTGTATCCCCCCTGCCGATTCAAGAATCTCCTTCCCCGGACGCAGAAAAAGGTGATAAGTGTTTGTCAGTAAAATGGGGGATTCTACATCTAGCTTTAATTCCCGGGGATTAACCCCCTTTACCGTGCCCAACGTTCCCACCGGCATAAAAACCGGCGTGTTGATTTTTCCATGATCGGTTATGATTTCGCCGGCTCTCGCGTTAAAGTTATTTTCTTTCTTAATGAGATTAAACTTCATCAGCCAAAAATTATCGAACAAATATATTTATTTTGAAGTTATAGAATTAATTTTTGTCCGGGAAGAAAAAAAATCCTAAAATTGTTGTCTGAATATAAGCGCTGATGAATTTACAAGTAGTTGATCTCCTTAAAGCGGACCCCGTTTTAATTATTCCCCTGATTTTTGCAGGGGCTTTTATTGTTCAATTGGTTTATTATCTTGGGATTTATGCCAGGATTTGGTTTTACCGGGAGCCACCCGAACCTTCGGCTTTTCCACCCGTGTCAGTGGTTATTTGTGCCAAAAATGAAGAGGTGAATCTTGAAAAAAATCTGCCTGCTGTTTTGGAACAGGATTACCCTGACTTTGAAGTTATCGTGGTAAATGACGGTTCCTCCGATGATTCCGATATGGTGCTCACCAGGCTGCAACATCAATATAAGCACCTCCACTCTACAGAGATAAAAAAGGATCAGAAGTTTGCCCATGGAAAGAAACTTGCGGTAACTGTTGGAATAAAAAAAGCAAAACATGATTGGCTCTTATTTACAGATGCCGATTGTTATCCGGCGGGACAAAACTGGATTCGTTCGATGGCAAAGAATTTTGATGACAAAACATCGCTTGTTCTGGGTTATGGAGGATATCAATCCCGCCGTGGGTTCCTGAATACGCTCATACGATATGATACACTGACCATTGCCCTTCAATATTTCACATATGCGCTTGCCGGCTTTCCCTATATGGGCGTAGGAAGAAATCTGGCGTACCGGAAACAGTTGTTTTATAAAAATAAGGGATTTGCCGGGCATTATCATCTGAATTCCGGGGATGATGATCTTTTTGTGAATCAAACCGCCAGAAAACACAATACACGGGTTCAGATCAGCAAGGATGCTTCAGTGGTATCCGATCCCCACAAGAGTTTCACCCAGTGGTTCAAGCAGAAAAGAAGACACCTGTCCACTGCATCTTACTACAGGAAAAAAACAAAATGGAGGTTATTAACAGAAACCTGTTCAAGAATAATTTTTTATGTTTTTTTTGTATTATCTTTGGTATTCTTTTCTGAATACCTTATCTATACCGTTGGGATATTTGTATTCAGGCTGATTATACAATTATTTGTATATAAAAATCTTATAAATCGTTTGGGTGAAAAATATTTTTTATTACTTTCGATGTTTTACGATATTTTGATACCGATGCTTAATTTCGTTGGTGTTGTTACTAACAATATATATTCAAATAACAATAAATGGAGGTAAATCCGAACTTATCAAGCAAGGCGAAGTACGATTATAAATTGGTTCAGCTTGCGGTTGAAGGTGATGAGCAGGCTTATGCAGAGCTGATGGAGCGATATCGTGATGCCATTTATTACATGCTTCTAAAAATGGTTAATAACAGGAACGATGCTGAAGATCTCACCATTGAAGCATTCGGAAAAGCATTTAAGAGCATTCAGCAGTATACCCCCAAGTATGCGTTTAGTACCTGGTTGTTTAAAATCGCCACCAATAATTGCATTGATTTTATCAGAAAGCAAAAGGCCAATCTGATATCCATCGATCAGACCGAAGAGGAAGAGGAAACGGGTCCTCCTCCCCTGCAGTCTTCATCCCTTGATCCGGAAGAGGATATGATAAAAAATCAGAGAGAAGATTTGATGCGTGATGTGGTGAACAAACTGAAGCCCCGCTACCGCAATCTCATTGAGCTGCGTTACTTTAAGGAATATTCCTATGAAGAGATTGCACAGGAATTAAACCTTCCGCTGGGCACAGTCAAGGCCCAGTTATACCGGGCCAGGGAACTTTTGTATAACATCCTGAAGAATAAGGATCATCATCTCAAATAATGCACCTTCTTCTGAAATACTTTCCTCACCTTACTGGAATCCAAAAGAAGGTGTTCCGGGGTTTGTATGATTCCTACCATTACTGGAACCTACGCATCAATGTGATTTCCAGAAAAGATTTTCAGAATTTTTACCTGCATCATGTTCTGCATTCTTTAGCCGTGACAAAGGTGATTCGTTTCAAACCAGGGACTAAAATACTGGATGCCGGAACCGGCGGTGGATTTCCCGGTATCCCGCTGGCCATTTTTTTCCCTGATGTGCATTTTCTCCTGGTAGATTCGGTGAAGAAAAAGCTCAAGGTCATTGATGCCATTTGCAATGATTTTAACCTAGACAATGTGGCTACCCGACATGAACGCATCGAAAATTATCAGGAGAAATTTGATTTTGTAATAAGTCGTGCTGTTACACAGTTTCCCCGTTTTGTTCACTGGGTTGAGGACAATGTTGCTTCCGTTCAGAAAAATGAACTTTCCAACGGCATTCTTTATCTGAAAGGAGGAGATGTGGACTCTGAAATAAAGGACTTCAGGGATCGGATTCAGATATTTCCCATTAACCGGTTTTATGAGGAACCATTCTTTCAGACCAAAAAGGTACTTTATCTGCCCTTTGATCCGGGCTAGAAAGTGTCCGGGAAAATTACCTTTCTGAGCTCCCCCGGAGGTTGTTTGAATTTATGACATTTTGAAATGATGGATTTATAGCCTGAATTATACCCACCGCAGCTTTGGCGGCGGTGGGTATAATGCAGATAGAATGGAGCTGTACTTCACAAAAATTGTTCCCGGATTTTTGTAACTATAAAAAAAACATTATTTTTGCATACCTGTAAATTATTTGGAAAATACTAAAAATCAGTTGTGATGAAAAGGACATTTCAGCCATCAAACAAGAAGAGAAAGAACAAACACGGTTTTAGGAAAAGAATGCAATCCAAAAACGGCAGAAAAGTATTGGCCCATAGAAGGGCCAGGGGCCGTAAGCGGTTGACTGTATCTGATGAGATTCCGAAGAAATAAATAATACCAACCATATGACATGGAAAAAGTAAAGGGCAGGGTTTGTCTTTTACTTTTTTATTTATGTACAAAATTTTATCTTTGCTAACTCGTTTGATTGAATAATTTACAGGAATGGCTCAATGAAACCCTCATGAATCAAACTCTTAAACAAGCAGATGACTAACATGAGGTTTCCACCCTGACTGACAAAAAGAGAACTTAAATTCATTTATTTGTATTGAAATACAAGCTATAAATAGACTGTTATCCGAATGAAACCCGCATCCAGGAACCTTCACAACAAGGCAATGGATAAAGCATGCGG
>JBKGZA010000035.1:0-21486 GCA_046545815.1 Bacteroidales bacterium
TTTGGTTTTGGCTTGTCCAAATTAGGAAAAATACGTTATGTATCCAAAAACTAAGGAGAAATTCCGGGTTTTCAGATGATTCAGATGGCATATAAATTCCTTAATTATTCAATGAAAGTGAAGGCTTTAAATTCAAGTTGGTACGAAATAGCGATTCGATCATCAAACTTTGATTTAATGGGGATTGTCCCTTTGACAATGCTGAAATTTCACTATATTTGTTCTTTTTAACGCTAATGCATTATGAAATTACTGGCGCATCATATCTTTAGAAGATTATTCTTACTCCTTTCAATGGCATTTATTTTTGCAGGCATAATCCGGGCTAACGATCCCCTTATCCGAAGAAGCAGTCCGGGTTCTTTACTGGCCGTTGAATCCTTCTGGGCGGATAGCATCATGAATGAGATGTCGCTTGGCGAAAAGATAGGTCAGTTATTTATGGTAGCTGCCTATTCCGATAAGGGCCCTCAGCATACCCAGGAAATCATGGAGATGGTTAAAAAACATCATATTGGCGGTTTAATTTTTTTCCAGGGCAATCCCCGGGAACAAGCCAAGCTGACCAATATTTACCAGAATTATTCCAAAGTGCCCCTGATGATTGGGATGGACGCTGAATGGGGCTTGGGTATGCGCCTTGACAGTGTGATAAGTTATCCCCGACAAATGGCGCTTGGTGCAATTCAACAAGATTCACTGATTTATGAGATGGGACTGGATATAGGAGAACAACTCCACCGGCTGGGGGTGCATATCAATTTTGCCCCTGTTGTGGATGTAAACAACAACCCGGAAAATCCGGTAATCGGAAGCCGGTCTTTTGGTGAAGACAGATATAATGTGGCCCGCAAAGGGGTCTCTTATGTGAATGGACTGCAGGATAAAGGAGTGTTGGCAGTAGCCAAGCATTTCCCTGGTCACGGTGATACCGACCAGGATTCTCATAAAACGCTTCCTGTTATTCCTCATGACTCTACCCGGTTGGACAGCATAGAATTATATCCTTTTAAAAGGATGATTCAAAATGGAGTAGGAGGAATGATGGTGGCTCATCTCCAGATTCCGGCCTATGATAAGGACCCGGAAAGACCTACTACTTTGTCAAAAAATGTGGTGACTGATTTGCTTCGAGATCGAATGGGTTTTAACGGGTTGGTTTTCACCGATGCTCTGAATATGAAAGGTGTGACCGATCATTTTCCTCCCGGTGAAATTGAAGCGGAAGCTTTAAAAGCAGGGAATGATGTGCTGCTTTATCCTGAGGATGTTTCTGAAGCCATTTCGGAAATTAAGAGACAGGTTAGAAGGGGAGAGATCAGCAGAGAATCTATTGAGGAAAGTTGCAGAAGAATCCTCTCCTTTAAATATTGGGCAGGGATGGATACCTTGGGTAATTCAGGCACTCCCGGCAATGAAGTAAAGCTTGTGCAAAGGGAGAATCTGGTGAATGATCTGAATAAACCCGAATATAAGGTTCAGAACAGAGAATTAACAGAGCACTTCCTCACGCTTGTTGAAAATAAGGAAGAACAGTTCCCGATACAAAATTTAAAAAATCTTCGATTGGCAAGTATTTCCATTGGTGCGAACAAGAAAACTCCTTTTCAGGAGCATATCGAGCTGTATACCCAATGCAGGCATTATCAGTATGAGACCGGGGAAGAAATCCAGGAATTCTTCAACGATCTGGATAAATATGATGCCGTCATTGCCTCTACGCATAACACCAATGAAATACCCTCACGGCGATATGGTTTGAATCCGGATTATGAACAGTTGCTGAAACGTTTGGCCAAAAGGAAGAATACCTTTGTGGTTCATTTTGGCAATCCTTACGCTTTAAAATATTTGCAGCCTCTGGGTAACTTTAACATAGTTCTGAATGGTTATAATGATGACCTGCTAACCCAGGAGCTGGCTGCACAGTCACTGTTTGGTGCTTTTGATATTAATGGCAGGCTACCGGTTTCAGTGAATGATTCATTGAGGGTTGGCAACGGGATAATCGCTGAAGACCTTTCCCGTTTTAAGTACACTCTTCCGGAAGAAGTAGGGATTCACTCCGATACGCTGAACAAAATTGACTCCATTGTTCATGCGGCCATTGATTCACAGGCTACACCCGGAGCCCAGGTTCTGGTAGCGCGAAGCGGGAAGGTTGTTTACCATAAAACGTTTGGGCATCATACCTATTTAAAGAAACAGCCCGTTCATTGGAAAGATATTTATGATCTCGCTTCCATTACCAAAATAACGGCCTCTGTTCCTTCTCTGATGCGCCTGTATGATGAGGATACCCTCCATCTTGATTCCACACTGAGCCATTACCTCCCTTACCTCGACACCACCAACAAGAGCGATATAGTGCTGAAGGATATACTTACGCATCAGGCCAGATTGCAAGCCTGGATACCCTTTTACTATAAAACCCTGGAAACCTTTTATCCGGATCAGGAACTGCTCAGCTCTGATTTTTCGAAAGAGCATCCCTATAAGCTCGGATCCCATACTTATATGGCGAAGAATATTCAATACAGGGATGGCGTGTATTCTAAAACCCCAAAAGATAGCTTTTCGTTACAGGTGGCAGAAGATTTTTATATGAAAGAGAACTACAGGGACAGCATTTTAAGATGGATCGATGAATCGGAGCTTCGGGAAAAGAAAAAATATGTATACAGTGACCTGGGATATTACTATTTCTACCGTATCATTGAGAAGATTACCGGAATGCAGCTTGAAGACTACGTGAGAAATAAGTTTTACATACCTTTGGGCGCATATAACACTGGTTACAAGCCCCTGGAACGTTTCGAAGCCAAGGAGATCGTACCTACTGAGAACGATATGGTATTCCGCCGGCAATTGCTAAGAGGCCATGTGCATGACCCGGGGACTGCCATGATGGGCGGCGTATGCGGACATGCCGGTCTTTTCTCCAATGCGAATGATCTGGCAAAGATTATGCAAATGTACCTGAATAAAGGATATTATGGGGGAAAACGTTACTTCAGGGATTCAACCCTGGAACTGTTTACTCACAGCCCATTCAGGGAACAAAATGATAACCGCAGGGGTATTGGATTTGACAAACCGGTTCTTGAAAAAGATGAAGATAGCCCGGCAGCCAAATGTGTGTCGGCGAGTAGTTTTGGACACAGCGGTTTTACCGGTACCTATACCTGGGTAGATCCACAGAACAAGGTGTTGTATGTTTTTATGTCAAATCGCGTGCATCCCGATCAGGATAATGCGAAACTGATCACCGACGACGTTCGCACCAAGGTGCAGGAAGTGATCTACAGGGCGATAGTTGAAGAATAGCTATATGTTGTTTCAGCGTTCAATGCTCCAAACTAGGGACTTCCAATCTTCTTTTCCAGCATTTCCTTCAACGATTCAAAATCAAGTCGTTTGGCTACAATGGTTTTTTCTTCATCCAGCAGATAGACGGTAGGTGTGCTGTAAACATCATATTTTTTTCTGAAGTTGGAGGTGTATTCCGGATCGTATGTGTGGATCCAGTCATATTCTTGATTGTTCAAATATTCCATCCATTCCTTCTTGTCTGTTTGCGTGTACACTGCAAAAACTTCAAACTGATCCCGGGAGTAATTTTGATGAAGGTCATGAATTTTTGGAGTGAGTTTTTCACAGTGGCTGCAGCTGGGTTCCCAGAAATAGAGCAACGTGTACTCACTGTCTACATCGTGGAGGTTTGCATCTTCTCCTGATGAGGTGATCGTTTTTAGTTTTGGTGCTTTTTTGCCGATAAGGTTGGGCTTGATCTTGCTTACCCGGTCCCGTAGTTTTTTAATGGTACTGGAATCCGCCCAGTCGGCCCGGCCCGAAAGGTAATATTTTTCGGCAATATGTACGAATACCTTATCCATTCCCATAATATTGCTTTGCTGGTAATGATTGAGAAGATATCTTACTACATATTCGTAGGTCTCCTCACTTCCTTTTGTCTTGCTTACGATCCTGTTTACCTCTGTAATTATGGAATCAGGTTCCTGTACCAGAATGTTGTTGAAATAATGATCTATTTTTCTGTGCAGTATCGGAGTTCTCACCAATCGGGAATCAGAAAGATCTATATGGTCAAAGAAATGGTTCCTATAAAACTGATATCGTTTCTCCAACCGAATGGAGTCTTTATTTTGAGCCGATTCTGAAATGTTAAAGTCAGGCACTTCGACATTTTTCATGCCTTTAATTATCGCTGCAAGCAGAGAGTTGGGATGCTCTGAGATGATGCTGTTCCATTTGCTCTTCACCTGTTTATCCAGTTCTTCCATTTGCTCCCTGATAAGCTGTGTGGAATCCTTATTGCCTTTGACGGCATTTAGTTTTTTCTTCAGAGCAGCGGATTTCTGGTTCTTCTCCCTCATAAATTTTTGATATTCAGTGAAAGCCTGGTTGATTTCACTTCCCTGAAATTCCAGGGTGTTGATGAATTTGTTCAAACGGGTCTTCAATGAAAAGTGTTGATCTTCACCCACCAGAATTTCAAAATATTTTTCTTCCGGGGTGATTACAAGGTATATGCCCTGCTGAAGGCGTTCTTTACCCTTGAACGTGCCTTCGCCATTTTCATTCAGTTTAATGGTATCCTTTATGAATTGTTTGTTTCCGTGATGAAAACCAAGATAAAGATCCGAGTTTGTTAACCCGTTGATCTGTACTTTAATTTCATATCCTTGTTGGTCAGGTGGCAGTGAAAGCATTATAAATGGAATGCTTATGAAAAGCAGCGTAAGTAGACTTGATTTGATATTTTTCATTGTTCTTATGCTTTAGATTTTATTTCATTTTAACGATAAATGGTCAACAAAGTTAAAGATTTCGCATAATTTTTAAAGAAACAAGATTATTAAACGAGAAACTGCAAGAAATGAACGGGATGTTATTCTGAGGATAAACTGATAGACCTAAATTTCAAAATATTGTTCATATGCGCTATAAAAATAAATTATATCATATTTTGCCACCAAAACACTGAATTTCACTAAAAATTAATATTTTACGGACTTGTTATCCAAATTCCGAGTAATGCACTCTACTTTGGTTCCGTAAGAATTTTGGGCTAATTTTATCTCCTATTTGAATCGACTTTTTATGAATGGGCTTAAAATATACAAAGCTTCCGCAGGATCCGGCAAAACCTTTACCCTTACACAGCAATATTTGCTGATGCTGTTTCGCAATCCTTCTCTGTACAGGCATATTCTTGCCGTGACTTTCACGAATAAGGCCACCGCTGAAATGAAGAAAAGAATTCTGGATGAACTGAATGTTCTTGCCCATGGAGGAGATTCGAGGCATATGCCGGCTATAATAGACGAGTTGAATCTGGATGAACGGGAGATACAGAAAAGGGCCTTCAATGTGCTGAAAAATATCCTTCATGATTACAGCCGCTTTTCAATAAGTACCATTGACCGGTTTTTTCAGCGGGTAATACGGACTTTTGCCAGGGAGCTCGGCCTGCAGTCAGGATATTCGCTTGAAACCGATGAAACAGAAATACTCAATTATGTGATTGATGATCTGCTGCTTGCTACAGAGAAGGATGAACAACTGAGACGGTGGCTTGTGGATTTTGCACGTTCACGGATGAGGGAGGAGAAAAGCTGGAATTTTAGGGAGGAGATAACGTCTCTGGCCGGTGAACTGGCCAAGGAGGAGGTCAAGGATTTACAGGTAAGAAAAATAAGCGACAGAGAGACGCTGAATGCGTATTTAACATACTTAATAAAAGAGCAAAACCGGTTTGAGCATACGATGAAGGGCTTTGGCAGGGAGGCTGTGACAATTATTGAAAAGAACGGCCTGGAGGTTGATTATTTCAATCGGAAAAACAGTGGAGTGGCCCGTTATTTTCTTTATTTAAAGGAAAACAGAAGAGATAAGCTCACGCCCAATCAATTTGTTTTGAATGTATTGGATGAACCGGAAAGATGGCCCGCCGGAAAACTCAAAAAGGAAGACAAACAGTTGGTTGTTGCTCTGGCCAGGGACCAGCTCAATCCCATTTTGAGGGAAGCAGTGGATTATTGGCGAAATAATTATGAATGGTATCAGACGGTAAGGGAGATACAGAAAAACGTGTATGTGCTGGGTATCCTCGGAGACATTCAGAATCGTTTGTATGAATACTGCAGGGAAAAGAATATCTTCCTGATATCCGACGCCGCAGATTTTCTTAGGGACATCATTTCGGGAAACGATGCACCGTTTGTATATGAAAAGACTGGCAGCATTTATCACCATTTTATGATTGATGAATTCCAGGACACTTCCAGGTTTCAATGGGAAAATTTCAAACCCCTTTTCAGGAACAGTCTTTCTCAGAACCAGTTCAATCTGATGGTAGGGGATGTAAAACAGTCTATTTACCGCTGGCGCAATGGTGACTGGAAGATACTGGAAGACGAGGTGCCTGCAGAATTTTCCCATTTTCCGGTTGAAGAGGAAGGTCTGATTTATAACCGGCGAAGTTTGCACAACATCATCGCCTATAACAACACCGTTTTTCATTTTGCCCGCTATGTATTGCAGAACCACTTTGATTCACAGATAGAGCATCATTACGGAGAAAATCCCTGGAAGGGAAAAGTATTGGATGCCTACAAGGATGTGATGCAGAAACTTCCTGAACAACGCGAAGGGGGATATGTACTGAACCGCTTTTACAGGCATTTTCATAATCAGCAACAAGAAGAGAGGGAAAAGATCAAGCAGCAGCTTATTCGTGATATTGAATCGCTGCAGGATCAGCATTATAATCTTTCGGACATTGCAATTATTGTACGAAAGAACAGCGAAGGTCAGGAAATTGCCGATGCTTTGATGGAATACAGGAATAGCAGCCGGGCTTCCTCAAAGTACCGCTATGATGTAATCTCCAATGATTCACTTTATGTCGTCAGAGCCGAAAGCGTGAAGTTCATTTTGTCCGTATTCCACTATATGGTCAATCCTGATGACCTCATCAACCGTGCTTTTATCAAAGAGGCTTACAGCAACATCCGCCTGAAGAAGGAATACGGGCCCCAAAATTGGCACGCCGTTTTCCGAAAAGCAGAGGATGAATTTGAGGAGCACCTTCCCTGCGATTTTGTGAATAATCTTTCTGAACTGAAGAGAATGTCGCTCTACGAGCTCACGGAAAGACTGATATCCATCTTTAATATCAACGAGATAGAGGGTGAGGTACCCTACATCCAGGCATTTCAGGAGATCATTCTCGATTTTTCCGGCAGGTATGCTTCGGATCTTAATACTTTCCTGAAATGGTGGGAGGAAAATGGATGGAAGCAAAAACTCCAGCTTCCTGAAGATTATGACGCCATAAGGGTTACCACCATTCATAAAGTAAAAGGCCTGGAGTTTAAGGCTGTTCTGATTCCTTTCTGCAACTGGGAGTTGGATAACACTTCATCAGGGGTAAGAAAGAACTATCTCTGGTGCCGTCCGGATGATGAACATCTGGGCAAGATAGGCGTTGTACCGGTTAATTATTCAGGACGTTTGGCAGATACACTGTTCAAAGGCGATTATTATTATGAGAAGTTCCACAACTATGTGGACAATCTGAATCTTCTCTATGTAGCTCTGACCAGGGCAGAGGAAGTGCTTTTCACTTATGTTCCAATACAGGTAAAAAAGGATGGAACCCTGAATTATACCGTAAATGATAAAGGCCTGACTACCATAGGTGAGGTGATAAATTTTATTTACAGCAATTGGGAAACACTGCCCGGAGCTGATACTGCAGAATTCCCGTTTATCAAATATCTGCAGGATTATTGGGATGACCAATACGGGACTTTTGAGTGGGGCCAAATACAGGAAGTGAGTCTAAAGGAACCGGATAAAGGTAATCTGCTGGAACAGCAAGATTATCCGGTATATGCCACCAAACCCAATCTTCATTTAAAATATGAATACACTGAATTTTTTAGTGATAGAACCGATTTGTTCCAGGGTTCAGTGGATTACGGAAAGCTGATGCATCATGTTTTTGCCAATATCCATTCCAGGTCTGACATTGAGGCGGCTTTGGAGCAGGTGTATATGGAAGGCAAAATAAATGAAGCTGAAAAGAAGGAATTGCATAAGCGAATAGAGCATCTGGTCAATCACCGGCAGGTTAAGGGTTGGTTTGACGGAAGCTGGGAAGTATATACTGAACGTGAGATTCTTCTTCCCGATGGAAAAACCTATCGTCCCGACCGGGTGATGATGAAAAACGGACAAACCGTAGTGCTGGATTATAAGTTTGGAGAAAA
Organism: Bacteroidales bacterium; assembly: GCA_046545815.1. Classification (GTDB taxonomy): domain Bacteria; phylum Bacteroidota; class Bacteroidia; order Bacteroidales; family UBA12077; genus JAGXLC01. The sequence continues at coordinate 8,301 of JBKGZA010000035.1, forward strand.
GAAGGATCAACTATATAAGAAACAGATAGGTTATTACCTGAAACAGATCCGAAATATGGGTTATGATCATCCTGTCGGTTACATTTGGTATGTCAACCAGAATACATTAACGGAGGTTTAAAGATGAGCAAGGACAGGGGCGAGGTTTTTCCCTGGGGAAACAGGAGGCGTTTTAATGCATACAGCGATTATTTCAAGCGCGTTTTTGGCGAACGGGTGCAAAAGGTAACCATAGATGCCGGTTTTACCTGCCCCAACCGGGATGGAACGGTTGGGAAAGGTGGATGTAATTACTGCAACAATGATGCTTTCAATCCTTCTTATTGCAATCCCGATAAAAGTGTTACGCAACAGATTGAAGAAGGTGTGGTTTTTCACAGAAAGCGTTACCGAAAGGCCAATAAATATCTGGCTTACTTTCAGGCTTATTCAAATACATATGCCCCGTTGGAACGGCTGAAGGCAATGTATGAAGAAGCTTTGCAGTACCCCGGAGTTATAGGCCTGGTGATCGGAACCCGTCCGGATTGTATAGACGGGGAAAAACTGGATTATTTTGCAGCTTTGTCCAAAGAGTATTATATCATCCTGGAGTATGGGATTGAGTCGTTTTATAACCGCACGCTGGAACACATCAACCGGGGGCATTCCGCAGAAGACTCAATCACTGCTGTTGAGAAAACCGCGCAAAAAGGCATTAAAACCGGAGCCCACCTGATATTTGGTTTGCCGGGCGAAACCAGGGAGGATATACTGAAAGAAGCGGATATGCTATCGCAGCTATCTCTGGATACAGTTAAGTTTCATCAGTTACAGATACTCAAGGATACTGCCATGGCTGATGATTATCAGAAATATCCGGAAAGATTTAACCTTTTTGGGCTGGATGATTACATTGATTTTATAATAGCCTTTATCGAAAGGCTGAACCCGGAATTTGTTATCGAAAGGCTATCCGGGGAGGTCCCTCCCTGGTTTCTTGCAGGCCCCGGCTGGGGTTTGATAAGGTCTTATGAAGTGCGCAACAAGCTTGAACAACGGATGATAAACCGGGATACATGGCAGGGGAAATACTATAAAACAGTAAATATTTGAAGCGTATTGGTCTCCTTAGTTTTTGAATTTTAGTTTAATGAAATGATATTTATTGTCTTTGATGTTCATTATGTTTAAGGTTTGAGATTAAGATTTTATGCAATATTTTCTTCAGGAAGTAGCTCGGGATGTTTACAAGAAGCACGGAGATGCCCTCTCCGGAATTTGTCTCGTGTTTCCCAACCGCCGATCGGGATTGTTTTTTAAACATTATCTGGCAAATGAGCTGAGGCATCCGGTATGGGCACCGGCAATCCTTACCATAAGCGATCTGATGCAGGAATTTTCAGGCTTACAGAAAGCCGATCACCTTTCCCTGATTTTTACCCTTCATCAGGTTTTTAAAAAAGAGAAACAAACGCCCGAACCTTTCGATGAGTTTTATCATTGGGGAGAGATGTTGCTGCGCGACTTCGATGACATTGACAAGTATCTGGTGGACCCGCGTGATGTTTTCCGGAACCTGGATCAATTAAAATCCCTGGAAGATCATTTCTCCTATCTGACAGAAGAACAGATTGCTACTATCCGAAGATTCTGGGATACATTAAATGTCAACCGGTTTTCAAAAGAACAGAACGATTTCATCAGCATATGGGAGGTGCTTTATAATGTGTATTTTCAGTTTAATATGCTGCTTGATGAGCAGAAGCAGGCTTATGAAGGAAAGATCTACAGGACAGTAACAGACAGTATCAACAGCCAGAGGTTACAACCGGCGCATGATAAATATGTATTCATTGGTTTTAATGCCCTTACTCCGGTGGAACACCGTCTTTTTGACGAACTGAAGCAGCAGGAAAGGGCTGTTTTTTACTGGGACTATGACCATTTTTATCTCAATGGTCATGAAGCCGGGAGCTTCATTAATCGTAACCTGAGAGAATTTGTCGGTGAGGATCTGAAGGTTTATGACGGGTTGAAACAGGATAAGACCATTCAATTCATCAATACCCCCTATGATATTTCCCAGGCCAAGATTCTTCCTGAGCTGTTAAAGGATATGCCGGGCACAAGCAGCCATTCACCGGATAAAACAGCCATCATCCTTCCTGATGAGCAATTGTTGCTTCCGGTACTGAACAGCTTGCCTGAATTCCCCGGTGAAGTAAATGTGACTATGGGATATCCTCTTTATTCCACCCCTGCATTCAGCTTTTTGCTTACCCTTATCCGGCTCCGGGAAAACGTGAAGGAGCAGGACGGCGAAGTGCAGTTTTATTACAATGATGTGCTTTCTGTATTGAACCATCAGTATCTGGGGATCATCAGGGATGAAAAGGTGGGTCAGCTCATTGATCATATCCACAAACACAACAAAATATATCTATCTTCTGATGAATTAACCATAAACAGTTTATTCTGTTCTATATTCAAGCTGCCCGATTCTTACAAATCCCTCAGCGATTATCTCCTGGATAATTATTACCGGTTTTATTCCCTTCTTAGACAGCAGGAGGAGAGCGAAGACTATCCGCTGAGAATGGAACTGGAAAGCATCTATTATGTCTATATTTCAATAAAGCGGCTCAAGGAGATATTTCTCCAGCATCAGGCCGAAGTGAAGCATACTACCTACCTGCGTATTCTCGAACGGGTAGTTAAAAATCAGGCCATCCCCTTTCAGGGAGAGCCTTTGTCAGGCCTTCAGATTATGGGTCTTCTCGAAACAAGGGCTTTGGATTTTGAAAATCTGATTATTCTCTCGATGAACGAAGGCGTTTTTCCAAAGGCCGAATCCACCCCCTCATTCATTCCTTTCAGTTTGAGGAAAGGATTTACACTTCCCACTTATGAGCACAACGATGCGATTTATGCTTATTATTTTTACCGGCTGATCCAACGGGCAAAAAACGTAACCCTTATCTACAATTCCGGAACAGACGGTATTAAGACGGGGGAGATGAGCCGTTTCATGCATCAGCTTAAGTTTGAGACCGGCTTTGATATCCGAGAAAAGACGGTGGTATCCGGGATCAGTATACCCGAGGCCAAAGTGGTTTCTGTGGCCAAAACCTCCGAAGTTCTTGAAATCCTTGAAAATTATAATATAAACAATGAAGGGGATAAATATTTTTCGCCCAGTGCCATCAATGCCTACCTGATGTGTTCACTGAAGTTTTATTACAGGTATATTGCAGGGCTGAAAGAACCTGAAGAGGTGACAGAGAATGTTGACCTGCCGCTTTTCGGATCATTGCTTCATAAGGCCATTCAACTGCTTTATGAGTCCTACAGGCAAAATAAAATTCAGATAACTTCTGATGAGCTAAAAAAACTGGAGCATAACGACGACCTTATTGAGGGCCAAATCATGGATGCCTTCAGAGAAGAGTATTTCAGCGATTTTCCGGCTGATAAGCAGATCCGTCTCTCCGGTAAAAATTTGCTGGTTAAGGACATTATCCATCAGTATATTAAGCAATTTTTAAAAGCGGAGCAGAAGTTCGCCCCCTTTCTCCCCTTGTCCCTGGAGGAAACCTGGAGTACTTCCATGGAATTCTCTGTAGGTGGAGAAAATAAAAAGGTACGAATTCAGGGAAATATCGACCGGGTGGATGAGAACGTTTCAGGCATCCGTATCATTGATTACAAAACGGGACAACCCAGACAATCCTTCAGGGATGTATCGTCGTTGTTTGAAAAAGACGGCAATCACGCGGCGCTGCAGGCGTTAATCTATTCAAGGATGTACAGTGAAGTGTATGGTCCGCAAAAAAAGATCGTTCCCGGCCTTTATTTCTTCCGCAGGATCTACCAGGATGATTTTGACTGGTCGTTTAAGATGAACAAAAAGCAGGTTGCCTATGACGAGATAAAGGTTGAGTTGGAAGAGCACCTCCGGGCTGTGCTTAGCGAGATTTTTGATCCCGGGGAAACATTCACCCAGACCGACGATCTGAATACCTGCCGCTTTTGTCCCTATGCCAAGATTTGCCGGAGGGATTGATTATGGAAAAATACTTTCAACCCACAAAAAAGTGGTTCAAAGGTATTTTTTAGTACCATTTGACTATAAAAAAGTATATTCAAGGTATTTTTAAGTCGTTTCCAGTGAGAAAAAAGTCACTTCAAGTCACTTAAAAGTCTCATGAAACCACTTTTTAATACCTTTCAACCCGGAAAAAAGTAAGTTCGACCGGGGAAAAAATCATTGCGGTTGAGGAGAAATTTGCTATGAATCAGAAAAAAGTCTTATGAACCCGTAAAGAAGTAAGTTTAGACTGAGAAAAAGTCGACGCAAACCATCGGCTAAGCGGTTCAAAACCGCTAAGCCGGTATCAGATGGATCAATATATTGATTTCTAATTTGGACAAACCAAAACGGAAACACATTAAATTCCTTGAAAGCATCCTGTTTGGTTTTGGCTTGTCCAGGTTATGTATATAACTTATTAATGCTACAGCAGGTTAAAGACCTTCGGGATTCCGGCAACCTTCTATTCCCGAAGTATTCTATAAGAACTTTATGGCGCCAGTCTTCTGAGTACCCACTTCTTATCCTCCAGTGAATATTCAATCCGGTCGTGCAGCCGGTTTTCCCGACCCTGCCAGAATTCGAACCGGCTGGGCTTAATAAGGTATCCGCCCCAGTGTGGCGGACGTTTAATCTTTTTATTGCGGAAATATTCTGAATATTCCTGTTGCTTTTGCTCCAGGTACTGCCGGTCGGGGATCTCGGTGCTTTGATCCGAGGTCCAGGTACCAATCCTGCTGGCTTCCGGTCTGGATTCAAAATAACGGTCGGATTCTTCTGGAGAGACTTTCTCTGTCACACCCTCCACCCGAACCTGTCTTTCCAGCTCGGCCCAGTAAAAGAGGGCAGAAACAAACGGATTTTCCTTTAACTGCCGGCCTTTTAAACTATTGTAATTGGTATAAAAAACCAGTCCTTCCGTTTTCACCTCTTTCAGCAGTACAGTGCGGGAGGTAATCCTTCCCTTTGCATTAGATGTGGAAAGGAACATGGCAGTGGGTTCCAGTGCCCCGGCATGTACTGCTTCATCAAGCCAGCGCTGGAGCTCTCTGGTGGGATCTTTTTCTAAATCCTTCTTTGAGAGGGATTGCTGTGCATATTCCCTTCTGATATGGGACAAATCATATTTCATGAATTTCCGGAATTGGTTCTGGCACTGGTAATGCTTGCATTCAGTTCGAATCCGATGATTAAAGCCAGGGAGTTGAAGTAGGTCCAGATCAATACCACCATCAAGGTGCCGATGGAACCGTACAATTTATTGAGCTGCCCGAAATTGTTGATGAAAAAAGAAAAGATCAATGAGGCCATAATGGTTAAAAAAGTGGCGAATATGGCACCTGGAGAAAAAAAATTCCAATCGGGCTTTTTGGCGGGTGCCAGATAATATATGAACGATATGGCCAAAAGATGAAACAAGATAATGATAATCCATTTTCCGATTAATATCAGGTAAAGTGTTATACCATATTCGAGTATGTTTTGTTCAACCAGCATATTTAAAACTGTCCGGCTTAATATGATCAGCAGTGTGGCGGAAGTGATCAATGTGGCCAGAATAAACACAAGGCCGAGGGATATTAATCGTTGGGTTAACCAGCTCCTGGTTTCTATGGAGTGATGGGTTGAGTTAAAGGCATCGATCAGGGCATGGATCCCGTTCATTGAAAAGAATAAGCTGGCCAGGGCACCGAATGACAACAGCCCCCAGTTTCTCGTCATAATGATATCCACCAGTGTAGACTCCAGCAGGTTATAGGCATTATGGGGCAGTATATTCTCAAAAACGCTTAAAAGCTCCGTTTGAAAATTCTCTATGGGGATATAGGGAATCAGTGTAAAAAGAAAGATGATCCCCGGGAACATGGCAAGCACAAAGTTGAATGCCACTGAAGAGGCACGGGTGGTTAAAGCCCCGTTCTTAATGCCTTCAATGAAGAATTTGATGACCTCATAAAGGGGGATTTTGAAAAATCCCGGCAGGCTTATTCTTTTTGAAAACTTAATGATGCTCTCCCATTTTTTTTTATTGACCATGATAATGGTTGTTTTTCCCTGAATATTTGGTGTCTGTTAAATTAGTTTTGGTGGCTAAAAATAATAAGAATTTTACATAGGGGAAAATGTTAAGGAACAGCTATATGGGAATTGGCTTTCTATAGGGGTAAATTTAAAAATCAATGGCTTTGAGACTCATGTCCAGACTTTTTATTTGATGGGTCAGGGCACCTACAGAAATGAAGTCAACCCCACATTCTGCGTAATCCCGGATGTTTTCCAATGTTATATTGCCTGAAGATTCGGTTTCAAACATGCCATTGATCAGCTCGACAGCTTTCCTGGTCTTTTCAGGGCTGAAATTGTCAAGCATGATCCTGTCTACACCTCCCGTATTTAACACTTCCCTGACTTCCTCCAGGTTTCTCACTTCAACTTCAATCTTGAGCTGTTTGTTCTCTTTGTGCAGATATTTTAGAGTTTTACGGATGGCTTTGTCAATGCCTCCCGCAAAATCAATGTGGTTGTCTTTGAGCATAATCATGTCATAAAGCCCCATGCGATGATTGGATCCCCCACCCAGAGCCACCGCCTTCTTTTCAAGGGTACGCAATCCCGGAGTGGTTTTTCTTGTATCCAGAACTTGTGTATGAAAGTCTTTTAATTTGTCGGCGTATATACTGGTTTGAGTGGCTATACCACTCATTCGTTGCATGAAATTCAAAACGAGCCTTTCCGACTGCAGAATTGAGCGCACTTTCCCTTCTACCTGAAAGGCAACATCTCCTTTCTTCACTTCGGAGCCGTCGGGGATATATATTTCTGTGTGGAGATTCGGATCGATTGTATCAAAAATTATCCCTGCTACCTCTATTCCGGCAATAATGCCTTGTTGTTTTACCAGAAGCCGGGATTTACCTGTTTTTTTCCGGGGAATACAAGCAAGGGAGGAATGGTCTCCGTCTCCTATATCTTCATTTACGGCCAGTTTAACGATATTTTGAAGGGAGTTGCTATTCAATTTCATCTTCAATACGAAGTTGGTGAATCAGCAATCGGTCATTTTGGGGTTTTAAAAGCATGTATACCCTGAAATTCGCTTCAAAGGTCTGTAGTCTGCCAATGGCATACTGCGCCTCTTCCTTCCCTCCTTTATGAATAAACTTAAAAGTTTTTGGGGGGTGCTTAACAAAAAAATCGTCCATGATCCGTTCTGCCTGTGATTTACTGTATATATCCTCTTTCTCCCCTACTGCAAGTTCCAGGTTATCGTTAAAAAATTGTGCAAGTTCTTTTGCCGTGCCCACTTTGAAGGCAACGGCAATATCATTGGGAATTTCATCTTCGCTCTGAGTAAAGGTTCCTTTAAAAAATATCGTAAAAATAATAAGCACAGGTATTATTTTTGTGTAGATGTTCATGGTGTTTTGAATTTAAACTTGTAATATGCAAAAATTGAACCATTGTTTTTTTTGCTATGGAAAAAATGAATATCGCGAATCTTTTATATATAGGGCTAAACTTTGGTTTACTAAAATATAACTTATTTTACGGGGTCCAAAAATATGGTTGAAGGATATTCAGTTTAAGTATTATTCAGCGTTTCATTGTAATTTTGAAGTATATGAAGATTACACTCCTGATGGTGGGAAAAAATAAAAAAAAATTCATAAATGAGGCTTTGAGGGAATATGATAAGCGGATCAAAAAGTACCTGCCTTTTTATATTGAAGAAATAAATGCAATTAAAGGTTCCGGTAAGTATTCTGAGAAAGAAATCAGGGAAAAGGAGGGAGAAAATATTCTGAAAGCTTTGCCTTCCGATGCATCTGTGGTCTTATTGGATGAGCGGGGCAAACAGATGGATTCCTCTGGTTTTGCAAAATGGATGCAGAAAACCATGAATACAGGTATTCGCAAGCTGGTTTTTGTTATCGGCGGATCGTATGGGTTTTCTGATGAAGTCTATCAGAAGGCTGATATGAACCTTTCCCTCTCAAAAATGACCTTTTCTCATCAGATCGTCCGGATTGTTTTTGCTGAACAATTGTACAGGGCTTTTACCATTATCAAAGGAGAACCCTATCACCATGGTGGGTGATACACTTGATATTAAATAACCGGATTGTTGCTGAATGACAATCAATAAAAAAACAGTGTTTTAAGATGCAAAGACCGTTGATTTTTCTTGTGGTGTTTTTATTTTCTTTTGCAGCCGGCCTTGTTTTGAATGGCACTTTTAAGAAACAACAAAAGACAAAAATTGATAAAGAATCCTTCATCAGTACATTGTTTTCAAAGCAGGAGTTGATCAACGGCCATTTATCGGATATCGCCCATAAAATTTCCGAAGAGGGGTTAGATGAAACTGCCTCCACATTTTATTCCGATTATTCAGATCTGTTTCACTCCCAAGGTTTGGCTTTTTATGTATTTTATAATGATCAGCTTCAATATTGGAACACCAATGCCATTCCTGTCAGTGCACTGGATAGTGTCCGGGATCATAGTGTGAACAGGCTTGGAAATGGCTGGTATTATATCCGTAAGGAACAAGCCGATTCGTTTCATTTGGTAAGCTTAGCTTTAATCAAAAAACACTATTCATATGAAAATCAATATTTAAAAAATACATTTCAGGAAGATTTTAGCCTGCCGTCCTCTGTCAATATTGTGAAAGATCCTGACCAGGAAACGGTGATCAGGGACAGAGAGGGGGAGTATCTGTTTTCTCTTTACCCTTCAAGATTTGAAAGAGGGGATTCTTTTATGTTTTACTTCTCGGTCGTTTTAATGCTGGCTGCATTGGTTTTTTTGTTTTTGTTTCTGGGTAAACTTTTTCAGCAAAACCTATCTTTTAAAAAGAAGGTAGGGCTTTATGCTATGGTGGTTGTTTTACTAAGTGGTATCCGTTTATTTTCGGTACAATTTCAGTTTCCCGGTAATCTTTATCAGTTGCAGGTTTTTGATCCCTCCTTTTATGCCTCATCTGCCGTCATTCCCAGTTTGGGAGATCTCCTCCTACATCTGGTTTGCCTTTGGTTTGTGATCTGGCTGGCATCCCGCTATTTAAGGCCAGTTGGAAGGTTTTTTACACGATCGAATATGGCTCCAGCTGGAATCTCTGTTTTGTGTTCATTGATAAATATTGGATTTTTTGGGTTGATCTATTATCTGTTCAGGTCATTGATATTCAATTCAAGTTTTTCCTTTGATTTCCAAAGGTTTTTTGAACTGGAACTTTCCGGATTGCTGATGTTGCTGAGTATTTTTATTTTGTTTTTCATCTATTTTCTCTGGATCGACTTTTTCATTTATAAGATAAGTAAGCTCATCACCTATAAGAAATTTGCGGGGATATTTATTCCGTTGTCACTTGGAGCTTTGGGCATGGCTTATCATTATGGGCTAAGCCTGCAATGGTATACCATTACCTTTTTTTACGTAACCCATCTCATTGTTGCGCTAATTGCTTACTTTGACACCACTTACAATTATCCGCGTTTAATCGTTATCATGTTGATCTCTGTGGTATTTGCCATGTTCTTTATCCACCACAATACCGATCTGAAGGAAAGAGAAAAGCGAAAAATACTGGTTACCAATCTGGAGAGTGAGCGTGACCGCGTAGGGGAATTGTTGTTGAGAAGAAGGGCGGACCGGGTAGCATCGGACGGACAGATTGCCCAATGGATGATTCATCATCTTGACAATGAGAAAAAAATACTGGAATATCTGAGGAACAAATATTTTGATGGCTATTTCAATAAATATGATCTTCAGGTTTCCGTTTGCTCCCCCAATGATGATCTGAGTGTCCTACAGGATAACCGCACCAACCAGCATCACTGCTATACCTTTTTTGACCAGATGCTTCAGGAAGAGGGTGTAACCATTGGAAACAGCAGATTTTACTATCTGGATAACCTCAATGGCAGGATCAGTTATATTGGCCTGATAAAATACCATGAAACAGATCAATACCAGGAATCCACCTTATATATCTCCCTCGATTCCAAATTGACCAGTGGACAGTTAGGGTATCCTGAACTTTTACTTACCGGCGAGCTTATTGAGCCGGGGCCCCTGCAGAATTATTCCTATGCCAAATATAAGTACGATGACCTGATCCGCAGATCTGGCGAATATTCCTATCCTCTGAAACTGACCCATCAGTTTGAAACTGACGGAGAATATAATTTTATGGATTATCAGGGTTACAGCCATCTGACTTACAATAATGCAGAAGAGGGTTCCGTGATAGTTATCAGTAAGCCTTTAAATGAATTTCTGGATTTCCTGGCCCAGTTTTCCTATATCTTTGCTTTCTTTTATCTGTTAACTTTGCTGTTTATATTTATATTCGGACTTCCTGAGAATATAAGTCAGTTCAGTTATAACTTTAAGAATAAGATTAAAATTTCGATGGTGCTCATTCTTATCCTTTCCTTGATTGCAGTGGGTACCGGTACTGTTTATTATACAACCCGTCAATTTCAGAAACAACAGAAAGAAAACATCAGTGAAAAAATGGAATCGCTGATTGTTGAACTCGAAGATGAGCTGGGTTCAGAAGATACATTGACCCATGAATACAGCGGGTACATCAATAATCTGTTAACAAAGTTTTCGGATGTATTTTATGTGGATATGAATTTGTATAACCTTGAGGGAGAATTGTTGGCCAGTTCCCGTTCCCAGGTTTTTGAAAAGCATTTGGTAAGCCGGCAGATGAATCCTGTTGCTTATGAGAAAATGTCGCATGACAAGCTGCCACAGTTCATACATAATGAGTGGATCGGGAACATGAGATACCACTCTGCCTATGTTCCTTTTTATAACAACCAAAATCAGTTGCTGGCTTATCTGAATATTCCCTATTTTACGAGGCAACAGGCCCTCCAGGAAGAAATCTATACGATCATCATGGTTATGGTGAATATTTATGTGTTTTTGATTATTCTTGGAACTGTAGTTGCTGTGTTGATATCTAATACGATTACCAGACCACTTCGGCTGATTCAGCAGAAACTGGGCAGAATTGGCCTGGATAAGACCAATGAGAAAATCAATTATGAGAGCCACGATGAAATCGGCGAGCTGGTCAGTGAATATAACAGGATGATCGATGAACTGGAAGCCAATGCCGAAAAGCTGGCTCAAAGTGAAAGAGAGATGGCCTGGCGGGAGATGGCCAAACAGATTGCCCATGAAATAAAGAATCCACTTACGCCCATGAAGCTAAAAGTACAATATTTGAAACGCGCGTGGGATGACCGGGTAGAAAATTTTGATGAGCGGATGCAACGGTTTGCCGACTCGATGATCAGCCAAATCAATACCCTTTCTGAGATTGCCTCGGAGTTCTCAAATTTTGCCAAAATGCCCAGGGCAAGGAATAGGAAGCTGGATGTGAATCAACAGATTGATGCCGCGGTGCATCTGTTTGAACATACCGAGAATATTGAGATAATCAGAGAAGATTATGTGGAAGCTCCTTTATATATATACGCCGATAAAGACCAGATTTCTAGGGTATTCAGTAATCTGATTAAAAATTCCATTCAGGCCATCCCGGCACATAAAGAAGGCAGAATCCGGATAGGCGTTTCCCGGAAAGACGGTAAAGTTTTGGTCACTATTGCTGATAATGGTTGTGGTGTTCCCGGGGAGCTCAGGGGAAAACTATTCCGGCCCAGTTTCACAACAAAGTCAGGAGGAATGGGGATGGGGCTTGCCATTTCTAAAAAGATTGTGGAAGATCTGGGGGGCAGCATAACTTATAAAACAGAAAAGGATAGGGGAACAACCTTTTATATTGAGATACCGGAGTATGAAAACGCATGATAAATAGAGAATATGAGAATAATGAGAAGAAGTTGAGAAGACAGTTAGACGGTCGAGTAGTGAGGTTTTAGTAATGAGTTGATAAACAAGATAAAGGATACAAGAGACAGGAAACAAGATACAAGAAATTTAATTATGGAGCTTAAGATAACCATTCTAAACGATAACACAGCAGGCAAGCGCACTGCTGCGGAGTACGGGCTTTCCTATCTGGTAGAAGGGGAGGAGGGGACTTATCTTTTTGATCCCGGACCTTCTGATATTGCCTTACGAAATGCAGAAATGCTGGGCGTTGATCTGGATCATACGATTGACGCAATTGTACTAACTCATGGCCACTGGGATCATGGTAACGGGCTGAAATACTTTTCAGATAAGAAGTTGATCACCCATCCTGCCAGTTTTACTGAAAGGTACAACAGGGTTAATGGCCATTATAACGGTCTGCCTTTAACACGGGAAGAAGCTGCAAAGAAGTTCACACTTCAATTTACCAGTGAACCAGTTTCAGTAATAGATGGTCATCTGTTTCTTGCTGAAATCTCCCGTCTGAATGACTTTGAGGCGAAAGCTTCTTCTTCGGTGGATGCAAAGGGAAATGAGGATTTCATTCCTGATGATTCTGCCGTGGCTGTTTATACGGAGAAAGGTCTGGTAATTATCACCGGTTGTTCTCATTCAGGAATTTGTAACCTCATCACTTATGCCAAAAAGGTAACCGGAGAAGATCATATACATGCGGTGATCGGAGGTTTTCATCTGAGAAAGGACGATGAGGTGCTTGACAAAACGATTGACTTTTTGAAAAAGGAGAAGATCGACTTACTTTATCCTTCGCATTGTACGGCTTTGCCGGCTCTGGCAAAAATGTACAAGGAATTTGGTATCAAACAGGTTCTGACCGGTCAGAAGTACAGGTTTTAAGCGGTAGTCCTGCTATTTTCAGTTTAAAACAAAAAAATATTTTCCTTTTTGCAAAATTAAAAATTTATATATATTTGCATTCGCTAAACAACACTTATAGCGTTCTTTCGTTACAACAGGGGAGTGACAAACAAACGAATGTCCAGCAGCAGGAAGGATTGGTTTTTAGCAGTTAAGAGAAGCGTTCTTTAATAAATTAATAAGCAGGATAAGCGAGAATAGCTCAGTAGGTAGAGCACAATCCGGCAGCCGCCGGATTGGGGTTGCGGGAGAAGAAAGACAGGGAAGATTAAGCGAGAATAGCTCAGTAGGTAGAGCACAATCCGGCAGCCGCCGGATTGGGGT
>JBKGZA010000036.1:0-20859 GCA_046545815.1 Bacteroidales bacterium
AAACCCCCATAACGGACTTTCACCGTCGAGTTATTGGCCATGCACGGCACACAAACACAGGCCGGTTGAAATACCCCTTCAACCGGCATTTTTTGAAGTATTAAGACGAACTAAGTCCTATGACTTTATCCGCTTTTATGCCGATAAATATACTTTATCGGTTATTTTACCGATTTAATTGATTTCAGAAACACCCAATGCCAAAAAAATGGCTATCCCGAAGCTTAACAGGGAACCCACCAGAACATATTCGGACTGTTTCATGTTACGGAACCTTAAAATGGATTTTGCTGCAATGATCAAGCCTACGACCCCAAATTGGCCTGAAAGCACAAGTGCAAATGTCAGCAATCGTTCAGTAATGCCTATGAGTTTGCCTGCATTAGGCAGGCCTTTCGATTCTTCTTCCTCATCCACTGCATTCTTTCTTACGCCTTTTTCATGGGGAGCCTCAATATGAAAAACATCCAGAAGATTTTTAATGATTATATTAGAAGGCTTCAGGCAGAGCAGAATGGCTGAAATCGTCGCCAGTGCTTTTAAACTTATATCAAAGGGTAATGAATAATCAAAATACCGCAAATAAAGCATGGATACCAAAACAAGTATAATTAAATGAAAAAGCTGGTCGAGAAAAAAATAATTTTTATCCTTTTTTACCTTAAAAAGGCTCTTCAAAATATCCGTACCCAGATGAAGGATGGCAATAGCCAAAGCTCCTTTCCAGAAGCCAATATAAAACGAGAGGCCATATGAAGTGACAAAGATGATCAGTGCATGCCACACATGCTGCCTGGCGAAAAGTTTCTTCTCCTTATGATCAATCCAGTTTTTCTGCTGAAGCATAAAATCAGCCAGTATATGGGCTGTAAACTGTAATATCAATAGTTTATAAAGCAGGGTCATAGGATTATTTTTTCAAAATATTCTACAGATTTCTCAATAGCATGCCAACCGGCGGCGGTGGAATGCTGATTTATTGTAGACTGATACTTCCCCAGGATGCCGGCAATTTCTCCTTCATTATATCCCAGGAGCTTGTAATAAATTACTTTGCACTGTTTTGGTGAACTTTTTGAAAGCAGAACATCCAAAAGGAAAAATACCGGAACAAACTGCTCTTCTGTTTGTTTATCCGGTGAACAGAAAAACAGGGTATGCTTGATGATTACTTTTTGTTTTTCCGATGTATCAAGATTTTTTATAGCACGCCCGGATAATTGGATGGCTTTTCCATCAATGATGCCTGCTTTTGGGTCTAAGCTATCCAGCGGTGCCACAGCAGCAGCCAGTCGAAGCCCATGTTCCTTAAACCAGTTAACCCGTTTATCCTTCGGCTTATCCTTAGGCAATTCAAGCGACTTGATATAGGTTTTTAATATCAGAGCTATACGGAGCACATATTGGGGTTTACGCATGGCACACTCTACATGATCCCCCTGGACCAACCGGCCATAAAACCCTTCATCGGAATATCTGCTTGATAGCTCGTTAAGCAAACCGTTTATGCTTTCTTCCAATCTTCTTTTATCCCTTCCGGAAAGAGAGGTGGAAGAAATTACATCGCCAGAGATGGTTGCGTAATTCATTAGAAAGTTTGATTATATGTTTGTAATTCAATTAAATAGAACCTCAAAATTCGAGCCTTGTGCTTCCTTCGCCATGGAACCCGCATGCTTTATTCATTGCCTTGTTGTGAAGGTTCCTGGATGCGGGTTTCATGTGAATACTTTCACTTTTATCGGCAAAAATACTGATAAATTATAATAATCGGCAATATCACCGATTATTTTTACTGATTTTAATTTGTGAAAAAGGAAATCGGCATTTCATATGTTAAATGAACTGACAGACTCAATTTATCTAAACAATTATTGCTGTTCCTCTGTTGAATAAAAGTGAAAGCACTATAGAAGCAATTGATAAATTGCGATAAAAAGTAATTCAATCAGTTTATTTTCAAAAATTCATATATCATGAACAGAAGAAATTTTTTAAAATACACGATTGCAGGCTCACTGGCAACCGGATTCTTTCCTTCACAAATATATGGTAACAATACACGTGTAAAAGGTTTAAAGCCCAGTGATCAGATCGAATTAGGAAACACTGGGATTCGTGCTTCACGAATGGCTATGGGAACAGGAACCAGAGGCTTCGGAGGAAGTTCAAACCAAACGCGACAACTGGGCATTAAAGGCTTATCAGACATGCTGGAGTTAGCCTATGATGAAGGGATTACCTTCTGGGACAGTGCCGATCAATATGGCTCACATCGCCATTTAAAAAAAGCACTTCAACGTGTGCCCCGGGAAAAATTGACCATCCTGACCAAAACTACCTCCGAGACCAAAGAAGGGGTCAGGGAGGATTTAGAACGTTTTCGCAAAGAACTGGGCACCGATTACCTGGACATTGTCTTGCTGCATGCAGTAACCGATCCCGACTGGCCCACCACACACCGCGGAGGCATGGATGCTTTGAGTGAAGCACGGGAGAAGGGTATCATCAAGGCCCATGGAATTTCATGCCATTCTATCGGTGCATTGAAGGCAGCCGCTGAAGAGCCATGGGTGATGGTTGACCTGGCCCGGTTCAATCCGGCAGGTGTACGCATGGATGACGATGTGCCCACCGTGACAAAAGTGCTTAAGCGTATGAAAGCCAACGGTAAAGCCATAATAGCCATGAAAGTATACGGAGCCGGAAAACTGACCGACAAGAAAAATGATGCGCTTCGTTTCCAGGCACAAAACTCATTCATAGATGCTTTCACCCTGGGCATAGAAAGCCCCGGGCAATTCAGAGACATACAAAACAGGCTGCCAACGGCTACTGCAAACCTCTGACCAAAACACAAAGCTTCTGAGAATTTTCTTAAAAATTTCTGTAAAATTTTACCACCGAATGATCTATCGTTTATAAAAAAGTTTTATTTTTATGAACGATATCATTTTATTTCTTACCATAAAATTTTAAAGCAATGACCAACAATCAGGAGAATAAACTCAGTATGTACCTCGGGGTACAAAACAAATGCAATGACAACAAAGACATCTGGAGCAATATGCCCGGATTCGTTGACACATTTGGCAGATTTGAAAACCTTATCTCCAAAATCAACAAACAACAGGAGATTCAGAAAGGCAAAATAACCGGTATCACCAAAAGCAAGCAGAGGGAAGAAGACGAGATGATACAGGCCGCTGTCAAAACCGCATCAGCAGTTCATGCCTTTGCTTCGATTATTGGTGACGATGGGCTGATGAGCAAAGTCAATTACAGCCCTTCATATCTGATGCGTTTGCGCGATACAGACCTGAGGGCCATCTGCCAGACCATCCATGATGCTGCCCAGGGAGTTATTGACCATCTTGCGGATTATGGTAAAACTTCCGAAGATCTGGATAAACTGCAGCAGGAAATTGACGATTTCTCCGAAATGATTGCCGAACCCAGATCGGCAATCGGTACAAGAGCAACAGCCACAAGAAAACTTGAAGAATTGTTCAGTGAAGCCGATATCCTTCTCAGAGACCAGCTCGATATGCTGATGGTAAACTATAAGTCCAGCCACCCAAGATTTTATAACATGTACCGCTCAGTACGCATGATCGTGGATATGGGAAAAAGAACCAGAAGTGAAGAAGAATCGGAATTGGATGATTAGAATAATACAAACACATTACCGGTATTAACAGCAAAAGCCTGTATTTACTACAGGCTTTTGCTGTTTAAAGCTTCAGTTAACCATTCAATGCCTCTGTCTGTCCTACCCGATGTCTCTCTTGATTTTCCCAGATTTACCCTCTCACCTCCCCCACCCTGCTTATATCATCTTCCAGCTCCCGATGATCCACTTAATGATCCCATTGTTTCACCGTAACATTCGATTGCTTCATCTTAAGCCTCAATTGTTCGACATAAAGATGCAATTGCTTTAGGTTAACAGGCAATTGCTTCATCATTACCTGCCATTGTTTCAGACCAACATGCCATTGTTTCAGGTCGGCCTGTCATTGCTTCAGGTTAACCTGCCATTGTTTCAGGTTGCCATGCTAATGATTCGCATCCAGATGCAATTGCTTCAGGTTAACCTGTAATTGCGTCACCTCAACATTCAATTGATTCATTTCATGCTGCAATAGAATTTCATTTTGGACATACGCTTTTTATTTCTCCTTTCTATTGCTTTATTCCAGGGGTTCTGCTCCTGGCCTTCCATGGCAGTTCTTGTACTTCCTGCCGCTGCCGCAGGGGCAAAGTTCGTTTCTGCCTACCTTACGGCCAACCTTCACCGGCTCCGCCTTTCTCTGGCCGCCGCCTCCACCGCCGCCGCTGGCAATGGCTTCGGGTCGCTTCGTCTCGTACTGGCTCATATCCACCTGACGCCGACGCTGGGCCTCCTGAATGTCCTCAGAGTCCTCAATAGGAATATGCCCCTTGATCAGGGTGGCTGCCACCTCTTTGCTGATTTTCTCCAGCATCTGTTTAAACAGTTCAAATGCCTCAAATTTATATATCAGCAATGGGTCCTTCTGTTCGTAGGTGGCATTCTGAACCGACTGCCGCAGATCGTCCATTTCACGGAGATGTTCTTTCCAGGCCTCATCAATGGTGGAAAGGATCACATTCTTCTGGTACGATTTCACCAGTTCGCGCCCCTCGGACTCATAGGCATTCTTCAGGTTGGTAACTACCTGAATGGTCTTGGTTCCGTCGGTGATGGGAACTACAATATTTTCATACTGATGGGAATGTTTTTCATAAACCTCTTTGATCACCGGATTAGCCTGACTGGCAATGGTCTCTTCCTTCCGTTTGTAGCTCTCTTTTACAATTTCATGTAGCTTGTCTACGATCTCCTGCCCGTCGAGCTTCAGGAATTCTTCTCCGGTTACCGGCGAATCAATGGAAAGGGTGCGGATCAGTTCAAACTTAAACCCTTCGAAATCGGAGCTGTCCTGGTAATTACCCACTAAAGCTTCACACACATCCCGCATCATATTGGCGATGTCCACACTCAGGCGTTCTCCGAAGAGGGCGTGTTTTCTGCGCTTATAAATGACCTCCCGCTGGGAGTTCATTACATCGTCGTAATCCAGCAGACGCTTACGAATGCCATAATTATTCTCTTCCACTTTTCGCTGGGCCCTTTCAATGGAACGTGAGATCATGGAGTGCTGAATGACTTCACCTTCTTTCAGTCCCATCCTTGCCATCACACTGGCGATCCGGTCAGAGCCGAACAGCCGCATCAGGTCGTCTTCCAGTGAAACAAAGAACTGAGAGGAGCCTGGGTCACCCTGTCTTCCAGCACGTCCGCGCAACTGCCGGTCTATTCTCCTTGACTCGTGGCGCTCGGTTCCTACAATGGCCAATCCTCCGGCTTCTCGCGTCTCGGGCGAAAGCTTGATGTCGGTACCACGGCCTGCCATATTGGTAGCAATGGTCACGGTCCTCGATTTTCCTGCTTCAGCTACAATTTCAGCTTCCTTCTGATGGAGTTTGGCGTTCAGTACATTATGTTTGACACCCCTGATGCGAAGCATTTTACTCAAAAGCTCCGAGACATCCACCGAGGTTGTACCCACAAGTACAGGACGACCGTTGCCAATAAGCCTTTGAATCTCTGCAATAACCGCATTGTATTTTTCGCGTTTGGTGCGATAAACCATATCATCCTTGTCCTCACGGATAACCGGCTCGTTGGTGGGAACAACCACCACATCCAGTTCATAAATGTCCATAAACTCACCGGCCTCAGTTTCGGCTGTACCGGTCATACCGGCAAGTTTGTGATACATCCGGAAATAGTTCTGGAGGGTAATGGTAGCAAAAGTTTGGGTGGCGGCTTCGACCTTTACATTCTCCTTGGCTTCAATGGCCTGATGCAGACCGTCGGAATACCTTCTTCCTTCCATGATCCGGCCCGTCTGTTCATCCACGATCTTCACCTTGTTGTCCATTACCACATATTCTTCGTCCTTGTCAAACAGGGTATAGGCTTTCAATAACTGCTGAAGGGTGTGAACACGTTCAGATTTTACCGCATAATCGCGCAACAGTTCATCCTTTTTGGCCAGCTTCTCATCTTCGCTAAGATCCTCTTTCTCCAGATCTGCCAGCTCGCTTCCAATGTCAGGTAATATAAAGAAATTGGAATCATCCGATTCAGAGGTGATCACATCAATCCCTTTATCAGTCAACTCAATAGCATTACTCTTTTCATCTATAATAAAATAAAGGTCATCGGTCACCTTATGCATATGCTTGCTGTTGTCCTGCATGTAATAATTCTCAGTCTTCAGCATAAGGGCCTTGTTCCCTTCCTCGCTCAAAAGCTTGTGAAGGGCTTTATTTTTCGGAAGGCCTTTGTAAGCCTGCAATAGCTTAAATCCTCCATTTTCCGTATTGCCGTTTTTCAGTTCCTTCCTCGCATCGGTAATGACCTGGTTAACCAGTTTTTTCTGAGCATTCACCAACCTTTCTATTTTGGGCTTAAGATCCTGAAACTGTTCGGTACTTTCCTGCGGAACGGGCCCGGAAATGATCAAAGGCGTACGTGCGTCGTCAATAAGTACGGAGTCCACCTCGTCAACAATAGAGAAATGGTGCTTCCGCTGAACGAGATCGGAAGGATTGATGGCCATGTTGTCCCTCAGGTAATCAAAACCAAACTCGTTGTTGGTTCCATATGTAATATCCGCGTGATAGGCTCTTCTTCTTTCCTTTGAATTGGGTTCATGCTTGTCGATACAATCTACCGAAAGACCGTGAAATTCATAAAGGGGGCCCATCCATTCCTGGTCTCTCTTGGCAAGGTAGTTGTTTACCGTAACAAGGTGACAACCTTTGCCTGCCAGGGCATTCAGAAATAACGGAAGGGTAGCGGCCACGGTTTTACCTTCCCCGGTGGCCATCTCGGCAATTCTTCCCTGATGCAATACAATCCCCCCCATCAACTGCACATCGTAGTGGATCATATCCCAGGTCACCTGATTTCCTCCGGCTTCCCAGGTATTGGAATAAATTGCGGTATCGCCGTCTATAGTTACATATTCTTTATGAGCCGCCAGTTCTTTATCAAAATCCGAAGCTGTTACCCTAATTTCAGGGTTTTTCTTGAATCGTTTTGCAGTTTCCCGCATCACAGCGAAAGTCCGGGGAAGCGCTCTTTCCAGCACCTCTTCAAGCTGATCATCCAGTTGTTTTTCCAGTTCATCAATCCGGTTATACAACTTTTCTTTTTCATCTACCTCCGTATCGTAGCTTTCCGCTTTCTCCTGCAGCTCTTCTTTTTGTTTTTCTCCCTCAGAAATGAAATCTTTTATTTCCTGTCTGATGTTATCAGACATGGCTCGTAACTCATCGTTGCTTAACCCGTGTAATTCGGAATATACCGAATTGATCTCCTCAACAACAGGCATGAGTTCCTTGATATCCCGCTCAGACTTGCTTCCGAATATTTTGGTCAGTACCTTGGTTAAAACATCCATATTTAACCTCTTTTACAAATTTTATAATAAATGCAAAGTTAATTTAAATGCAAAGAAATTATTTAAAATTGGTTACAAAATAACATCTCCCTGATTTGGATAAGCCAAAACCCAACAAGATGCTTTCATGGAATGTAATTTGTTTCCGTTTTGGCTTGTCCAAATTATAAACACGAAAAAATGATTACAATATTATTCTGAAAATAAAACCATATCCGATGGGTGGTGACATCTCTCATGCCTACGGTACTCCCGGAATCGGGGTTTATCCATAAAATTCCGCCCCGCAGTTGCGGGGCAGAATTTTAAGAGCACCCTACATTTCCGAATCCGGCAGCCGCCGGATGACACCAATGGGCGATAATAAAAGCCAGATATTGATGAATAAAAAAGAATTCGTGCATTCGTGGCCATCCGTATTTTGTAAAAGATGGTGCCGAGGCTAAACAAATTCCGAGGTAGCTGAATCAGAAAAACCGGTACAATTACTGAATGACCTGATCCCCTGTATTAAGACAGAATCCGGCAGCCGCCGGATGACATCTTTGTAGGCCCGTCCGGCAGCTGCCGGACGGGGTAACAAAGATGGCATACTCTTCCGAATCCCGTCAGATTAAGTCAGAAGGCCGTTAGGCCTGACATATTTGTAGCCCCGGGTGTGAACCCGGGGTAACAAAGATGGCATACCGTTCCGAATCCCGTCAGGGATGACACCAATGGGGGATAATAAAAGCGATTCCACCAATTACAATTGATTCTAACTAAAAATTTATTCATATTTTAGAAAGATAATTTAAAAACAATTTGCCATGCCAAATACTTACACCCAATTGTACACCCAATTCATATTTGCGGTTAAATCTCCTGAAATGAAAATCAAACCCGAATGGAACGATGAACTGCAAAAATACATCACAGGAATCGCCCGTAATCTTCAATGTAAAATTCTTGCAATTAATAATGTGGCAGATCACATTCATATTTTCATCGCCCGCCATCCAACTATATCAGAAGCCGAATTTGCTCAGAAATCAAAAAACAATTCGTCCGGATGGGTAAACAAAAGGAATTGGCTAAGATGTCCTTTTTACTGGCAAACTGGTTATGGCGCTTTTACCTATAGCCATTCCCAAATTAATAATGTTTGTAAATACATTGCCAACCAACAAAACCATCATAAGAAACGGACTTTCCGTCAGGAATACATTAATTTCCTGAAAAAATTCGGGATTGATTATGATGATCGTTATTTGTTCGACTTCTTTGATTGATAATGATAAAATAAAGATAAAGCCTTTCATGCCTACGGCATTCCCGAAATCGGGGTTTATTCATAACCCGGGTTCACACCCGGGCCTACAAAGATGCCAGGCCTACGGCCTTTGAGTCATCGGTTGAATCAGAGTTTAGAACCTGAGCTGCAAAAATGATATCCCTGCCTGGCAGCAAAGGCTATCGCTATTGGCCCTCTACGAGGGCGGAAAGGTCTTAAGAATCTTATGATTATAATCTGGGATTTAACCCGTATACAACAATCATATGAGCATCTTCTAATCCATAATCCGGCAGCCGCCGGATGAGATATTTGTAACCTCTATGGAATGAAATGGTAAGTGAAAGTGATATTCATAACCTACAATCATGGTTCGCCGGAAGACATAAGATCTTTTTTTGTAAAATCGATTGTAATTACCAGAATAGGTATGAAGCCTTATGCTTCTCTGTAAACCGGAATCCCGCTATGCGGGATGACATCTTTGTAGCCCCGGGTGTGAACCCGGGGTAGAAGAAATGGCATACCCTTCCGAATCCGGCAGCCGCCGGATGAAACAAAAGCACGCCGCTCTTAGCAGGGCGACGTGCTTTTAACAATGTAATTTGAAAAGAAATATCTAATCTTCAAATTTATACAATACCAGCCCGCTCCTTAGTTTGGGTTCAAACCAGGTGGTTTTGGGAGGCATGATGTTGCCGGTGTCAGCAATATCCATAAGCTGTTTCAGTGAAACAGGATGTAAGGCAAATGCCACCTTCATCTCTCCACTGTCAACCCTTCGTTTAAGCTCTTTCAGTCCACGAATGCCTCCGACAAAATCAATCCGGTCAGAGGTTCTCAGATCCTGAATGTTCAGTATCGGCTGCAGCACCTGATTGGTCAGGATGGTAACATCCAGCCCTCCGATGGGATCGCTGTCGTCATAGGTTCCTTCACGGGCCGTCAGTTTATACCATTTTCCCTCAAGATACATGGAAAACTCACGCAGTTTCTGCGGCCGGTAAGGCTCGCTGCCTGTTTCCTCAATAATAAAGCTCTCTTTCAGGCGTTCAATGAACTGCTCCGGTGTATGGTTGTTCAGATCCTTGATCACACGGTTGTAATCGAGAATCTGAAGCTGATTGTCCGGAAAATGAACTGCCATAAAATAATTATAAGCCTCCTCCCCGGTATGGTTGGGATTGTTCTCACGCTTCTCCTTACCTACCAGGGCGGCAGCGGCAGTACGATGATGCCCGTCGGCCACATAGGTATAGGGAACCTTTTCAGCAAAGAGCTTTTCTATCTTCTCGTTGGTAGCATCATCTTCAATCACCCAAAAATGGTGACCAAACCCATCCTCTGCAACAAAATCGTATTCAGGATCTTTATGCTCAACCACCTGATTGACCACGTCATCAATTTCACTGATCGCCGGGTAGGTAAAGAAAACGGGTTCCAGGTCTGCATTGTTGGTACGAATGATCTTCATCCGGTCTTCTTCCTTATCAGGACGGGTTAATTCGTGCTTCTTGATAATCCCGTTGAGATAATCGTCCACAGCGGCAGCACCCACAATACCATACTGTGTATTATTGCCCATGGTCTGAGCATAAATATAGAATTTGGGTTGCTCTTCCTGCTGTAACCATCCATATTCCTGAAACTTATTGAAGTTTTCCCTGGAGCGGTCATACACTTCCTGTGAGTGGATGTCTGTGCCTTCCGGTAAATCAATCTCCGCACGGGTGATGTGCAAAAGGGATTTTTCCTTCCCTTTTGCCATCTCGCGTGCCTCTTCCGTATTCATTACATCATAGGGTAAACATGCCACTTCATCAACTATATCTTTCGGTGGACGTAAACCTCTGAATGGTTTTACATTTGCCATAGAATGTGTAGCTTTTTAGTTAACTTTAAATGTTGTATCGCCGTTTTCGAAGTAGTTTTTAATCTGATTGGCTGCTGCAATACCAGCATTGATATTGGCTTCAGCCGTTTGTGCACCCATTTTTTTCGGTGTGAAGAAAAATCTGCCTTCATATTTTTCTTCAAAGGTATCCTTGCAATCGGGCGCAATATCAGAAATGTAATGGAAATCACCGCGCTCTTCCATGGTCTTCAGCAGACCGTCCTCGTCAATTATCTCTTTCCTGGCCGTGTTGACAAGCACGGCATTTTGCGGCATCAGCTTCATCAGATCATAGCCAATGGATTTTTTGGTTTTGTCATTGGCCGGGATGTTAAGTGAAACATACTGACATGTTTTATAAAGCTCTTCTTCCGAATTAAGAGGTTTTACATCATACTTCTTAATCTCGGCATCGTCAATGAATGGATCATATGCATAAACATCCATGTCAAATCCTTTGGCTATTTCGGCAACAAACTGGCCTACATTGCCAAAAGCTTGAATTCCGAGGGTTTTATTTCTTAGTTCTGTTCCGGCTTTCCCATTAAAATGATTCCGTGCATGGTACACCATCATGCCCATTGCCAGTTCAGCAACAGCATTGGAATTTTGACCGGGTGTATTCATTACTACGATATTTTTGGCGCTGGCAGCCTCCAGGTCAACATTATCATATCCTGCACCACCGCGCACAATGATTTCAAGATTTTCCCCGGCGTCAATAACCTCTTTTGTTACCTTATCACTTCTAACGATCAAAGCGTGTGCATCTTTAACGGCTTCAATCAATTCTGATTTATCACTGTACTTTTCAAGCAGTTGAAAATCATATCCTGCTTTTGAGCAAATATCCTTTATACCTTCCACTGCATTGGGGTGGAATGGTTTTTCCGTAGCCACTAATAATTTTTTCATAAATTTTATGGTTTTAAAAGTGGGCAAGAAACATTTCTTGCCCACTTGAATTCTACAATATTATGCTTTCTTCTTTTCAAATTCCTTCATTACATCAATTAAAGCATCTACGCTCTCTAAGGGTAATGCATTATAGATAGAAGCACGGAATCCTCCTACCGAACGATGGCCTTTAATGCCAATCATACCTTTATCGGTAGCAAACTCCAGGAATTCTTTTTCAAGATCTGCATAGTTCTCGTTCATTACGAATGTTACATTCATAATGGAGCGATCTTCTTCATTTTCAACCGTAGGCTTGAACAGTTTATTTCTTTCAATCTCGTCGTAGAGTTTTTGGGCTTTCTCATTGTTTATTTTATTCATGCCTTCAACTCCTCCCTTGCCTTTAAGCCACTTGAGCGTTTGAAGGGCTGAATAAACTGGGAGTACAGGAGGCGTATTGAATAATGATTCTTTGTCAATGTGGGTCTTATAATCCATAATTGTAGGAATATCATGACCTGCATTACCCAAAACGTCTTCTTTAACAATGACAAATGTTACACCCGCAGGTGCCAGGTTCTTCTGGGCACCGCCGTAAATAATGGCGTACTTGGACACATCAACGGGACGGCTGAAAATGTCGGAAGACATATCCGCTACAAGTGGTACGTTCACGTCCAGATCTTCCTTAATTTCTGTTCCGTAAATGGTATTGTTGGAAGTGATATGAAAATAATCTGCATCATCCGGTACATTATAATCCCTGGGGATGTATGCAAAATTTTTATCTTCAGAAGAGGCAACGACATCAACCTCACCAAAGAATTTCCCTTCCTTAATGGCTTTCTTGGCCCAGTTACCCGTATTGAGGTAAGCGGCTTTCTTGTTAAAAAGATTATAGGGGACCATTAAAAACTGAGTGCTGGCTCCCCCTCCTAAAAACAATACATGGTAACCATCAGGAATATCCAACAATTCTTTGAACAATTGCTGGGCTTCCTTAATAATTCCATCAAATTCCTTACTCCTGTGTGATATTTCCATCACCGACAGTCCAATTCCGTCAAGATCCTTTACTGCCTCGGCTGTTTTCTCAACAGTGTAATCAGGCATAATAGATGGTCCTGCGTAAAAGTTGTGTTTTTTCATAGTTGAAAAAATTTTAAAATTTTTAAAATTCAGGCATATACCTAAATGAAGCTCAAATATATATAAAATAAAACTAGTGACCAATTATTCTCAGAAATAATCTCGTGGAGTTTCTCTAAATGCTTATGAATAATGTAAATATTTTTCCAAAGAAACTAAAAGGTATGTATTCTTATCTGGAGATGCCAACGAGTTTCGAGTATTCTTCAATTACCCCGTTTTGAAAAACCGGTACCTTATCCGATGAATCGGCCGTATGGCAATATTCCAAAACGTCATCCAGCCCCAGTTTTCTCAATCGCTCGCGCTGGGCAAACTTATCTATATATGCCATTATATCGGGCTTGGCAAGGCTCCAGAGATCAAGTGAAGCTGTAACCGAATCACAAATGGTGTGAAATTTACCCGAATCGAGGAGTTGTTCGCACAGGGCCCCGGAAAATAAGGTATCCTCAAGACTAAATTTACCTTTCCAGCCCGCACAAAGCACAAGTACATCATCCTGGGCTTTTATTAAAAATTCTGCAACAGCCGAAAGATTCAAAAAAGATGCAATGATGACCCGTTTACAATGACGGGCCTGGTAAATGGCCTTTGTTCCGTTGGTGGTGCTGTATGCCACTTTCTTTCCACCTACCCGCTCAAAAGTAAAGTTAAACGGTGAATTGCCGAAATCAGCAAAATCCAGGACACGGCCGTCCCTTTCGGCTGCAACCATATAACCTTTTTGCTTATATGCTTTGGCCTCCTCCCGTGTGGGAACGGGAATAATCTGAGAAACACTGTTCTGAAAAGCTGTACAAATGGCAGAAGTAGCCCTCAGTATATCCACAATCACTACATTGGCCCCGGGATTTTCATAATATTTAAATAAATCCGGAGAAAAAACTACCTCGAGTCTGCTTTGGGCATTTCCCATTAGTAACTTACTTTTTTACTTTTATCAGGCAGTTGATTTAAATGTTGACGAATCGGTTCTGTTTCCCCGGATTCTTCTTATTTCTTATAAATGGGCATCTTAACCACTTCTGCCGCCAGCATTTTATTCCGCACCCTGATAAAAATTTCAGTGCCCGGTTCGGTGTGCTGTGGCGTAACATAACCCATTCCAACGCCTTTTTTTAACATAGGCGACATGGTACCCGATGTCACCACCCCTATGTTTTTCTCTTGCCGGTCCAATATTTCATAATGTTGCCGGGGAATTCCCCTGCCCTTCAAAACAAAGCCCACCAACTTCTTGCTTACGCCTTCCTGTTTTTGTTTCCACAAATAATCCTTATCAATAAAATCCTTGTAATCTTTAAACTTCACGACCCAATCCAATCCGGCTTCTATAGGTGAGGTATTCTCATCAATATCATTTCCATAAAGGCATAGACCGGCTTCCAGCCTCAACGTATCACGTGCACCCAGGCCAATGGGTTTTATCCCGAATTCCTCACCGACCTCCAATATGGCATCCCATATCTTCTCCACATGTTCATTATAGGTATACAGTTCAAAACCATGCTCGCCCGTATATCCTGTAGCTGATATGATCACATCATCCACTCCGGCCAGTTTCCCAACTTTAAAGCGGAAAGGTTTCATTCCGGCCAGATCCTCATCGGTCAACTTTTCAAGTGTTGATAGAGCTTTAGGACCTTGTACAGCCAGCAAAGCCATCTTGTCGGAAGCATCTTCCAACCGGGCATTCATAGTATTCTGTCGGTTCCACCAATTCCAGTCCTTTTCGATATTGGCAGCATTAACCACAACCATATATTCCTGATCATCATACTGATATACCAGAAAATCATCCACAAGGCCTCCTTCTCCGTTGGGTAAACAACTATACTGGGCCCTTCCGGGATACAATTTCGCCGCATCATTGGCAGAAACTTTTTGTATCAAATCATAAGCATTGGGACCGGTTATCCGGAATTCTCCCATGTGGGAAACATCAAAAATCCCTACTTTCTCACGAACGGTTATATGTTCATCCTGAATGCCCGTATATTCAATGGGCATATTAAAACCCGCAAAATCTACTATTTTGGCCCCAAGCTGTTTATGCTTCTCTATAAGTGGTGTGTTTTTCATGATAAATCAAGATATTGGTTATTCACTTGCTAAAGCAAAGCTAATAAAAATTTTAAATTTTAGGATTTACAAATAATAACATGAATAAGGTAGCAACAAGGGCTCCTTTATTTGTAAATTTTTATATAAATGATGGAAATCTATCCTCTTGCTACTTTTCCAGTACTTCAAATTCAACCCTTCTGTTCTTTTGTCTTCCCTCGGGTGTATCATTGGGAGCGATAGGCTGTGTAAAAGAATATCCCTCATACTCAAGTCTTGATTGATCAATATCATGTTCCACAAGGTAATCCACCACTGTCTTGGCCCTGCTTTCAGAGAGTTTTTTATTCGCAACATAAGATCCCACATTGTCGGTATGGCCGGAAATTTCAAGCTTTATCCCCGGATTGTCTTTCATCAGTTTGATCACTCTTTCCAGCTCAGGATAAGAAGAGGATTTCAATTGGGCGCTGTTGGTTTCAAAATAAATATTTTCCAGCACCACTTTTTTACCCACCTGCACTTTATCCAGTATAAAATCTTTATATATTGTATCATTCACCACTTCCATCTCGTTAAAGTCAAGGGATTGCGAAAAGAACAGGTAATCTTTTGCAGAAACCTCGATTCCGTAGCGCTTTTGTTCTGGGAGCGTAATGAGATATCTCCCGTTGGTATCCGAAAGATGTGTCGCTACAACCTGGCTTTTTTGGTTGTCAATAATTTCCAGCCTGGCTTGTATACCCTCCCCAGCAACAGTATCTATAATATGGCCGGTAAGATAGATGGTGGTATCGATGGCCAGTTTATCGGGGGTCCGATACAGAAGTTCCTTGTTTGGTCTGACATTCCAGGCTATGGGCTCAGTGGAAACGGAATATTCAAATTCCCGGTCTTCACCCAGGAACACAATTTCATACAGATCCTTCCCCCCATAACCTTCTTCTTTGACCGTAGCATAATATCCTTTATTGCTCTCTCCCTCAATCATTCTGTATAATACATCATCATAGGGTGTATTTATGGGATAACCTATATTCTCAGGTTTCTGCCAGTCGCCGGATGCATCCCTTTCACTCATAAAAATATCATAGCCCCCCATAGAATTGTGGCCCTCGGAACTGAAATACAGCTTATCGTTCGTGCTGTTAACAAATACCCCTTCCTCATTCAATGAGGTATTGATTGTCCCACCCAAATTGACGGGATAAGACCACTTTCCATCTGCATCTTTCTCGCTGTAAAAAATATCTTTTCCCCCCATTGTATTGTTGTCATCCAGATCAGATACAAAATAAACCCCTCTGCCGTCCTCAGTCAGACACATTGAACTCTCCTTTGCATTGGTATTGATCAAACCGGAAATACTTCTCGGTCCTCTCCATCTTCTGCCATTATGTTCATAATAATATATGTCACCTTCATCCTCATGTCCAAGATAAACATATATCCGGAGGGGATCGGAGGTGATTTCCAGAATGGCGTTGTTATGGGAGGAAAATATTTCATCTGTAACCAGGCGGGCCTTTTGCCACTCCCCGTTTTTGCGTTCGGAACGATAGATATTGCTGTAAAATTTATGATCGCCCGGCCACCTGTCGGCACTCTTTTCATGTTTACGCCTGGATGTAAAATAAAGCACCGAATCGCCTTTGAAAACAGGACCGTAATCATCGTAAGGGGAATTGATCTTTTTTCCCATATTGTTGATATTAACCCGTACCGGTTCTTCTAAAAGATCTTTTCCGTTATTGCACTGACGGATATAAACATCAATCTGCTTTTGGCTCTTATCCAAATCCTTAATGATATCAGATTCAAGACAACGCTGATAATTCCGGATGGCATCCTGAAATGCATAATTGAAATGATAAGCCCTGGCCAATAAATAGAAAACGTCTGTTGCGACTTCTTCATCTATGGCCAAAGCCTCATTAAGAAATTTTATGGCCTGCTCATTATTGCCCAGCATAAAATGACAAGCTCCAATCTTGTAATTCAGAGCAGCAAGCTCCGGGTTATATTCATAAGCCTCTAAAAAATGCTCAAGAGCCTCATCATAATATCCCCTACCCTTGTCATAGAAATCATCCCCTTTTCTTCTGCTTTTCCAGGCAGACTGAAAACCCTCCTTTTCTTCAATTTTAAATGCCCTCCTTTTGATCCTTACATCTTGCTGGGCATCAACCTTAAGAGATATGAAGTAAAAAAAAATAAAAAACGACAATAAAAATATGCCTGTTTTGTTCATAAAACTTTAATTCAGTTCATTACAAACTATTTACAATCTTCCAGATATTTATCGGCTTTATCCAGACCCAGCTCCCCGGCCATCTCCCAATCGGTGCAGGCTTCCTCAAACTCGCCAAGATTTTCTTTTGCCATTCCCCTGTTCAAATAGGCTTCCGCCAAAGAATCATCTGTTTCAATGGCTTCATCAAATTGCTGAATGGCTTTCTTAAATTCCCTCGTTTTCAGATATACAATTCCAAGATTATTATAGGCTTTTGCAGCTCCGGAATGAATTGTTACCGCCTTTTTTAAATCACCAACCGCGCCTTCATAATCCTCCAGGATGGTTTTAACTCTTCCCCTGTTAATATATGCCTTATAATCATTGGAATCCAGATCAATTGCTTTGGAAAAATTTTCCAGGGCCTTCTCATAATCAGATGCCTGAGTTTGGGCAATGCCCAAATTGTTATAGGCAAAAGGCAACTGCTCATTATATGAAACCGCGTTCTTAAAATCCTGTATTGCACCCTGAACATCTCCGGTTTGCATCTTCGAGCTTCCCCTGTCATGATAGGCATAAGCAAAATCATGATCGAGGTCTATGGCATTGTTGAAATTGTTTATGGCATTTTGGTAATCTTCAAGCTCATAATTAGCCAAGCCTCTAATATAGTATACTTCCGGATTTCTATAATCCTTTTCTATAGCCCTGCTCAAACTCCGAATGGCTGAATCCGGTTTGTGGTTTTTATAATGAATGTAACCCATATAAAAATCAGCCTGTCCCAGTTCATTATTAATAAAAACGGCCCGGGTAAAATCCTGCGGGGCTTTATCCATACTATCAAGCCGGAACAAGAGTTTGCCCCGTTCCAGATAAGCACTTCCAAAATGAGGAGATTGCTCTATCACAGAGTTCAAAATCACAATGGCCTGTTCCTGATCGTTTTGATTAATATAATCAATGGCTTCATTGAATTGTTCCTTAGTGGCCTTATCTATTGTCTGGCCTTGCGAAACATAAGAAAATAAAATACTGATAATTATTAAAATAATGAGATTTTTCATTCCCAATGGCTTTATTTTCTACAGCAGTCCAAAGTAGCAATATTTTTTAACATAAAAAAACAATGGTTTAAATTCATATTTTAGCAGTTTAATCATATTTTTTAAAT
Organism: Bacteroidales bacterium; assembly: GCA_046545815.1. Taxonomy (GTDB): domain Bacteria; phylum Bacteroidota; class Bacteroidia; order Bacteroidales; family UBA12077; genus JAGXLC01. The sequence continues at coordinate 18,193 of JBKGZA010000036.1, forward strand.
TTCCCATGGATAAAGATTTTATTTTGGAACAATTTGTCAAATTTATTAATATATTTGTAATGAAAATAAAGGAAGGTTTAATTTATCTGAAATCAAACCATAAAAAAGAGTTACTAACTTCCAAAAAATCTTGTCTATGTTAAAAAGTGAAAAAAGAAACGGAGTTGAAATACTGTCTTTTGATAACGTGAGTAAACTCAACATCTTGGTTGCTCAGACATTAAAGGAGGAAATGGCGCAATACCTCAATCAAGGTGGTAAAAACCTGGTACTTAACCTAGAGGGGATAGAATATGTTGACAGTAGCGGATTTGGTGCATTGCTTTCGATACTGCGAAATGCCAAGAACAACAACAGCACTTTCAAGATCTGCAACATCTCACCCGATGTTATGGAACTGGTTAAGTTGTTACAACTCCACAATGTCTTTGAGATTTATGATAGCGTAGACGAATGTGTGAAAAGTTTCCAGTAGAAGATTAGTGAAAAAAGCCGTTCCATTAAACGGAACGGCTTTCTGCCGGGACTTTATTGGAAAATACGATGTTTTCGCCGTCATAGTCAACGGTTACCTTTTTGTCTTTGTCGATATTCCCGGCGATTATCTCTTTCGACAATTCATTCACCACAACTTTTTGTATGACCCGTTTAACCGGACGGGCACCATAATGTGGGTCATAACCCCTGTTTGCAAGGGCCTCTGCAGCTTTATCCGTCAGCTCTATATCAATGTGCTGTTTGGCCAGCATTTTCTTGATTCTTTCAAACTGAAGCCGGACAATCTTTTCAATTTGCTCTTTTGTTAATGGAGCAAAAGTAACTATCTCATCAATCCGGTTAATGAACTCCGGTCTGATGGTCTGCCTGAGCATCTGAAAGACTTGTTGTCTGACTTCTTCCATGATCTCTTCACGGTTCTCGTCCGTAAGATTGTCAATTTTCTCCTGGATCAGATGGGACCCAACGTTTGAAGTCATGATGATGATGGTATTTTTGAAATCAGCTATCCTGCCTTTATTGTCGGTCAGCCTTCCATCATCGAGTACCTGAAGCAGTATGTTGAAAACGTCACTATGGGCCTTCTCAATCTCATCCAGAAGAATCACCGAATAGGGTTTTCTTCGGACAGCTTCTGTGAGCTGGCCACCCTCTTCATAACCTACATATCCTGGCGGTGCACCAACCAACCGTGACACAGTATGTCGTTCCTGGTATTCCGACATATCAATGCGTGTCATCATGTCCTCATCATCGAAAAGGAATTCAGCCAGCGCGCGTGCAAGCTCAGTTTTACCTACTCCGGTAGTACCCAGGAAAATGAATGAACCGATGGGCCTGTTGGCATCCTGTAACCCGGCACGGCTTCTTCTTACGGCATCCGAGACTGCATGGATGGCTTCATCCTGGCCTACAACCCTCTTATGAAGCTCCTCTTCCAGCTTCAAAAGCTTTTCCTTTTCACTCTGCATCATTCTGCTTACAGGGATGCCGGTCCATCTGGCCACAACTTCTGCTATATCCTCATCTTCAACGTCTTCTTTTATAAGTGCATCTTCTCCCTGTACTTCCTGAAGCTCCTTCTGCAACTGTTCTACCTGATCCTGTGCTTCCTTTATCTTTCCGTATCTCAGCTCGGCAACTCTCCCGTAGTCGTCTTCTCTTTCGGCAATCTTGGCTTCATGTTTATAATTTTCTATAGCCTCTTTATTCTTCTGTATCTGGTCAACGATGTTTCTCTCCTGCTCCCACTTAGAACGCAGTTGATCGCGCTCTTCCTTAAGGTTGGCTATTTGTTCGTCCAGCTCTTCTGACTTTTTATTGCCTCCTTCACGCTTAATGGCTTCTCTTTCAATTTCAAGCTGACGAATTCTTCGCTCTATATCATCTATACTCTCGGGTACGGAATTCATCTCCAGCCTTAACTTGGAAGCAGCCTCATCGATCAGGTCAATGGCCTTGTCAGGCAGATATCTGTCTGTAATATAACGTTTGGAAAGTTCCACGGCAGCAATCAGAGCATTGTCTTTAATGCGGACCTTGTGATGATTTTCATACCGCTCCTTAATACCACGAAGAATGGATATGGCACTGGCTTCATCCGGCTCATCAATGATTACTTTCTGGAATCTACGCTCCAGTGCTTTATCCTGTTCAATGTATTTCTGATACTCATTGAGTGTAGTGGCCCCAATGGCTCTTAATTCGCCCCGGGCCAGTGCAGGTTTCAGAATATTGGCGGCATCCATGGCCCCTTGCGTTCTTCCTGCTCCTACCAAAGTATGAATCTCATCAATAAAAAGGACAATCTCTCCCTCAGATTGAGTAACTTCTTTCACCACGGCTTTAATCCGCTCTTCGAATTCACCTTGATATTTTGCTCCGGCAATTAATGACCCCATATCCAAGGCATAAAACTGCCTGCTTTTCAAATTCTCAGGAACATCACCACTCACGATTCGATGGGCAATACCCTCGGCAATAGCCGTTTTTCCTACACCTGCATCGCCGATGAGTACCGGATTGTTTTTGGTTCTTCTGGAAAGAATTTGCAGAACCCTTCTTATTTCCTCATCTCGGCCAATAACAGGATCAAGTTTGCCATTCCGTGCACGCTCAATCAAATTAATGGCATAATGGTTCAAGGCATCAAACTGGTCTTCAGCCGTC
>JBKGZA010000037.1:0-20526 GCA_046545815.1 Bacteroidales bacterium
TTTATTTCTGACTATTGTTAATAGTCTTTGTTATTGGTTTTGCTCCTCTTTGATGGCAGCCTGTGCTGCAGCCAGTCGAGCAATGGGCACTCTGTATGGGGAACAGCTCACATAATTCATGCCTACCATGTGGCAGAATTCGACTGAACTGGGTTCTCCGCCATGTTCACCGCAAATCCCTACTTTGAGGTCTTTCCGTGTTTGTCTGCCGCGTTTGGTACCCATTTCTACGAGCTGACCAACACCTTCCTGATCCAGTATCTGGAAGGGATCATCTTTCAGTATGCCGCTATTCATATACACGGGCAGGAATTTTCCAGCATCGTCCCTTGAAAAGCCAAATGTCATCTGAGTCAGGTCATTGGTACCGAAAGAGAAGAATTCTGCGGATTCTGCAATTTTATCTGCTACTACGGTTGCTCTGGGAACCTCGATCATGGTACCTACCAGATAATCTACCCGGTCGTTGTTCTCTTCGAATACTTTTTCAACCGTATTCCGCACGATGTCTTCCTGCATCTTCATTTCTTCGTATATACCGGTTAAGGGTATCATGATTTCCGGATAAGTCTTAACTCCTTTTTTCTTCAGGTTAAGGGCAGCCTCAATGATAGCTCTTGCCTGCATCTCGGTAATTTCGGGATAGGTGTTTCCGAGCCTGCAGCCCCTGTGGCCCAACATTGGATTTGTTTCATGAAGTGAATCAATGGTTTTCTGAACTTCTTCAAGGCTTACACCCAGTTCATCGGCCATTTCTTTCTGATTCTTTTCTTCATGGGGAACAAATTCGTGCAATGGCGGATCGAGCAACCTTACAGTCACCGGCAGGTCCTGCATGGCTTCAAATATGCCTTCGAAATCTTCTCTCTGTATGGGCAGCAATTTGTGCAATGCTTTTCTCCGGTCTTCTTCCTTGGTGGAGAGGATCATCTCACGCATGGCTTTGATCCTGTCGCCTTCGAAGAACATGTGTTCGGTCCGGTAAAGTCCGATACCGGTTGCTCCAAAATCTCTGGCCGTTTTGGAGTCATAGGGTGTATCGGCATTGGTTCTTACATTCATCTTGGTATATTTCTCGGAGAGCTCCATAATCCTGGCAAAATTGCCGCTTAATTCGGGCTTGTGCGTGGGCACTTTTCCTTCATAAATTTCTCCGGTACTTCCATTGAGGGAAACCCAGTCGCCTTCATTATATGTTTTTCCGTCAACGGTCATGGTTTTTTTTCTGTAGTTGATCTGGACACTTCCTGCACCTGCTACGCAGCATTTTCCCATACCTCTGGCAACAACTGCAGCGTGAGAGGTCATACCACCGCGGGCGGTCATGATTCCTCTGGCCAGGTTCATGCCTTTGAGGTCTTCTGGTGAAGTTTCGACTCTGGCGAGAATCACATCTTTTCCTTCATTACCCCATTCTTCTGCATCATCAGCGAAAAATACAAGCTGACCGGTAGCTGCGCCAGGTGAGGCGGGCAATCCTTTGGCAATGGTTGTAGCTTCCTTCAGACCTTCGGGGTCAAATACGGGGTGAAGCAATTCATCCAGTTTATTGGGCTCATTTCGCAGAAGGGCGGTTTTTTCATCGAGTATCCCTTCATCCAGCATATCCATAGCTATTTTAACCATGGCAGCACCAGTGCGTTTGCCATTTCTTGTCTGCAGCAGCCATAATTTGCCTTCCTGAATGGTAAACTCAAGGTCCTGCATGTCTTTATAGTGGTGTTCCAGTTTTTCCTGTATTTCGTAGAGTTCATTATAGATTTCCGGCATGATCTCTTCCAGGGAAGGATAAACTTTTCTTCTTTCATCTTCGGGAACTCCCTGGAGTTGAGCCCACTGCTGGGACCCTGCTTTAGTGATTTGTTGCGGAGTCCGGGTACCTGCTACAACATCTTCGCCCTGAGCATTCATCAGAAATTCTCCGTTGAATACGTTTTCTCCTGTGGCTGCATCTCTGGTAAAGGCCACACCTGTACCGGAATCTTCACCCATATTGCCAAATACCATGGCCATCACATTTACAGCAGTACCCCATTCTTCGGGTATTTTGTGCATCTGGCGGTAATATTTGGCACGCTTGGTATTCCAGCTGTCGAAGACTGCCATGATGGCTCCCCACAACTGATCCCAGGGGTCCTGAGGAAAATCTTTCCCAAGCCGCCGTTTAATTACATCCTTAAATTCCTGTACCATGTTTTTAAGGTCATCGGTAGTCAGGTTCACATCCTTTTCCACACCTTTTTTCTCTTTTATCTTCTCGATGATTTCTTCAAACGGGTCAGGATCTTCTTTACTTTCAGGCTCCAAACCCATTACCACATCACCGTACATCTGGATGAATCTCCTGTAGGAGTCCCATGCAAAGCGGTCGTTATTGGTTTTTTTGGCAAGCCCCTGTACAGCCTCATCGTTCAATCCGAGGTTCAATACCGTATCCATCATACCGGGCATGGAAACTCTTGCACCTGATCTTACGGAAAGTAGGCATGGAGTCTCGTTGCTGCCAAATTTGGTATTGGTTTGTTCCTCGATTTTTCCGATCTCTTTTTCTATATCGCCTTTGAGCAATTCAACGATTTTATCTCTGCCAAGTTTATTGTATTCCGTACAAACATCTGTGGTAATGGTGAAACCAGGGGGCACAGGCACACCAATAGAGCTCATTTCAGCGAGATTCGCACCTTTTCCGCCGAGCAGATTCTTCATGTGCGCTCCGCCTTCGGCTTGTCTATTTCCAAAACTGTAAACTCTTTTTTCTGCCATCTTTTCTCCTTTTTAAAAGTTTGACTCTTAGATTTATGTATTATTTAAAATTTAGGCTACAAATATATTCAAAAATTTGTGATTTAATAAACAAATTTAATTTATACAAGTAATAATAGAATGAAAATTAAAAACAGAATTTTATGAGATCAGAAGAAAAAAAGACGGGGTTATTTATCGTTTGTGGCGCAACGAGCGGTTTTGGAAATGCTGTTGCCCGGCACCTGCTTAACGATGGTTCCCCTATTCTCGCAGTGGCCCGAAATGAGGAAGATCTGCAGAATCTTAAGGGACAATATGGCCATGAAGTGGACTATATTGCCGGGGACCTGTCTGATCCCGCAACGCTGGACCGTATTGTTGAAAAATCCAACACAGGTTTTGTGAACGGTATATTTCTCAACTCGGGCGGACCACCGGCAAAGTCTATCACTGAGACAACCATGAAAGATTGGGATGAAGCTTACGCTTCTCTTTTAAGGTGGAAGGTGGAATTAACAAAGAAGCTTCTGCCGAAATTCAGGGATCAGCAATACGGGAGAATTCTTTTTTTAGAAAGCGCTTCTGTTAAACAACCCATTGAAAATCTGGTTCTTAGCACTTCAATGAGATCAGCCGTAGTGGGTTATGCCAAGACCCTTTCCGGGGAACATGCCCATTTTGGAATTACGGTAAATGTGCTGGCGCCGGGATATCACGACACCCGGGCTCTTAATAGATTGTTTGAGAAAAAAAGTGAGGCTGAGCATATTTCCCTGGAGGAAGCCAGAGAAAAAATGAAGCGACAAACAAAAGTAGGTTTTATCGGAGATCCGGAAAAGCTTGCTTCTCTGGCAGGATGGCTTTTGTCGGCGGAATCAGAGTATATTACGGGTCAAACCATCAGTGTTGATGGAGGAGTGATCAAAGGAATCCATGGATAGCCGATTTAGTACCTTACCGGTCAAATTAGGTTTGAAGTTCTTTGATGTTGAAATCTAATTCGGCTTCCCTTTCAAAATCATTGATTTCGTCAATCATATCCGGGTCTTCGGGGTCATAGTACCAGGTGATTTCAACCTCACCGCCTTCATTGGTATATTTTTTCAACAGTTCAAACATGTCCAGCAGACATTTGGAAGTACTTGTATTAAAATACCGCAGTTTGACATTGAAGTATATTTTGCGTTTTTCTTTTTCAGTGAATTCCTTTATCCAATTGATTAACGGAAGATAGAATTTGTAGGCTTCTTCCATATATGATTCTCCTTCTATTTCACAAACCCCTGTTTCAGCATTGAATTTAATACCGGGATAATAAGGAGATGAATGTGTCCGCTCAAAGTTGATGTTATTCATTCTTGTCAAATTTTATCGTCAGTTTAAAATAAGAGTAATATCTGTCTTTTTCTATGATGTCAAAATCCAGGTGATTGTTGGAGATTAGTCTGGCCTGGACCAGCCCTATACGGGCACCGAGCTTATTGCTTTCTGAGCTTTTTCTCAATTCCCTTTTCAAACCTTTAAGCTCTTCCAGTGAAGAGTTATTGATAATATCGCACCGCTGGGATAACAAATTGGCATCTTTTATTTTTACCAGGTTTTTGGTCATCAGTTGGAATTGATCGAGATCTTCTGTAATTCTTAATTCTCCGATTCCTATTCTTTTTGATTCGCTTTCGATGGTTATATATTCTTCTGCATAATATGCCACATTTTGGGACAACTCAACATAAATCTTAAACAGTTTTTTTTGGATCAGTGAGTTGTTTTCTGTCATTATTTTAAGGTAATTGCCAAATATGGTGAGCAGGTCGATAAAAAAGGGACCTTCATAAGCGATGAGGCTTCGCTTAGCTTCTATCAGGTGTGTACTTATTTGACTGGCAATTTCTTTTTCCTGCATGGTCTATATGATTTTTGCACCCAGTACGGTGATATCGTCTCTTTGTTCGGAATTTCCCTTAAACTCATCGAGAGACATTGCCATTTCCTGGTGTTGAACATTCAAAGATTTGTCTGCATTTTGATTAAGTACTTTTAAAAACCGTTTGCTGTTATATCGTTTCCTGAAATTATTTACCTGATCGAAGATACCATCCGTTGTCAGGTATAGTATGTCTCCTTTTTCCAGATTGATCACACTGGAGGTAAATTCTTTTTCTTTCTTATTCTTATTGATGCCTCCGATAGAGTAACGGTTGCCTCTAATTTTCTTTATTTCTCCTTCGCTTTTACTGTAATAATATAAAGGCCGTTTGGCACCTGCAAACCGGATTTGTTTCATATGGTTTTGGGTATGTTCCATGCTGATAAGGCATACGTCCATGCCGTCCGTATTATCGGTAGTTTCCTGTTTCAGGGCTTCAACAATATATTGATTCAACAATTCCAAAATTTTTGCCGGTTCCATTATGCGTTTCTCGGCAATGATTTCATTGAATATCCGGTTTCCGATCATCGACATAAATGCACCCGGCACGCCATGACCTGTGCAATCCACTACTGCAAGAAATGTTATGGGTTTGGGCATACCATCTTCATATATCTGTGTAAACCAGTAAAAGTCACCTGAAACGATATCTTTCGGCCGGTAAAAAATGAATATGTCAAATTCTTTTTTTAACTGAGACCTGATGGGCAATATGGCGGACTGGATGTTTTGTGCATAATTCAGGCTATCGTTGAGTTTTTTGTTTTGAATCTCCAGTTTTTGTTTTTGTTCCTGAATCTGCTTGTTTTGTGTATTGATATACTGATTTTGTTCTTCTAGTTTTTTATATGCCTTTTTCTTTTGTTTGTAAATATGGAACAGCAGTATGGAGAATCCTGTAATTAAACCAAAACCAATTATTAAGGAATTGCGGATGGTTTTTTCAACTTTGAGCTGGGCCTGTTTCTTTTTGATTTCCAGTTCCTGCATTTCCAGTTGCATTTGTCTCTCCCGGTTGATGCGTTCAACTTCCTGCAGGCTGTCCTCTGTGGTTTTTCTTTTGTTGACCTCCTCTTCCAGTTTTTTCTGTTTTATTTGCTTTTCATTTTCTGCTTGATCGACTTGGCTCTCCGATTTTTCCCTAATCTCTGACATCTGTTCTTCCTTTAAGTGCTTATCAATGGAAGAGAACATATCGAAATATTTGATGCTTTTCTCAGAATCACCCAATTGTTTATAATTTTCAGAAAGCAGGCCGTAACATGACCTTACCGATTGCATGGCATCTTCTTCTTTGGCTAAAGAAAGAGCCTCCTTTGTATATTGGTTAGATTGTTTATAATTATTCATCATCTGGTGAGTCTGGGCCAGATTGATTAAACCGGAAAGAATGCTGTTTTTCAGATTCAGTTCTCTGCTTATTTTTAAACCTTTATTGAAAGATTCAAGTGCTTGCTCGTATTGTTCTTTTTCGGTGTAGATCATGCCCAGGTAATAGCTTATGAGTTTCACCCCGTTTTTGTTGCTCAATTCTTCGTTAATTTCCATACAACGCTGGAAATGCTTCTCTGCCTTATCATAATCGTTGTTCTGCCAATATATGAAAGCCACTTTATTGGAATATTCCAGTTCTTTTTTTATGTTGTTTTCGTTTTGGTGCCTGGCTATCTGTTCCTCATATTGCTCCACTTTTTTCCTGTCTTCCTGGCTCATTGTCTGCCCTACTGCATAGCGGCCCGGAGAGAAAAACAACCATAAAGCGAGAACAAGCATGAGGGAGATGCATGTTTTGAGTTTACGGATTTTTGAATTTTGAAATTCAGTTGATTTTAATTCCCACGACCAAAACATCGTCGAGCTGCTCATATCCTTCCTTCCATTTATAAAAAGTTTGTTCCAGAATTTCTTTTTGCTTTTTGACAGATGAACCATTGCTGCTGATAAATAATTCTTTAAAATATTTATATCTGAATTTTTTCCCTTTGGGTCCCCCAAATTGATCGGGAAAACCGTCGGTGAATAAATACAGTGTATCTCCTTTTTTTAATTGTATCTCATGGGTAGTAAAAGGTTTATTGTAGTTGAAGTTAATTCCTACCGGCATACGATCTCCTCTGATCTCCCGGAATTCCTGGTTGTTGATGATATAAAGCGGATTGTTTGCACCGGAAAATTTAACAATATGATTTTTATAGTCGATGGTACACAATGCCATATCTATCCCGTCGTGGGTCTCTCCGCAGTTACCTGTTTGTTGCAGAGATCGGATCACATAGTCTCTTAGTTCTTCAAGAATGTCACTGGGATTTTCAAGGGATTTGTGTTTTAGGGTCTGATTGAGAAAAACAAGCGCCATCATGTGCATCAATGCCCCGGAGACTCCGTGGCCGGTACAATCTCCAACGGCAATAACAGCCTTGTCATCTTTTTTGTCAATCCAGTAAAAGTCACCGCTTACAATATGTTTGGGTATGCTGAGGATGAAATGCCGGGGGAAAATTTCGCTGAAAAGTGATTGTTTAGGCAGAATTGCATCCTGTATCCTTTTCGCATATTTTAAGTCCGCTGTAATTTCCTTATCCTTTCTGTTGATGATCTCTTTTTGCCGAAGCACCGCTTCGTGCTGTTTTATGATTTTGTGGTTCCTCTTTTCAATCTCCAGCTTTTGTTTTTCGATGGCCCGGTAATAGTCCACGAGATTCAAAGCCGATTTGGTGCGTATGATCAGACTGTCTTTGACCAGTGGTTTTTGTATTAAATCCATTGCTCCGGCATCAAAAGCCTCCTGAAATTTATTTGTGGCAGTAATAACAAGGATAGGAATATGTTGGGTGCAGTGGTTGCCTTTAAGATAACGAATCACTTCAATGCCGTTCATCTGAGGCATATCAAGATCCACGAATATCAAATCAGGGTATTGACTGAGTGCTTTTTCGCAAACCTCCAAACCATCATGAGCGGTAAGAATCTCATAATTCTCATTATACGATGTAAGTACCTGTTCAGCAAGCATTAAATCCAGTTCTGAATCGTCACCAATCAATATGGTATAATTTTTCTTACGTTTCAAATCGGCTGAGGTTTCTTTCCGAGGTTTTGAATGGCGTCTAAAATAGTAATTCGTGCTAAAAAATTCAATGAATTGCTCAAATTGTTTGATTTAATATCTTTGTAATTTGACGGATGTATAATAATTGAATTCCAATTGTCAATTTTGTAATGTAATCCGTCAAGTGCAGTCACAAAATATAATACTGGGGCCTAATGAATAAATACAGTGCGGATTATTGGATAAAACAGCTGAATTTAAGCAGTCATCCTGAGGGTGGTTACTACAGGGAAACATACAGGAGTCAGAAGGAAATAGATGGACGGAGCCTGGCTACGAACATATTTTATTTACTTCCCTCGGGCATACCTTCCCGTTTCCATCGGCTAAAATATGATGAACACTGGTATTTTCACTATGGTTCGCCGATGAATCTGTATTTTTTCACCCCCGAAGGTGAATTTGAGGAATATATTCTCGGCAATGATCCGGATGAGCATCAGCATCTTTCCTTATTGGTTCCTGGCGGGACCATCTTTGGGGGAGAAGTAAAGGAACCGGCCAGTTTTGTTTTGGTTAGCTGTAACATGGCGCCCGGCTTCCATTTTAAAGATTTTGAGTTGTTCTCCCGGGATGAGATGATCAGAAAATACCCGGAACATGAAGATATGATAAGAAGATTGCCATGTTAGGAGCAATTGCCGGCGACATCATTGGTTCAAGATTTGAGGTAATTCCGGTAAAATCAATTGATTTCGACTTTTTTACTGGTTTGAACTCTTTCACAGATGATACGTTTCTTACTATTGCCATAGCAGATGCCATTCTTTATGGAAAATCCTATGAGCAGGACCTTACCGGCCAAGTTTTGCCAAAAAAAGCAAGAATTTGACCGGTAAGGTACTGCCTTTTTTCAGGAAAAGCCTGAAAAAAAGCGCTTCGCGGAAGAAACCAATGTTTAGATTAAGTTTGAACAACATGTTGGTTCAGGTTGCGCTTTAAGCGCCTAAAATATCACAGAAAGTGTTTATTCTCTTATACCAGTAGAGTTTAAACAGATTATGCTTGTATTCGAACGCAAATATTTGTAAAAATTTTTCGGGAATAGCTATAAATTCAATTTTTTTTATGAGTTTTGGCACGCTTAAATATTCATTATTATTAATCTTTTAATTGTTTAGAACAGAAAATGACTGGCAAAAAACAAGTTTTTGTTGTAGGCCTCGATGATTTCAATCTTGAGAAGCTCAAAAGGTTGCCTGAGGCAAAGGAATGCGATTTTCATCCTGCAGTTAAATATGAAGAGATGCGGGGGTTGGAGCAATTCGACATGAAATCGCTAATAGAAACAGCCTTTCAGCGGATCGACCAACACGGGAAGATTGATGCCATAGTTAGCTACTATGATTTTCCCGGTACTGATCTGGTACCCATTATTGCGGAAAGGTACAGATTAACTGGTCCTTCGCTGGAAAGTGTGTTGAAATGCGAACACAAGTACTGGAGCAGACTGGAACAAAATAAGGTAATCCCGAGAAGCGTTCCCATGTTTATGGCTTTTGATCCTTTTGACGATCAGGCTTATCAGAAGATAGAGATGATCCCTCCGTTCTGGATTAAGCCCATTAAGTCATTCCGTTCATTCCTGGCTTACAGGATCAACAGCGAGTATGATTTTAATGATCATATGCAGGAAGTTAGGGATCACATTGATTATATGGCTGAGCCTTTTAATTATATCTTCAGAAACTACCACCTTCCGGAAGAATTTGCCTACATGAAAGAAACCTGTATTGCTGAATCCCCCATTAGTGGTCATCAATGTACAGTAGAAGGGTATGTTTATGACGGAGAAGTGGTGATTTATGGAATTGTTGATTCTGTAAGAGAGGAAGACCGCTCATCTTTTACACGTTATGAATATCCCTCTTCTCTTCCCCAGGAAATTCAGTTTCGGATGGCAGATCTGGCAAGGAGGGCCATGACTCAGATCGGTCTGAACAATTCGGCATTTAACATTGAATTTTTCTATAATCATACAGTAAATCAAATATTTTTGCTTGAAATCAATCCGAGAATATCCCAGGCCCATACCGATATCTTTGAAAAGGTGCATGGCATATCCCATCATTCGATCATGCTAAATCTTGCACTCGGAAGAAGGCCGACAGCCCTTGAATACAAGGGTAAATACCGGATTGCAAGCAATTTCATGCTGCGGATATATGAATCGGGAAGGGTGAAAAAAGTGCCCAGCCGGGAGGAAGTAAGCAAACTTCAGGAGAAATATCCTGAGTTGACATTAAAATTACATGTAAAGGAAGGCATGCACCTTTCCGAATTACAGGGGCAGGACAGCTATAGCTACGAACTGGGGAATATGTTTTTAGGAGCCAGGAACCAGGAAGAGCTTATTCAGAAGTATGATGATTGTATGGCCAATCTCACGTTCGATGTTGAGCTTGACGAAGTACCCCAGGTGCATTAGAATGAAACTTTATTTGAAAGTTAATTCCTTGCTAAACAATAAAGCATCATAATAAGAAAAACATCCTTATCGCCCGATCTGGGTTCGGGGTGTCTTTTTTCTTTGTAAGAGATTATCTGGGGTTTATAAATTCCATGTTGGATATAATGAATTCCAAAATTTAGAACCATATTGTTTTGATTTTTATTGAATAATTTCTATTTTGTAATATCCGTATCATGGGAGGTCAGAGTTGCAAATTGAAATGGATGGTATGATGAATATATTGGTGATATTATTACAAAAGAGCAATGAAGGATCGGACCTGGAAATTACTCTGCTTCTGATTATAGCCCTGCTGGTTGTATGGATGTTGCTTCGCCGTATGGGCAAAAGGGGAAAACGAACTTTCAGAAGTACAAGCTTAAGAAATCTGCGCAGACGCTATCTGAGTGGTGAAATCAGCGATGAGGAGTATGATAGGCAGAAGAAAGAGCTTTCTGAGAAGTAAACCTGCATTTCCCCGCTGTAATTTTCCAGGCAGCACGGCTTTTTCCTGTAACAATCCCAAGGGGGTATCCTGAGCGTCTCAGATGATCCAGCATATTTTCTACAGCTTCATAGGTTCCCCCGAAATGCGAATCGTGGAAATTACTGGAATTGTAAATTTTATGGGATTTAGCGGAGGATAAACGAATACATATTTTTTTATCATATGGAACTGATTAAAGTGGAGCATCTGACTAAGCGGTTCGGGAATCTGACTGCGGTGGATGACATTGGTTTTTCCATCCGGGAAGGGGAGATATTTGGTTTCCTCGGCCCCAATGGGGCAGGAAAAACCACTACATTGTCCATTTTGTCCACTTTGCTATCCCCAACAGAGGGGTTGGCAATGGTCAACGGATATAATGTGGTGACTCAGAAGGCAGAGGTGAGAAGGTCCATTGGGGTGGTCTTTCAGGATCCCACGCTTGATGAAGAGCTGACTGCCTTGGAGAATATGGACATTCACAGAAGGCTTTACGGAATGAAAAAGAGCAGGGAAAAGATCAATGAATTGCTGAGCCTGGTTGAGTTGGACAACCGAAAAAAGCAATTGGTAAAGTATTTTTCCGGGGGGATGAAAAGAAGACTTGAGATTGCCCGTGGGCTGCTGCATGAACCCAGAATCCTTTTTCTTGATGAGCCCACGCTGGGGCTGGATCCGCAAACACGTAATCATCTCTGGGATTATATCCGAAACATGAACCAGGAGAAAAAAGTCACCATCATACTGACAACCCATTATATGGATGAGGCGGAAAAACTTTCTGACCGGGTGGCCATTATTGATATGGGAAAGATCATTTCCCTGGATACGCCGAAGGCTTTAAAAGAACAGATTGGAGGCAGTGTGATCAGGATTGAATCAAGTGAAACTGCAAAAGTAAAGGAGAAACTGGCTCCTGTGGATTGGCTGAACAAATTATCCCAGCATAATAGCTTTGTGGATGTTACTCTTCAGAATGCAGAAAAGCACATCGTTGAAGTGATCAAGATGCTGAACGAAGTTCCCATTGAATCGGTTTCACTACAAATACCGACGTTAGAGGATGTGTTTCTCAGATATACCGGAAAAACCATAAGGGAACAGGAGGCCAGTGCCGGTGACCGAATGAGACAACACATCAGAACCTCGCGGCGTTGAAGGAATGCGCTACGGAATGCTGGGGGCTTCCCAACTGGATCCCTTGCTTTGTTTTGTCGCCCTTGGAGGTTTCCTGGTTGCGATGCTCCTGTTGGGAAGCTTGCTGTTCAATAAGATCAAAATTTAATTAATTTCACCTGCTTAATATAACAACCGGAACAGATGATCGATTATTAAAAGGGAAAGTTGTTTTTAGATTTTTTGCCATAGACTGATGCAATGTTTTTTGTTCATTCATTAAATTAAGTTTCAAACAATATGAATATTCTGCCATGTATAACAAAAAGGCATCATTACACCGGGGTGTTTTACCTGATGCTGACCGTATTGATATCCGGCGCATTTGTCTCTTGCGGACCCGAATATAAAGAACATCAGCTGGAGGTAACTGCCACAGCTTATAACTCTCATAAAAACCAAACTTTAGGTAACCCACGGATAGCTGCGTGGGGCGATACACTGAAACCGGGTATTAAAGCCATTGCCGTATCAAGGGATCTGCTGGATTCAGGCCTGATTTATGGAGTCCGGGTAAATATTGAAGGATTGACGGGAGAGTACGTGGTTACCGATAAGATGCACAGACGCTGGCACAAGAAAATCGACATCTATATGGGAGACGATGTTGAAAAGGCCAGGAATTGGGGTAAGGAAAAAGTTACGATTACCTGGAGAACCAAAAAAGAATAGGTTATCCACAAAACATTATGATGTATGGACCCTTATTCCTTAAATTTCTTTTATGAAGAGGATTCATACTTCATCCGGGTTGTCATTGAAAGTATCTCCTCAGTTTGAGTTTTTCATGCCAACAAAGATGAGATATTTCCGGCGATTTTGAAGAAGGATCACATTCGTGGCCACCTGGATAAAAACAAAAAGCTTTAACATCAGATAATTCAAGTAATTGTTGCATTGCCTCCTTTTTATCCAGGTGCCCGAATCCTTGTAACCTTTAATCACTTGATGGGTAATGTCTTCCTTGTGTACCACAACCAGACTGGTTTGCCGGAATGACTTGGCATACTGATTTTCTGTCCAGTGATAAAAGCTCATCTTTCTTTTCCATTTTTCAATCCAGGGAAATCTTTTTTTATCGGTTTTGGAGAGTATATCTGCAATAAGGAATTCCCCTGAAGGTTTTAATACCCGTTCCACCTGTTCTAAAAATATTTTTTTATAGGGATAGTGAAAGGCACTTTCAATACAAAACAGAATGTCAATGGAATTATCCGGAATTTTCTCGAGTTTCTGGGCATCGTCCACATGGAATTCCAGTTTGTCATGGCCATTCTTTAAGTCCTGCGCCAACTCAATGTTATTTTGGTTGATGTCCACACCTATTGTTTTTCCCGGCTGGAAATTATTGTATAGGTAGATAGTCTGGGTTCCATTACCACACCCTACTTCAAGAACCGTTTTATTTTGAATGGCCCCGATTTTGGAAATACAATGGTCGGTTAGATTCACCTGTCTTTTTTCAAGGCTTTCGTTTTTATCCTTAAAGAAAGGATAGTGTAACATCAGGTATTTATTGAAAACATTCACATACGTGTTGTTGATTGTCTGGTAATAATTTTTGGTAGAACTTCCCGTTTCAAACAAATTTTTTAACATACAGTGCTTTATAAAATTCATACTAAAAATAACCGGAGCGCAATTTATGTAAAAATACTCACATAACAAGCACATTTTTATTAATTAAATTGTATTCGAGCCTGTTGGGCCTGTTTTAAAAGGATTGATTTTAATAATCCATTTTTTTATTTTATTTTCGGCTTCTTAATTGATTAATATCATTTTACAAAACCGATATATTCTGATTCGTATAAAAATCTAATAACAGTCAAGCCGTTATGAATGTAGTCCTTTTTAATGGAAGCCCAAGGGAAAATGGAAACACAGCGCATCTGCTGACACGAATGAAAGATGTATTTTCTCAGTGGAACGCTTACACCGAGTTTATTCAACTGGGAGGTCAACCTCTTCAGGGTTGTACAGCTTGCATGGAATGCAGAAAGAATAAAGATGAAAGATGTATTCTGGAGGGGGATGACATTAATGAATATATTCAAAAGATGAAAAGATCCGATGCCATAGTAATTGGCTCTCCTGTTTATTTTTCCCAGATGACGTCTGAAACAAAGGCTTTTATTGATCGCTGTGGATATGTGATTAAGGGCAATGGCAGTTTCCTGAGTCGAAAAATCGGTGCAGCCGTGACAGTGGCACGCCGTGCAGGCATGATGCCTGCATTTCACTCCATAAACAATTTTTTCTTTATCAACGATATGATTGTCCCCGGCTCCCAATACTGGAACGTAGCCGTTGCTAAGGAACCGGGGGAGGTTCAGAATGATGAGGAAGGATATAAAATTGTTACGCGACTGGCTGAAAACATGATCTGGCTGCATAGCAAGATTTCCGGATAAAAATACCCGGTCAGGCAGAGAATTTTTATTCAAACCAAATAAATATTTTGTTTTGCTTTACTGATCAAATCTGAAAAATCGCAATTATTTTACTGCCTATCCTTTTCATCTGTTGACCGCAATTGATTCTTTCTGTATTTTTAGCATGGCATCAGAATAATTGGTTTATGAAAGATTTTGATCAAATGTTGCGGAAGCAACAGGCATTTCAATCCTTTCTGAAGGATAGGGAATATGTGTACACTTATATCGCGCCCAAAGACAGGGAGAAATATTTTCGTTTTCTTGAACGTATTTACAATTCTTCGCTTTCAGGTTCTCTTTATAAGATGTTATCGAACCCTGAAGCCATAAGAAAATTACTGAAGAATTTGGGATACCTGGAAGATACCGAACTGGAAATTTATGTGGCCACCAATGATAAATATACCACGGTATGGTCGAATTGTACGCTTCAGGAATACATTGAAAAGGGAAACATCCACCTGGATTAATATCCGGGAGGTTATTCCTTAAGGCCCTGTTTTTGGAAATGTTGGGTGTGACACAAGATAGGTGCAGAAGGATGTGCACAGGTAAAGTATTTTTGTATTAAATTTATTCTGATTCTTACAAATTACTTATATTTATAAGGTTTTTGTGGCAATAACCTGTCCAAGACGAGGAGAGGTAATTGTATTTGCCTGAATATTCTGTCATGTTTCCTGGTATTGTTTTTATTATGGCAGAAAGAAGGGTTCCATTTTCAAATCAAAAATATCGTCAATATGAGTGAAAATATTGCTTATGCGGGAAACAAAGGCGAAAATGTCCGTTCAGATTGTTTTGTAACTCTGGAATTAAGAGGCAGGGGAGGCAATGATATTGATATTCAGAGTACAGTCAAGGCAATTTATGGTGAAGCCATTCAGGATATGGCGAAAGCCATTCTGAATTTTTATGAAGTAAAGAGTGCCCGGTTAGATATTGAAGATACCGGTGCTTTGCCTTTGGTTATTGCTGCCCGTATCGAGACAGCCCTGAAGGAGCTCGTAGGGCCGGATGAACCTTATCTGCTGCCTATGTTGGAAGAAAACAGGTATGCCAGCAAAGTGGATCAATTTCGTTATTCCCACTTATATCTTCCGGGCAATACCCCTAAAATGATGATCAACGCAGGAATTCATCAACCCGATGGGGTTGTTCTTGACCTTGAGGATTCCGTAGCGCCTAATAAGAGGCGGGAAGCCCGGTTCCTGGTACGTAATGCACTGCGGGGGCTCAATTTTCATGGAGCGGAGCGCATGGTAAGGATCAACAGGTTTCCGGCAGGATTGAAGGATTTGAAGTATGTGGTACCACATAATGTACATGTGGTACTTATACCCAAGTGTGAAGTTGCAGAGCAGGTTTATGAAGTTGAAAAAGAGATTCATAATATTAAAGACGAGCATCATACCGAAAATGATATTTTTTTGATGCCCGTTATAGAGAGTGCGCAAGGTGTGGAGAATGCCTATGATATTGCTCTTGCCTCGGATGAAGTGGTTGCGATGGCCATTGGTTTGGAGGATTATACCGCTGATATAGGAGCCCAGAGGACCAGTGGGGGTTATGAGGCATTTTATGCCCGCTCACGTATTGTCAATGCCTGCAGAGCGGCCGGGATTCAGCCTATAGATTCTGTTTTTTCTGACGTTGGTAATGAAGCAGGTTTGAAATCTGCTGTAAAGGAAAGCAAATCGATGGGTTTTGAGGGAATGGGATGCATTCATCCACGGCAGATCAAGCCTGTGCGTGAGGGTTTTGCTCCGGGGGAGGAAGAAATTGAAGAAGCAAAGAAGATAGTGAATGCATCTTATGAAGCAGAGCAGAAAGGTTTGGGAGTTGTTGCCCTGGGTACGAAAATGGTTGATCCGCCGGTGGTAAAGCGTGCCCAGAAGACACTTGATCTTGCAATATTTTTGGGTTTGATACCTGAGAGCTGGAGGGAGAAGTTTATATCCTGAGCTGAAGTTTTGTAAATGCCGGTTTTTAAACTATTTTTACAGCAAGTAAACCATTGACAATGGAGGTTGTTTTATCATTTATTTATAAATAATTCAAAAAAATATGGGACAGCCAGCCAAAGACCTTGTGAAAAATTCGTTAGGCAGATATGTTCCGGAGAAAGTAAACGGAGAGCGCGTCATACTTTACCAGGGGGTAGCTAATTACCGGCCTGGGGGAACAAAGTACGGACCCCCCATTCGCTCATGCGCAGATTATCCTTCAAACGGAGATAAACGAATAACCTCGCTTAGAGAAGCCCTTGAGAAAGCCGGTATAAATGACGGCATGACCATTTCCACACATCACTGTTTCGGGGACGGAGATCTTCTTGCCAGTCAGTTGTTTGATGCCATACACCAGCTTGGGGTAAAAGACCTGGTATGGTTCCCTTCTGCCTCCTTTCCCTGCCATGAACATTTGATCCGGTATTTGGAGGATGGCACCATTGATCACATCGAGGGTGGCATGAACGGGCCCCTTGGAAAATTTACCTCCGAAGGAGGGATGCAGGGAACAGGCGTCATCCGTTCGCATGGCGGACGTTATCAGGCTGTGCAGGATAGCGAGGTAAATATTGATATTGCTGTCATCGGTGCCAGTTGTGCCGATTCCTTTGGTAATGCCAACGGTCTGTACGGACCTTCTGCCGGCGGCCTGTTAGGGTCTGCCCTTGCCGATGCCCAATATGCCGATAAGGTGATTGTAGTTACTGACCACATGGTTGAATTTCCATGTACTCCATGGCAGATACAAGGAAATTATGTGGATTATACCGTAGAGATGGAGCGGATCGGGATACCGGAAAGGATCATTTCGGGCACCACCCGCATAGCCAGAAGCCCCGAGAGATTGCTTCTGGCTGAGATAACCACTGAATTCTGTTATGCCACCGGGATAATGAGAGACGGATTTTCTTTCCAGACAGGGGTGGGAGGAATCTCCCCGTTCATTGCCGATTTCTTTGCCGGAAAAATGAGGGAAAAGGGAATAAAATCGCGATTTGCCTGCGGAGGAAGCAACAAGTATCTGGTTAACATGCTGGAAGAAGGATTGGTAAAATATCTTCTGAATGATCAACCCTTTGATCAGGAAGGCTTGCGATCGATGAGGGATAATCCGAACCACTTGTGGGCCAGTCCTTTTGCAAGTTATAATTATCACGGAAAGGGTAACTTTGCCGGACTGGTGGATGTGGCAATATTGGAAGCCACTGAGGTGGATGTAAATTTTAACGCCAATGTGGTGAGCCATTCCGATGGTTATTTGTTACATGGTATTGGAGAATGGCAGGATTGCCTGCTTTCCAAAACGGTGATTTTATCTGTTCCGCTTTTCCGCGACAGAATTCCTTTAGTCACCGAGGAGGTGACGACCGTTTGCGGTCCGGGAGAGTTGATTGATGTAGTGGTAACGGAGAGAGGCATTGCCATTAATCCCCGAAGAACCGATCTGATTGAGAAAGCCAAAAAATCCCGTTTGCCGGTAAAAAGTATTGAGGCGTTAAGGGAAGAGGCAGAAAAGATTTGCGGAAAGCCTGCCAGACGAGAGCTGGGAGATGAGCTCGTTGCCGTTGTAAAATGGGTTGATGGTACCGTGATGGATGCCGTTAAAAAAGTTGCATTATAGATCAGTAAATACATTTCAAACTTTTAAATGTTATAGCCTATGAAACGATACAAATGCAGAGTATGTGGACATGTTTACGATCCCAAAGAAGGCGATCTTCAGGGAAACATTAAACCAGGAACCCCATTTGAGGATCTGCCTGATGACTGGAGGTGTCCGGTGTGTGGTGTGGGAAAAGGAGAGTATGAGGCTATAGATTAGCCCGGGCAGTACATTTAGCGGATAATAAGACAGGGGAGTGGCCAAAATTTATAGAGACTGAAGACAGTCGTGATATTTGGGTTCTTGAGCTTGTGAAGGAGTTTTTTGTATTGTATGTTATATATATATATGCATCTTGGAAGAGAGTGTCTATAAAGTCAAAAATTGGTAATATTTTTCTATATGGTTTCTGTGTTGCTCCGTGTTTATTCTCTGAAAATCCGGGGGTTTCAATAGATGATATTTACCACACGAGAACACCGAAGGAGTCACTGAGGAACACAGAGGACTTTCCTGGCAGGCTTTATTTAAGATGCATATTTTCGTGATTTCAATAAAAACCCTCCTGTAATAGCCGCCAGGACAAAAAATGTGGCTGCAGACATAGCCAGTGCACTGGATAAGGAATAGTGATCGGTGTACCAACCCAGAAAAGGACCAATTCCTGCAAAAAATAAACGGATCATGAAATTGCGCACCGATAAAACAGTAGCGCGGGTGTTGCTTTCCGCCAGCCGGTTGATGTAATCTTTAAGAACGGGGGTGGCCAGCCCCCTCATCAGATAAAACAGGAACAAGACGGAAATGCCCCAGATAACATGGATCTGGCTTAGTATTAGATAAAAGAGTGGCAGAAACATGGTGATGGATACAATCATCTTGACTTTTCCCAGACGGTGCTCCACCTTGTAAGCGATATATGAAGTGATGGCTACCGAAAGATTGAGCAGTGTCCAGAATACTCCAAAAAGAGACAGTTCCAGGTCGACGTGTTTAAAATAGGGCTGAACAAACCAGGCCATTGTAAGGGTGGAGGCACCGATTACAGCCGAGTAGATGATGTTCCATTTTAAGTGGGGATTTCCATGAAGCGAATGCCTTACAATAATTAATATGTCATTGAAATTCATCTTGGTAATTTTTTCCCGGCGGATGGGTTCAATCAACATAATGGCAGCTGGAATGCCGATGAATGCTACTATTGTCTGTGCATAAAAAGGGGTCCGGAGACTGATTTCAGCCAGAAATCCCCCCAATATACCAGCTACGGCTTCGGCAACATTCCCTATTGAAACCATTTTTCCTTCGAATTGGAGGTATTTTTCTTCCCGATAACCGGCTTTTAGTGTATCGTAAAGCATAGCGGAGTCTGCTCCGGAAACCAGGCTGGTGCCTATACCCATGGTGATTTCTGCTGCCAGAAAGCCCCAGAAATCATAGGATAAACTGTATATCACAAAACCACAAAAACCCAGAATGGACCCTATGATCAGTGTAGTTTTACGGCCCAGCACATCCGCCAGATAGCCCGAGGGGATCTCCAGAATAACAATAACAACGGAATATATAGACTGGAGTACAAATATATCCTGCATCTCAAGCCCGTTCTCCTGATAAAAAAGCACCACCACCGGCATAAAGAGCATGAACCATTTGGCGATTTTTATCAGGTAAAGCTTAATGATATTTGATTTCAGGCTTTGCTCCATTGATTGTTCAGATCATGCGCAAATTTAATGGAAGTAATCAGAATTTAAAAGGTCAGCATGTAGTATCGCTGTAAATTTCGAACAAATTCTTTTTTTGGAGGGCAGAATTTTATATTTTTGCATGGCTTAATTTAGCGGCCCCGTAGCTCAGCTGGATAGAGCAACGGCCTTCTAAGCCGTAGGCCCTAGGTTCGAATCCTAGCGGGGTCACTGAGCTGGTTTTGACGTTATTCTGTTGTTGTTGAGACAGGCCGATGCCTTGTTTTTACGATTATGCTGGAGTTGGCAATTGGCTCCAGCCGCTCAGGGTTGGTTTCGGCAACCAGTTCGATTCCTATTTCAGCGGTGTGCTGCTTTTTTCGGACAATGCCAGGGCGGTACCAAAAGTTCTGGTTTCCGGGGTTTGTATTTGGGTAACTTTTACGGAGGCAGTGGTAGGATTCAATGACTGTCTGGTCCATGACTGATATGTGATGCAGAGACACCATGCATGGTGAACTTATTGCAAGACCGTCCTTCTTCCAATAAAATTGTATAAGTAGGTTAGGAGGGTCCTTCCCATTAACTCATCCCTAATCACTAATTCCGCTTCATTTAGTAACCAAATTAAATACAGAAGAAGAGATAAGGATTTTTTTGAACCCTATTCTTGTTCCACAAGGCGGGAAGGTATGGAATTCCGGTATTCCTAGTAACCTTGTCTTCTTCACTTGAAATCTCCAATAGGATGCATGAACCTTTAACAGGCAGGATATGGACCTATAAGCTTTATCCTGGGGTTTTTGTAGATTTGTTCAAATCTTATAATATTATTCAACTGAATAACCGGCTGGAAGAATTTTTGATATACGGAATGTATCCCGAA
>JBKGZA010000038.1:0-20247 GCA_046545815.1 Bacteroidales bacterium
ATACTGCTCAGCCCTGAACATCTGTTCCTGAGCCTCATCTTCCATGGGTTGCAGATAATATCGGGTAAAAAGTAAATAAGCGCCAACCAGAATCACAATCACCAAGACCACCGAGGTGATAATCTTTTGATTGTTTTCAATAAATTGCTCAGTACGTGTCAATGCATTTTCAACTGACTCAAACTGTTCTGGTTGTGTATCTTTTTTCTTTTTGCTCATTTTTCCTTTGGTTTTTTAGCTAACTTTGAATTTTGAAATGCAAAAGTAATTTTTTTGACTTTAAACAGAAAGATTTATGGGCAAAAAATTGGGCGGATTATTAAAATTCGTGTTTTTTTGTTTTTTTGCCGGTTTCCAAAGCAGGCTTTATGTATCTTAAATCATTGTCTCTTACTAATTTTAAAAATTATCAGCAGGTTGACCTTTCCTTTTTTTCTAAGATCAATTGTTTTGTTGGTTCCAATGGGGTAGGTAAAACCAATTTACTCGATGCCATATATTACCTGTCGATGAGCAAAAGCTATATCAATCCGGTTGACTCCCAGAATATCCGTTACAATGAAGAATTTTCACTATTGCAGGGAGAATTCGTGCGATTGGACAAGACCGAAAAAATCTATTGTTCCATTCATAAATCCAAAAAGAAAACCTTTAAGCGGAATAAGAAGAATTACAGAAAGCTCTCCGAACACATCGGTTTACTTCCTGTGGTCATGATTTCGCCCATTGATGCCAACCTGATTTCAGGAGGGAGTGAAGAAAGAAGAAAGTATATAGACCGGGTCATCTCACAATACGATAAAGATTATCTGGATAAGCTCATCCGATACAACCGGGCTTTGAATCAAAGGAATCAGCTGCTTAAGGATTTCGCAAAAAGAGATTATTTTGATGCCGAATCACTTGACATCTGGGATGAACAATTGATTGCTCTCGGCTCAGAGATTTATAAGAAGCGCATGCAGTTCACACGTGAACTTGTACCCGTTTTCCAGAGTTTTTACAATAACATTTCCGAAGAAAAAGAAAGAGTGCGGCTTGAATATTCATCTCATCTGCAGGAGGAAGGCATGAGAAAACTCCTTACCGATAACATGGAAAAGGACAGGGTACTTCAGTATACTACCGTAGGGGTGCATAAAGATGATCTTTTTCTGACCATTGAAGGCCATCCGATAAAGAAAAGCGGCTCACAGGGCCAACAGAAAACTTTTCTTGTGGCCCTTAAATTTGCTCAATACGAATTCATAAAAAAAATAAAAGATTTCCCTCCGATTTTACTTTTGGATGATATTTTTGATAAATTTGATCAGCAAAGAGTTGAACAGATTATACATCTGGTTTCCGATAACCGTTTCGGTCAGATTTTTATAACGGACACCAGTGAATCAAAACTTCTAAACATACTCAGCAATCGCAATATTGATTACCGTTTGTTTAAAGTAGGTGAAAACGGAAAAATAACAGAATAAAATTCAATCACGATGCGTAGAAAAAATACACAGACGCTTGGAGAGGTAATCCAGCGATATCTGGAAGCACTGGATGTGGATGATAAATTGAAGGAAGTCAGACTAATTAAATCATGGGAATCCATTGTCGGAAAAATGATCTCCAATAAAACCACCAAGCTTTATATTAAAGATAAAAAACTTTTTGTTTACCTTAATTCATCAATTGCCCGCAATGAACTTTCAATGGTAAAGGATGACCTCGTTAAACGACTGAATCAACAGGCGGGAGGAGAAATAATAAAAGACATTGTCCTGAAATGAATTGTTTATACAAGCTCTTCATCCATAAAAAATAGATCCATTTCTTTTTTCACATTTTCAAGCGAATCGGCTGCATGTATTCCGTTTTTGGTTTTATCCAGTCCGAAAAGCCGCCTTACTGTCCCTGGCTCAGCTTTTTCAGGATTGGTATGGCCTATTAACTTCCGGAAATCCTCAATGGCATTTTCTTTTTCGAGGACCATGACGATAACCGGACCTGAAGTTATGAATTGAATGAGCTGAGGATAAAAGGATTTTCCGTTATGAATGTTATAAAGCTTTTCTGCCCGGGATTCATCAAGTTTAAGTGATTTAATGCCACATATACGGAAACCGGCAGAAGTGATCATGTTCAAGATGGCTCCTGTTAAATTTTCTTCAAAAGCCCTGGGTTTAATTATGGCAAATGTTTTTTCCATAAATTTTTTTGGCTTTTACGTAAAATAGAAATTATTTGTTATATATATTAATTTTGATAAAATATGTTATTTTTGCTCATTTTTAAGATGTAAAAGAGGAATTTTTGTGAAAAAAATCAACCGATCCTCAATTGTTGCTATACAAAAATATTTGGCAAATGTTCAGGAAGTTTTGATTGTAACTCATTTTAATCCTGATGGCGATGCCATTGGTTCTTCCCTTGCACTTTTTCATTATCTGTCTTCCTCTAATTACCGGGTTAATGTACTGGTTCCCAATGAATATCCCGGCTTTCTCCATTGGTTGCCCGGAAACGATCAAATCCTCATAGATGAAAATAACCATGAGCTGGCTCTGGATAAGATATCCGGAGCAGAATTGATTGTATTTCTTGATTTTAATGTGCTGAACAGAACTCAGCAACTTGAAAAGGTTTTTAAAAATACTCCAACACCTAAAATACTGGTAGATCACCATCCAAACCCGGAAAATTTTGCCGATATCACTATAAGTACCACCGAGGTCAGTTCTACCTCTGAGCTGCTTTATGAATTGCTCATCATACTTGGAGGCGAACATGCCATAGATAAAACCATTGCCTCCTGCCTCTATACTGGCATTATGACGGACACAGGATCATTCAGTTATAACAGTTCCTTACCCGACACTTATTATGTTGTTTATAAGCTGATTGAAAAAGGCATTGATAAGGATAATATTTACTGGAAAGTTTACGATAAATACTCTCCTGACAGAATGAGACTGCTGGGATATTGCCTTTACCAAAAGCTTAGGGTATTTCCCGACTTCGGAGCTGCCTACATCAGTATTTCCCTGGATGAGCTCAATCAATTCAACTACAAGTCCGGTGATTCAGAAGGTTTTGTCAATTATCCCCTTTCCATTCAAGGGATTATGTTTTCAGTGATATTTATTGAAAGAAAAAACCACATCAAGGTATCCTTTCGTTCTAAGGGTGATTTTCAGGCCAATGCGTTTGCAGCCAATCATTTTAATGGAGGTGGGCACAAAAATGCTGCAGGCGGTTATTCTGAGCTTCCCATGGACGAAACACTTGATAAATTCGAGAACCTTTTGCCTCAATATAAAAAACAACTGTTAGAGAATCATATACACAATGTGGATTAATAAGAAATACATCTTCATTATTGTTTTGGCGGTTCTGATTACAGGGGGTATTATCCTTTTTGTCAACTCCTATTATCATTCCGGCCAGAGAAGCCCGGTTCCTGAATCATCCCTGAATGAAGAAAATACAAGAAAAAGCCTGAAGGAAATAAACAAATTTCTGGTGCAAAAGGATGAAGAAAGAATACAAAATTTCATCAAAAGAAGAGACTGGGACATGCAAAAAACAGGGTACGGTCTCTGGTATGATATTTATAAGGACGAAGAAGGAACCACTGCAGAGGAAGGCGACTATGTCATGCTGGACTATGAGATCCGATTACTGGACGGCACGCTTTGCTATACTTCTGACTCATCAGGTGCAAAGGTTTTTCGTATAGGAGAAACAGAGGAAGTCACAGGACTTCATGAGGCATTGAAATTGCTCAGTCAGGGCGATAAAGCCCGCCTTATCGTTCCGCCCCATTTGGCACACGGCCTGCTGGGCGATTCCGAAAGAATACCGGCCAGGGCTATCCTGGTTTATGATTTAATCGTTCGGAAAGTCTCACAGAAAAAAATATCCCCTTGAAGTTTACTTGTTGACTATGAATTGATAAAATCAAAGAATTTAAATAAAGTCTTTATATGAACAATATCTTCTCTTTATTTGCTTTAATAGGCATTATATTGGTTTCGTGTAACAATGAAACCAAATATCCGGGGTATTCCAAAACCGACAGCGGAATTTACTATAAGCTTCATTCATTTGAATCAGGGGAAAGACAAGTTAAACCCGGAGATTACATTAGTGGAGATTTCAGCTATCATACCATGGAAGATTCAACCTTTTTTGAAGGAAGAAGAACTGTAAAGGTTACCCAACCTGAATTTGAAGGCTCCATTGATGAGTGTTTTTCGATCTTATCCCAAGGTGAAAAGGTCACTTTCATTATTCCGGCTTATCCTTTCTTTAACCAAACCCTTGAGACTTCTATGCCAGATTTTCTTCACAAGAATGATAGCATGAAAATTACCGTAGACCTTATTGATGTAAGACAGGAAAGAGAATTCATCAGAGAGAAGAAGGCTTTCCTGAAGTGGATTGAGGATTTTGGTGATTATGAAAAAGAAGTACTTCAACAGTTCCTGGAAGAAAAAAAGATCGATCGGCAACCTACAAAGTCTGGCTTATATCATGTAACAATGGAAAAAGGAAATGGCCCTGAAGTACAAAAGGGCGATACAGTGGTAGTGCATTATGAAGGAAAATTTCTGAACGGCAAATTTTTTGATTCTACCAAACAAAGAAATCAACCTTTTGAATTTGTTTACGGTCAGGAAATGCAGGTTATAAAGGGTATGGAAGAAGTGATCGGGAGAATGCGTGAGGGAGAGAAGTCCCTGGCGATATTAAAATCCGACTTAGCCTTTGGAGAAACCGGATCTTCAACGGATATCATACCTCCTTATACTTCAGTGATATATGAAATCACGCTGGTCGATGTTAGAAAAAAGACAGAAAACAAGTGACAGATAATTAAATTTAAATTAAGACTTGATATGGTTTCATTAAATTATCTGAAATACTGTTAACAACATTCAAATGAACTCCTTTTGTTTTTATTGAAATTTATCTGCGGTTTTGCTATTCCCGACAAAATTTTCCGGATTCCATCAAATATCATTTCGTTAAAATTTATTTTTAGAATTATATCATTGAAAATATGATAATTAATGAATATAACTTAAGTAAAAGTTTAATTCTTTACCTGGTCAACTTTAGCTCGAAAATTAGGATATCCTACTTTAATGAAGCCTTTTCCTATATTCACACAATTACCGCTTTTTAACCATCTTCTGAAAAGATAGGACGGCTCATTTTATAATAATTATAATTTTGCTGTTAAATTTGTTTTCAAATCAAAAAGGAATCTACTATGAAACTACTTGAAGGAAAAACAGCATTAATTACAGGAGCTGCAAGGGGTATAGGCAAGGCCATTGCCCTTAGGTTCGCTGAGAATGGTGCGGACATAACCATCACCGATCTGGAGTACAATGAAAATATGAAGGATTTGGTAGAACAAATCAATCAAATGGGCGTTACATGTAAAGGATATGCATCAGACGCCGGCAATTTTCAGGACACACAGGATACTGTGAATGAGATATTAAAAGATTTTGGGCAGATCGATGCCCTTGTGAACAATGCCGGCATTACCCAGGACACCCTCTTGATGAGGATGACAGAAGATCAATGGGATGCAGTCATCAATGTAAACCTGAAATCGGTGTTTAATTTTACAAAAGCAATTCAACGAAGCATGCTCAAACAGAAATCCGGCTCCATTATAAACATGAGCTCGGTAGTTGGTGTTAGCGGCAATGCAGGCCAGTCAAATTACTCGGCTTCTAAAGCCGGAATTATTGGTTTTACCAAATCAGTTGCCAAAGAATTGGGATCGAGAAATATCCGTTGCAACGCTCTGGCTCCTGGATTTATCATCACTGAAATGACCGGAAAACTAAGTGAAGAAGTAAAAAATGAATGGGCTGATCAAATTCCTCTGAAAAGAGGAGGAAAACCCGAGGATGTGGCAAATACAGCTTTGTTCCTGGCCTCTGATCTTTCGACTTATATTACGGGCCAGGTCATTCCCGTGTGCGGAGGAATGAGCATCTGAGCAATTCATATCTCAGTACCTTACCGGTCAAATTCTTGCTTTTTTTGGCAAAACTTGCCCGGTAAGGGAAACGATATTTGAAAAAACTTTAACTATATCAATCATGGGAACTGATTTTGGGGAATTTTAAAAAATAACTTGACCCGTTCCCGAAATTTTTGTATTTTGGAAAAGTTATGAAAAAAGTTGCTTCATTAAGTATACCTTTGTTTTTATTCTTTCTGGCGGCATGTTCGCCCATTGAAAGGATGAAAACCGACGTTATGGAACCGGCTGAAATGGCTTTCCCGGAAGAGGTGTTTACACTAACTTTTCTGATACCGGAACCTGAGATAGTTATCAACACCAGAACTTATGATGAAATTGATGCGAAAACAGATGAAGAGCTGTGGGCGGGTATTACCGACATTGCGGCAATATCCCCGAGGTTTAATGTAAATGCTTTAAATCTGATGAAAACCGATACCATCCGCCAGGATACACTGAAGTGGAAGGAGGTCAGGCAAATTACAGACAGCCTGGATGTTGACGGCCTGATGGTATTGCACCAGTTAAAATTCAGCGACAGTTTGGACCGGGAGATAGTTTATGATTCTAATTATGAGGGATATTATTTTATATATAAAATACAGGCGATGATAAACTGGAAAATATATGAACCCCAGTCCCAAACCATTTTCAACACACATTCCTATAAAGAAAAATTTGTATGGGAGGGGCTTGGATCAACTGAAAAAGAAGCAATAAGAAAACTCGTGGATATCAACCGGGCCTTTTCCTCCGCTGCTTATTGGTCGGGAAACGATATAGGGCATACTTTGTTTCCCTATTGGGTGGAACAAGAAAGGTTTTATTTTATCCGTGGCAATAGATATTTCCGCAGAGCAAGGGATCACGTGGAAAATAACAACTGGCAGAAAGCCATTGATATCTGGAAAAAAAATTTCAAACTGAACAGCGAAGATGCAGCTTACAGAGCAGCTCATAACATAGCTTTTGCCTGTGAAATGCTTGGGAAAATCGATCTGGCCATTGAATGGGCTGAAAAAGCACTGGATATTGGATATGCAAAGAGAAGCAGGGAATATCTGGACACCCTCCGGGAAAGAAAAGAAAAACTCGATAAAATTGATGAGCAGATGCCCCTCTGATGATTGCCTCCACATGGTATTTTTTTCCTAATTTTGTAGACTTGAAAATAAACTGGTTATGAGTGCACCGGAAATTCTATTTTATGTGATTGTTGGTATTCTTGTTGCAGATTATATTCTGGGCCGGATTCTGGAATACCTGAATGCCAAAAATATCAGTCTTGAACTGCCTGGAGAGTTAAAAGGTATATATAACGAAGAAGAATACAAAAAATCGCAGCAATATGAGATAGACAACCAGAAGATGAGTCTGGTAACAAGTACATTTAACCTGATTGTCATCCTGTTGTTGCTTATGTTTGACGGTTTTGCTTTTGTTGATCAAGTGGCCAGAAGCATAACTTCTAATCCCATTCTTATTCCACTTATATTTTTTGGTATCCTGATGTTTGCTTTTGATATCATAAACACCCCTTTTGCAGTGTATGATACTTTCGTTATCGAACAAAAATACGGCTTCAACACCACCACGGTAAAAACATTCATAACAGACAAGCTAAAGGGATGGTTGCTGTCGGCTATTCTGGGTGGTGGGCTGCTTGCTCTGGTAGTCTGGTTTTATCATGTTACCGGTGATATGTTCTGGATCTACACATGGATTTTAATCACCTTGTTCAGCGTTTTTATGACAATGTTTTATACCCAATGGTTACTACCATTGTTCAATAAACTGTCGCCGCTTGAAGAAGGTGAACTGAAATCGAGCATCTTTAGTTTCAGCAGAAAGGCTGGTTTCAACCTGAAAGACATATTTGTAATGGATGGGTCCAAACGCTCGACCAAAGCCAATGCATTTTTTAGTGGTCTGGGCCGTAAGAAAAAGATCATTCTGTTCGATACGTTGATTGATGAGTTGAAAAAGAATGAGATTGTTTCCGTTCTGGCCCATGAGATCGGCCATTATAAAAAGAAACACACCATGGCCAACCTGGGTCTTTCTGTAATTCAAACAGGAATCACCCTGTATATTCTTTCCCTTTTTATCGGCAATCCTGTTTTATCGCAAGCTCTGAGTGTCAGTCAGCCCAGTTTTCATATCGGCCTCATTACATTTGGGTTGTTATACAGCCCGATTTCCACAGTAATTGGCATTGCCATGAACAATCTGTCGAGAAAATTTGAATATAAAGCAGATGAATTTGCCATTGCTTTTGGTTTAGGTAATGATTTAATTGAGGCACTTAAAAGATTGTCTGTCAAAAATCTAAGCAATCTAACTCCTCATCCGGTTTATGTTTTTGTCAACTATTCCCATCCACCCTTACTTGAACGGCTGAGGTACCTGAAAGCTTCCACAAGAAATGCGGGAAATGATGAAAACTGAAATACTTACCATTGGAGACGAAATACTTATCGGACAGATAGCCGATACCAATGCAAAATTTATGGCTTCAGAGCTTTCCGTCAGTGGATTTGATGTGCAAAGAATCACCTCTGTGGGTGACAGTGAGAAAAATGTGGTCCAATGTTTGGAAGAGGCCAACCAAAGATCTGATTTTGTCTTTATAACCGGTGGATTGGGTCCAACGTCTGATGATATCACAAGAAAAGCCATTACCCGATATTTTGATTGTCAATGGGAAGATAATCAGGACATGCTGGATCGCATCAGAGAATTTCTTGCAGAAAGGGGGTATGACTTGACCCGTTTGAACCGGGAACAGGCAAAAACGCCACGGGGAAGCAGGATTTTTATCAATCAGAATGGGACAGCTCCAGGTATCTGGCTGATGCACCGTAACACCCACTTTGTTTTTCTGCCCGGCGTGCCTTATGAAATGCGTAAATTATTGAAGGAATCGGTGGTGCCCGAATTTACACGCACCTTCATACAAAAAAGTTATATACAAAAAAATATTGTGACTCAAGGAATACCGGAAGCTTATCTGGCTGAAAAATTGAAGGAATGGCAGGAAAAATTACCCGCCAGCCTCAACCTAGCTTATTTGCCTTCACCGGGAATCATTAAACTGCGTTTAAGCGGTAAAGGGGATAATTCAGTGCAGTTAAATCAGCTTATAAATGAGAAGATTAAAGAATTGTATGATATTATTCCTGATAATCTGGTGCATGTGGGTGATGAAACACTCGAGGAACTCGTTGGTGAGTTACTGTTATCCCTTGAGGAGACGGTAGCTACGGCCGAAAGTTGTACAGGGGGAGCCATTGCTTCCCGAATTGTATCTGTATCGGGTAGTTCCCGCTATTTTACGGGGTCAGTGGTAGCCTATAGCAATGCTATTAAAAGACAAATGCTGGGTGTGAGCAGCGAAACCCTTAACCGACACGGGGCGGTGAGCAAGAAGATTGTGGAGGAAATGGCTGCGGGAATAATGAAACTGTATCATACGGATTATGCAGTGGCGGTATCAGGTATAGCAGGTCCGACAGGTGGAACACCGGATAAACCTGTAGGCCTCACCTGGATAGCGGCAGCAAACAATGAACGCATTGTTGCCCAAAAATATCTGTTCGGAAGCAACAGAGGCGTTAATATTGAAAAGGCTACCAATACAGGTTTGAATATGTTGCGAAAATTGATATTGGAGAAAAATGGAAAAAATTTGCCGAAATAATTTGAATATTTGAGGAAAAATAACGTAATTTGCAAACCGTTAAAAAAAATTATGAAAAACGAGGACACATGTCAAGAATTTGTCAGATAACCGGAAAAAAAGGCTTGGTGGGTAACAATGTCGCCCACTCAAATAAAAAAGCGAAACGTGTTTTTCACCCCAATGTTTTTAAAAAACGCTTTTATTTGTCGGAAGAAGACCGCTGGGTCACTTTGAACGTTTCTGCCGCAGGGATGAAAATTATCAACAAAAAGGGTCTGAAAGCGGCACTTGAGCGAGCCAGAAAAAACGGGTATATTAAAAAATATTAAAATTTTACGGATATGGCTACCAATAAGAAAAAAGGAGACAGGGTACAGGTGGTGATAGAATGCACTGAACAAAGAAAAACAAACGTACCGGGGATTTCTAGGTATATTAGCACGAAAAACAGAAAAAATACCCCGAGTAAACTCCAGTTAAAAAAGTATAATCCATATTTAAGGAAAGTTACTGTTCATAAAGAAATAAAATAGATTGAACTATGGCTAAGAAAACAGTTGCAGCGGTCAAATCAGCAGCAGGAAAAGATTTTATTAAGTGCATCAAATCTTTAAAAAACAAACAGAAAGGTACCTATTCATTCGAACAAAAAATGGTACATAAAGATAACATCAAAAACTTTTTCAGTCACGAGTAAACGGGTTCCATTCGGATTGAAACGTACTTTAAATAAAAGCTTCCGGAGGTATGGGAAGCTTTTATTTATTTTGTAGAACGCTTACATTGAATTAAAATCGGAAGACAATGGCTTTATTTGGTATTTTTTCAAAAGATAAGGAAAGGCTGGAGCAGGGCCTGGAAAAAACTAAGGAAAGTGTTTTTAAAAAGATGGGCCGTGCCGTAGTCGGGAAAGCTAAGGTAGATGATGAGGTGCTCGACAATCTTGAGGAAGTGCTTATTTCATCAGATGTAGGCGTGGAAACCACATTGAAAATCATTGAAAGAATTGAAAACCGGGTTTCTCGTGATAAATATCTAAATACCAGTGAGCTTAATACCATATTGCGGGAAGAGATTACGGGATTGTTGAAGGAGAACGAAGAGAACCTGAATACCGATTTCCAGGCCCAAAACGGACCTTATGTCATCATGGTGGTTGGCGTGAACGGTGTAGGAAAGACCACGACCATCGGGAAGCTTGCCTATCAGTTTAAGAGCAGTGGTAAAAAAGTATATCTCGGAGCAGCCGATACTTATAGAGCTGCTGCAATTGATCAGCTAAAGATATGGGCCGATCGTGTAGGTGTTCCCCTGGTCAAACAAAAGATGGGATCTGATCCGGCATCAGTGGCATATGATACACTGAGCTCAGCCAAATCGAACAATGCCGATATAGCCATCATTGATACTGCCGGTCGACTGCACAACAAAACCAACCTGATGAATGAGCTCGCCAAGATTAAACGGGTGATGAAGAAAGTAACCCCCGAAGCACCCCACGAAGTTTTGCTGATTCTTGACGGTTCTACCGGACAAAATGCCTTTGAGCAAGCTAAACAATTTACTAAGATAACTGAGGTTAATGCTCTCGCATTAACTAAACTAGATGGTACAGCAAAAGGAGGAGTGGTCATCGGGGTATCAGATCAGTTCAATATACCCGTTAAATATATTGGAATAGGAGAAAGACTGGAAGATTTGCAGATTTTTGACAGGGAAGCTTTCGTAGATTCCCTGTTTAAGGAGGAATAAATGCAAATGAAAACCCGTATCCATATCATTACACTCGGATGTGCCAAAAACCTGGTTGATTCTGAATATCTTTCGAGGCAGCTTTCTCTGAATGGTTACCAGGTGACCTTTGAGGACACGGAAGAAAGCGAAATCGTCATTGTCAACACCTGTGGCTTCATCAATGATGCCAAACAGGAATCCATTGAAACCATTCTGGAGTATGCCGGTAAAAAAGAGGACAATAAGCTGGAAAGCCTCTATGTGATCGGATGTTTGTCACAAAGATACAAAAAGGAACTGGAGCATGAGATGCCCGAAGTGGACGGTTTTTATGGAGTTTACGAACAGACAGAATTTTTGAATGACATTCATGCCCGATATTATCCGGAACAAAATTATCAGCGCAACCTCTCCACACCGAACCATTTTGCTTATCTGAAAATTGCTGAGGGTTGTGATAGAAAATGTTCTTTTTGTTCTATACCCTATATAAAAGGTAAATACAGGTCTTTACCTATAGAAAAAATTAAGGAAGAAGCTTCTTACCTTTCAGAACAGGGCGTTAAGGAACTCAATCTTATTGCTCAAGATTTAACCCGCTATGGATTAGACTTATATAAAAAACGTGAGCTTCCCCGATTGCTCGAAAGCTTATCCACATTAGATCTTTTTTCATGGATTCGTCTGTTATATACTTATCCCGCTGATTTTCCAGAAAAATTGCTTCATACAATATCCCGCCATTCTAATATTTGCAATTATCTGGACATTCCATTTCAGCATATCAGTGATAAAATGCTGAAAAAAATGCGCCGGGGCATGCATTCAAAACAAACATATAAACTTATATATTTGATTAAAAAACATATACCTGGTATTACCTTAAGAACTACTTTATTGGTTGGCCATCCCGGAGAAACAGATGAAGATTTCCGCGAACTCATGGAGTTTGTCAGGGAAGCACAGTTCGACCACCTGGGCGTATTTATTTACTCCGAAGAAGAAGGTACCCATTCGGCGATTCATTACGAAGATGATGTTCCAGCGCACATTAAACAACAAAGGTCGGACGAGATCATGCATTTGCAACATGAAATATCCTACAGAAAAAATACTAAAAAAATCGGGAAAAAGCTGACCGTATTAATCGACCGGGAGGATGCCCGCCATTATTACGGCCGCAGCGAAGCCGATGCACCGGAGGTAGATGATGAAGTAATAATTAAAAAGAATCAGAATAATTCTCTGACTGTTGGAAAGTTTTATCCGGTAAGAATTCAGGAAGCAGAAGCGTATGATTTGTTTGGGGTAGTAACAAACCAATAAAAACCTGCGGAAAATATTCCCGCAGGTTTTTAACAACATCACTGAAAAACTAAAATCTAAACTAAATTTTTCGCCACATTTAATGCTGACTCATAATCGGGTTCGTTGCCGATCTCCGGAACGTATTCCACATATTTCACCTCGTCGTTCTGGTCGACTACAACAACGCCACGAGCCAGCAGTCTGAGCTCTTCTATCAGAAATCCGTATTTTGTACCAAAATCCACATCTTTATGGTCCGACAGGGTAGTTACCTTGTCAATGCCTTCGGCATCACAGAACCTGTTAAGCGCAAAAGGCAAATCATTGGAAATGGCCAGGATATCAATGTCATCACTTAATCCTGCAGCTTCCTCGTTAAATCTGCGGTTCTGTTTGGAGCACACACTGGTATCAACTGAAGGGAAAACAGATAATATCTTCACCTTTCCCTTATAATCGGACAATTTCCTTGGATTCAATCCATTGTCCAGTACCGTGAAATCCGGGGCTTTATCTCCAACATGGATTTCATTGCCTTTAAGGGTAACCGGATTACCCTTAAAGGTCACCTTATTTTGATTTCTTTTCATAAGTATTAGTTTTTATTGGTTTTTGTTTTTTTCGAGAGATCTGTGGATACTGAACCTTCCTCCTCATTTCCGGATTCCGATTCAAGCTGAGATTTCTGAAATTTTTCCACATCCATGATTATCTCGTCATTTTTCTCATCGTAATCGACCTTCAACAGATCTCCCTCTTTAACTCCTTGTTTAATGATGGTTTCAGCCATCGGATCTTCTACATACTTTTGGATTGCGCGTTTTAAAGGACGTGCTCCAAACTGAGCGTCGTAACCTTTATCGGCAATGTAGCCTTTGGCCTTGTCCGACAACTCAACCTCGTAACCCAGGTTGTGTACGCGCTCATACAAGCCCTGAAGCTCGATATCGATAATTTCATAGATGTTTTCTTTGCTCAGTGAATTAAATATGATTAAATCATCGAGCCTGTTAAGAAATTCAGGTGCAAACGAGCGTTTCAATGCTTTTTGTATAACTCCCTTGGCGAGTTCATTACCGGATTGATTTCTGGCCTGGGTTTCGAAACCCACACCCTTACCAAAATCTTTTAGCTGTCGGCTTCCGATATTGGAAGTCATTATAATGATGGTATTTCGGAAATCCACCCGTCTTCCAAGGCTGTCAGTAAGCTGACCTTCATCCAGTACCTGCAGCAGCAGATGGAAGACATCCGGGTGCGCCTTTTCTATTTCGTCAAGCAGGATAACCGAATAGGGCTTCCTACGTACCTTTTCGGTAAGCTGGCCGCCTTCTTCATATCCTATGTATCCCGGAGGTGCACCCACCAATCTGGACACGCTGAATTTCTCCATATATTCGCTCATGTCCATCCTGATAAGGTTATCCGTAGAGTCAAACAAATATTGTGTAAGGATCTTGGCCATTTGGGTTTTTCCAACACCGGTCGGACCCAGGAAGATGAATGTTCCAATGGGCTTGTTGGGATCTTTTAGTCCTGCACGGTTTCTTCTAATGGCTTTAACCACTTTTTCAATGGCCTCGTCCTGCCCAACTACATTCTTTCTCAACTCTTCATTCATCTTCATCAGTCGGGTACCTTCAGCCTGGGCTATCCTTTGAACAGGAACGCCTGTCATCATGGCAACAACTTGTGCCACTTCTTCTTCGGTAACGGTTTCTCTGTTTTTCTCCAGTTCTTTTTCCCAGTTGTTCTTTTCTTCTTCCAGCTTGGCCAGCATCTTTTTCTCCGAATCCCGATAGTTGGCAGCAGATTCAAAGTTCTGATTTTTTACGGCCGATATCTTCTTCTGCTTGATATCTTCAATCTGCTGTTCAAGATCAAGTATGCGCTGCGGTACCACAATATTGGATATATGTACCCTTGAACCTGCCTCATCCATGGCATCAATAGCCTTATCGGGCAGGTAACGGTCACTGATATATCTTTGTGTCAGATAAACACAAGCCTTTATTGCCTCATCCGTATAGTTAACGTTGTGGTGGTCTTCGTACCGTTCCTTAATGTTTTTCAGTATCTCAAATGTTTCTTCGGGAGTGGTGGGGTCCACCATAACTTTCTGGAACCTTCTTTCCAGTGCCCCGTCTTTTTCAATGTGCTGGCGATATTCATCAAGCGTAGTAGCTCCAATGGTTTGTATCTCACCTCTGGCCAGTGCGGGCTTGAGCATATTGGCTGCATCCAGCGAACCGGTGGCTCCACCTGCGCCTACAATTGTATGGATCTCATCGATAAACAGGATGATGTTGGGATTTTTCGAAAGCTCATTCAGTATGGCTTTCATTCTTTCTTCAAACTGCCCCCTGTATTTGGTTCCTGCAACGATTGAAGCGAGATCCAGTGTAACCACGCGTTTTTCAAAAAGTACCCTGGATACTTTTCTTTGGATGATCCGCATTGCCAAACCTTCCACGATGGCAGACTTACCTACGCCGGGCTCCCCAATAAGCACAGGATTATTTTTCTTCCTGCGGCTTAGGATCTGAGCCAGCCGTTCTATCTCTTTGTCACGACCTACAATGGGATCAAGCGAATTTTCTTCTGCCGACTTGGTAAGATCCATGCCAAAATTATCCAGAACAGGAGTATCCGACTTGGCTTGCCCTTCAGAATGCTGGCCTTTCTTACTGCCTCCAAAAGGTATGTCGTCTTCCTCTTCTCCGAAATCCGCTTTGGATTCCGTTTCCTTGTATTTGCTTTCCATTTCGAACCTTATATCATCATAATCAATGTCAAACTCGCGTAATAATTGGGTTACCAGACTATTCTGGTCCTTCAGTATGGCCAGAATAAGATGGCCGGTATTGATTGTGCTGCTGTTGAATGATTTGGCTTCAAGGTAAACCAGTTTTAAGGCTCTTTCCGCTGTCTTGTATAATGGAATGTTTTCTGTCTCTGTCATTACTTTGTCGTTCGTCCTGATCCGGTCTTCAATCTTCTTTTTCAGATGAATCAGATCCACATCAAACGACTCCAGTATGTCTATAGCCAGTCCTTCTCCTTCCCTTAACATGCCAAGCAAAAGATGTTCTGTACCGATATAGGCATTACCAAGACGAACAGCTTCTTCCTTACTGTAGGTTAATACATCTTTAATCCTTTGTGAAAATTTTGCATCCATACTTAATCTTTTCTCCTTTCTTTGGTTATAGATATTCATATAAGTTCCACAACCATTAATTTTCTAAACATTTAAATCTAACGATTCTATATTATACACATTGTATTACAATAGAATGATTTTCTTGTTCAGCAATTATATATATTCTAAAACACAAAGGTACAAAATCTATACCTAAAATTTAAACACTTTATTGTTAATAAAGTTTGAAATATTCTCGAAAATAACCTGATATCCCGGGTTGATTTTAGTAAATTTGTGCTTGATTAAGCTTACAAGTAAAATGTTTGTAACAAATTGACAATAAATTTATGGCAGAGGAAGAAAGACTCACTAAAATTAACATTGAAGATGAAATGAAGTCCGCATACATTGACTATTCAATGAGTGTAATTGTTTCGCGGGCTTTACCGGATGTCAGAGATGGGTTAAAACCCGTTCAGCGTCGGGTTTTATTTGGAATGTCAGAACTTGGACTTTATCACAACAAACCCTACAAAAAATCAGCGAGAATCGTAGGGGAGGTATTGGGTAAATATCACCCCCACGGTGATTCTTCTGTATATGAATCGATGGTGCGCATGGCTCAGCCCTGGTCTCTGCGCTATCCGCTGGTAGACGGGCAGGGTAATTTCGGGTCTATGGACGGTGACGGACCGGCAGCCATGAGATATACTGAGGCGCGTCTACAGAAGATATCGGCTGAAACCCTCAAAGATATCGACAAGGAAACGGTGGATTTCCAGCTAAATTTTGATGATACGCTGAAAGAACCTACCGTAATGCCCACAAGAATTCCCAATCTTTTGATTAACGGCGCTTCGGGAATTGCAGTGGGTATGGCCACCAATATGCCGCCCCACAACCTTTCGAATACCATTGACGCCATCATCAAATACATTGATAATCCTGAGGTCTCGATAGATGAGCTTGCCGACATAATTCAGGCCCCGGATTTTCCGACCGGCGGAATCATTTACGGAATGCAGGGCGTGAAAGATGCCTACCGGACAGGCAGGGGCAGGGTTGTGCTCAGGGGAAAAGCCACAATTGAGACCGATAAGAACGGCAAAGAAAAGATTGTGGTGACCGAGGTGCCTTATCTGGTCAATAAAGCCGAAATGATCAGAAAAACGGCCGACCTGATCAACGATAAAAAAATTGAAGGAGTGGCCAATGTTAATGATGAATCAGACCGGGAAGGAACGCGTATTGTTTATGAGCTGAAACGGGATGCAGTGGCCAACATTGTACTGAACAAGCTCTATAAACAAACTCAGCTTCAGACGAGTTTTGGTGTCAACAATATTGCGCTGGTAAAAGGCCGGCCAAAATTGCTGAACCTAAAAGACCTGATAGAGAAGTTCGTTGAGCACCGTCATGAGGTGGTGGTTCGCCGAACAGAATATGAACTAAGGCAGGCCGAGGAGCGTGCCCACATTCTGGAAGGCCTGTTGATAGCACTGGATCATCTTGATGAAGTAATCACCCTTATCCGCAATTCTGACACTCCTGAAACTGCCAGAAATGAACTGATGAGCAAATATGAACTGACAGAAGTTCAGGCCAGGGCCATTCTGGATATGCGGCTACAAAAGCTCACCGGGCTGGAAAGAAATAAAGTTAAAGAGGAGCATGCCGAACTGCTCAAACAGATCAATTATCTGAAGAGCGTGCTGGAAGATGAAGGGCTGCGTTATAAGATCATAAAAGAAGAGCTTATTGAGCTCAAAGAGCAATATGATGAGGGACGAAGAACAGCCATCGAATATGAGGCCGGTGAATTCAACCCCGAAGATTTTTATGCCGATGAAGATATGGTAGTCACTATATCCCACATGGGATATATTAAGCGTACACCCGTAACGGAATATAAGAAGCAGGGCAGAGGAGGAATCGGTGTGAAAGGAAGCAATACCAGGGATCAGGATTTCCTGGAGCATATGTTCATCGCTTCCATGCACAATACCATTCTGTTCTTCACGGAAATCGGCCGTTGTTACTGGCTGAAGGTGTATAATATTCCGGAAGGATCGAAAAGCTCAAAAGGACGGGCCATACAAAATCTGATCAACATAGCTCCTGAAGACAGGGTGAAGACGCATATCAATGTCAAAACCCTTGAAGAGGAAGACTATGTGAGGAATAATTACATACTGCTCTGCACAAAACGCGGCATTATCAAGAAAACTTCGCTGGAAGCCTATTCCCGTCCGCGTCAGAATGGCGTAAATGCCATTACCATAAGAGAAGGCGATCAGTTGATCGAAGCCAGGCTGACCACCGGTGAAAGTGATATCATTCTTGCTTCCAAAGAAGGAAAAGCCATCCGTTTTAATGAGAAAAACGTCAGAGCCGTAGGCAGGGTTGCCGCCGGTGTAAGAGGTATGACACTTGCATCAGAGGATGATGAAGTGGTGGGAATGGTTTGTATTGAAGAAGGGGAGGAGAACATTCTCGTTGTTTCGGAGAAAGGCTACGGAAAACGCTCCAGATTGGAGGATTACCGGATCACCAACCGGGGGGGTAAAGGCGTTAAAACACTGAATATTACGAAACGTACAGGAAGATTGATCGCTATCAAAGGGGTGGCAGATAAGAACGATCTAATGATTATCAACCGTTCCGGTATGACAATTCGCCTGGCTGTTTCAGCAATACGGGTTACCGGCCGGGCCGCCCAGGGCGTGAAACTTCTCAATCTAAGGAACGGAGATTCTATAGCCGCTGTAAGCCAGATATACGTGGAAGAGAATGACGATGAACAATTGGAGCAAAACGAAAATAACGGGGACAGCAACAGCGATACCAACGAACAGCAGCATCAGGGATGATTGTCTGGAATATATATCCGTTCAATATTTTACTGTGAATTTTGACGAAATTCAATAAAAGTATTAATTTTGCCGCAGCTAAAAAATGAAATCAAAAACTTAAAAATGAATAGCATGAAACGAAGAAAAAGATTATTTCCAGCCTTAATTGTCGGACTCATTGTAATGGCTATTGCAAGCTGCAGTGATAAGATGTACGTTAACCGGGCGATAACCTGGGCTGAAGACGGTGAAAGATTGGATACGGCTTTAAAGTCCGTGGAAAAAGCAACTAAAATGGAAGAGACCAAGGACTGGCCAAAAACTTACTATGCCAGAGGATATGTATATCAATCGATATACGAATCAGACGACAGCGAATTCAATGATCTGGTGGAGGATCCCTTGTTCAAGGCTTTTGACCAGTACAAAAAAGCCTATGAGATGGATGAAGAGGATCAATTCACGGGCAATATCGACGCTGCCATGTTTAACATCCATAAATATTTTATTGAAGACGGGGTAGAAGCATTTAAAGACGACAACTATGAAGGAGCTTTGAACAACTTCGAATATGCCCTGAAGGTATCCGACATGCCTATATTTGAAGGTCAGGTGGATACAGCAATTATGTTCAATGCCGGAATTGCTGCACAAAATATGAAAGAATGGGAGACAGCTGCCAGACATTACGACAGCGCTGCTAAATATGATTATGGAGAGGAAAGGACTTATTTGCTTCTTAATAACGCTTATTTCGAGGCTGGCGATACAACCAAGGGAGTGGAAGCCTTGAAGAAAGGTTTTGAAAAATACCCTTCAAACGAAGACATGCTGGCAAGCCTTATCAATTACTACTTGCTGGAAAGCGATAATCCGGAAGAGGCACTGAAATACGTTCAGGAAGCCCAGAATCAATTTCCTGATAATCCTCAGTACTTTGCTGCAGAAGGACAGATATATGACCAGATGGATGAGAATGAAAAGGCGAAGGAAAAATACAAACAAGCACTTGAGCGGGATCCGGAATTGCATATGGCGCTATACAACCTCGGGGTGCTTTACTTTAACGAAGGTGTGGACCTGGTTACCAAAGCCAACGAGGTCGAGGACGATGACGAATATAAAGAACTGAGGGACAAAGCCAACGAATACTTTAAGGAAGCAATGCCATATATGGAAAAAGCGCTGGAAATAAAACCTCAGGATACAAATGTACTCAGCACGCTCAGAACGCTTTATTATCGTCTGAGATCAGAAGATGAAAAATATGTCAAAAAGTACAAAGAAGTTAACCAGAAATTGGAACAGTTAGAAGACACCGAAGATGAAGGTGAGCAGGAAGAGGAAGAGGAAGATCAATAAACTGGTTTAAATTTGAGGGGGAGTAGAGGTCGATTATCTCCCCCTTAAAAACACACTTCCTATTTAACATAATGTTAATTATAGGACAAAAAGATTACATTCAGATTTCGTTTCTCATTTTCAGCAA
>JBKGZA010000039.1:0-20003 GCA_046545815.1 Bacteroidales bacterium
TAAAGTCAAATAGATTTGAAAGAGTCTCGTCTAGAATGTTCGCTGGCAAGGCTTGTGAGTTTTGAATGCTAGATGTAGAGACGCACGGCCGTGCGTCTCTACCAGATGTAAATGACTGGCATGAAAAACGAGCGTAACGAAGCCAGCGGACATTATAGACAGACTCTAATTACAAAAAATGAACCACCTAAAAAAACATTATGCAACCGACAAAACTTACCAGTTTAATTATTATCTTGATATTGATGACCTCGGGCGTTTTTGCTACAGAGTATCATGTATCAAAAAAGGGAGACAATGACAACCCGGGTTCGGCGTCAGCACCCTTCAGAACCATTTCATTTGCGGCGCAAAAAGCCCGGCCGGGAGATGTTATAATAGTCCACGAAGGCACATACAGAGAACGAATAACCCCACCCCGGGGCGGTACGTCTGACAATGAGCGGATCGTGTACAGGGCAGCAGAAGGTGAGCGCGTGGAAATCAAAGGCTCAGAAGTAATCACAGGATGGGAACGGTTTAATGATGATGTGTGGAAGGTAACAATTCCCAATACCTTTTTTGGAGATTACAATCCTTACAAAGATGAGATCACCGGAGACTGGTTCAGTGATCACGGAAGGAGCCACCATACCGGACGAGTCTATCTCAATGGCAAATCCCTTTACGAGACAAGCATTTTAGAAAATGTCCTGAAAGAAAAAACAATTGAGAATTCAGCGGGTCAGGAGCGATATCCCTGGTATTGCGAGACCGACGAAAAGAACACCTACATATATGCCAACTTTCATGGTCACAACCCCAACAACGAAATGGTGGAGATCAATGTAAGAAGAAGCTGTTTTTATCCGGATGAACCGGGCAAAAATTACATTAC
The DNA here is from genome assembly GCA_046545815.1 of Bacteroidales bacterium. Taxonomy (GTDB): domain Bacteria; phylum Bacteroidota; class Bacteroidia; order Bacteroidales; family UBA12077; genus JAGXLC01. The sequence goes on from JBKGZA010000039.1 coordinate 878, forward strand.
GGTAAGGGGTTTTCACATGAGTCAGGCAGCAACCCAATGGGCCCCGCCGACTGCCGAGCAGATCGGCCTCATTGGTACCCACTGGAGTAAAGGATGGATCATTGAAAACAATGTCATAAGCGATTCCAGATGCACAGGGATCACCCTGGGAAAAGACAGAGCCACCGGCCACAATGTGTGGTCGAATAACCCCTGCAAAGACGGTGCAACCCATTACAATGAAGTTATCTTCAGGGCACTGGAATCCGGATGGTCCAAAGAGACCATCGGTTCTCATGTTGTTAGCAACAACACCATTTCCAACTGTGAGCAGGCCGGAATAGTTGGCAGTATGGGCGGTGTTTTCAGCAAGATAACGGACAATCACATTTACAACATCTGGACGGAGCGATTGTTTTCAGGAGCTGAAATGGCAGGGATTAAAATTCACGGCTCCATCGATATGCTCATTAAAAACAACCACATTCACAATGTCGGCAGGGGCATATGGATTGACTGGATGGCACAGGGCACAAGGATAACAGGCAATTTATTATATAATAATACGACGGACGATCTCTTTAGCGAAGTCAACCATGGCCCGTATCTTGTTGACAATAATATATTGTTGTCCGAGACTGCTCTGAGAGATTGGTCCGAAGGCGGGGCATTCGTTCACAATCTGATGAACGGCAAAATAGAAATGATGCAGGAACTGGATCGTTTTACTCCCTACCATCTGCCGTATTCAACGGAAGTAGCCGGCTTAAGGAATATTCATGGAGGGGATAACCGCTTCTATAACAATATTTTCGTAAAAGGGTATGCGGACCTGCCAGACCGGAACAATCCTGAAGAGCAGAGGGAGACGAGAGCAACTGGATATGGGCTGAAAATATATAACCATGCCGAGCTTCCCATGCAATACGAGGGCAATGTATATTTAAACGGTGCGAAGCCCTGTAGGCTCGAACCCAATTATATCTACAGGCCGGAATTGGATCCGGAGCTCAAAGTAGTGAAAGAAAACGGTCACGTCTATTTAGATTTTACGATTGACCAAACATTAAACAGCTTAAATAACCCCCTTGTAACGACGGAGCTTTTAGGCAAGGCAAAAATCCCGGGTCAGTCATTTGAAAATCCTGATGGATCATCATTGCAGATCACCACAGATTATTCCGGTAAGGAAAGAAGCAAATCCGACCCATCTGTAGGACCTTTTGAAGATCCCGGGTCAGGTAAACTTAAACTGGAAGTTTGGTAATCCAATATTATTCTTATCAACATGACAGGGTGAAAGTTCAGGAATTAAAAATTAAAGCTTCACAAAAAATTTTGCGAAGCTTTAATTTTTAATAAATACGATTTTATGATTGTAATAGTTTAACATTTACCGCATTTAATCCTTTTTTTCCATCTTTCAGTTCAAAAAATTTCTTTTCTTACGGGATATTTTAAAAAGCTTTCTCCATCAAAAGTTCCTGAATTGAATAATAGGCTGGTTTGGGTTGATACTGGTCATCAAACAGGGAAGGCAGGCGTTCATTCTGCCACCCGTTTGCATCGGTTATATGCCAGGTGTTCCATCCTACCACGCCATCCTTTCGGTGTTTTATCAGCACCTCCAGGATTGCCCTGTAGGTTTCCGCCTGGTCACTTAGAGTTTGTTTTTCAGGATCATCAATCCAGGCGCTGAACTCGGTTATGTGAAATTCCAGATTGTGTTTGTGACACCAGCTAATCAACTCATCCAGGGCTTGCAGGTTTTCAGGAGTGTCCCATCCGGTTTTTATATGGGCCTGCCAGCCCAGGGCATCAACCTTAAAGCCACGTTTCCTGAGATACATGATGGTTTCTTTTACCACTTCCATCCCTTTTGTTCCGGGAGCACAATGGTTATTGAACAACTGTTTCAGATCCGGTGCATGTTTGTTAGATATTTTAAAAGCCTGCTTTATATAAAGCGGGGTTTGATTCGGATCATTATCCTGCCCGATCTTTAACCAGGGATTTTCCCATTCCTCCGTACCGGATTTCGGATGATGCCATTTGCCGTCGGAAAGCACGGTTTCATTAACCACATCGATGTATTCAATGCCTTTCACATCATTATACCGTTTGGACAAAGCCGTCATGAACCTTTTTAGTTCTTTCTCCAGCTCCCTGCCTGTTCTTTTATCTGCTTTAGCCCAATCAGAACACTGCGGACCAATGGGGCCATGAATTCTAAGGATCTGGTTGTTTTCATGAATGTGATCTATCCATGAATCAGCCCTGGACCATTTCCATTTTTCAGGATCCTGGCGAACAATTGCATGCTTGAAATCGTTTTCCGGCGTCACATAATTGAACTCCCGGTCCATGATCTTCCCGGTTTTTGTTCCGAAGGCCCAGCTTCCGGTAGTACAACCCATCAGTAAATTGCCGGAGGTATAGTTTTCAGACACAATGTCACGGATCCGTTTGCCTTCCGGTGTGGGTAATTCCTGGGCATGTAAAGGACACCAAAGACCAGAGAACAAAAACGAAATAAAAATGAGAAGAAGCGGGTTTAAAGGGTACACTAGTTTAAAATTTGCCATGACATTGACTTTTTTGAAACTTGAGTAATTACCTGTTTTGTATTTATATCAAAAATAATAAAAGAGACCAATTGGAAGAAATTGGAAATAACTTTTATTGCCTGGGTATTGTTATCATGCTCCGATCCTTTCATTTAGGATTCTCCTCAGCTCACTGAATTTATAATCATCTGCGGGTCCTGAGGTCTTATAGATGATGTTTCCATTCTTATCAAGCAAAAAAACATAAACCGTGCCTGTATCCTCCACATTGAAATGACTAAAATATTTTGAAAGCGGCCCATAGTAAGTGGCCACATGGTCGTGTTTGGCCTTCGGCACGCCGGCCCGCATGCCGGCATCGATCCAGCCCGACATCCACTTCCAGTTTTTTGATATCATGGGAATTTCATAAAAAGTTACCGATTTCCGTTTCCCGAATTCCTTAATGAAAGGATCCAGCCATGAATCCACTTCCCCCTGGGTTTGCCGCTTAAAGGCTATAAGGATGAAAGCATATTTCCCCTTTGTGACATCCGGAAATGTTATTTTTTCCCCCGATAGGGTTTCCGCTTCTATCGCCGGAAATTTACTGGATGGGTCTTTGTGATTCATGGCTGGTCAGATATTATTCCTCAACAAACTCAACAACATCTGCAGTGATGTATAATTCCGATTGCGTGTAAACCATAAGATTCAACATATCACTGTCAATTCGCACATTGGCCAGTGCCAGCTTCTTCCCCTCGATTTCGCCGTGTTGTTCCCTGTAGTTCTGCCACAAATCCTGTATGGCATGATTATACAATTTTGCCGGGCCTCCTACCCTGGCAAGGGCAAATGTATTGGAAAGCGACCCCATCGAATAGCTAACCCCAAAAATATGGGATGCTTTTGCATGGCCTTCCATATCTTTGGCAGCAATCCTGAAATTGGGTTCGGATAACTCCACATTTGTTACATTATGGGCCAAAAAAGAACCCGCACTCATACAACCCGATAAAGTGAAGGATAAGATGAGCACTGATAATAAGAGCAATGGTCTTTTCATTTGTTCAAAAAGTTTAAATGGTTTAAATTTGAATATCTGGCAATAAAATTATAAAAATACGGTATCAAATAAAAATTGTTCCCATACTGGATTCAAACAATTTACCTGAGCAGATGTTTATCTAAAAAATAACAGGAGGATAGCAATGAAAACTTTTATAAAATCAATCACCGGTATTATAGCACTTATGCTGATAACGACTTTCATGGCTTCAGGCCAGCAGATGGTCAAAGATAATGCCGAACCGGAGAAGATCACCGAAGGATACCAGTTTACTGAAGGCCCGGTCTGGCATGATTCGGGTTATTTGCTATTCAGCGACATTCCTGCCAACACCATATTCAAATGGACGCCGGGGTCGGAAGCAGAAGTGTATATGAAACCCAGCGGCCATTCCAACGGGCTTACTTTTGACCGGCAGGACCGGTTGGTGATGGCACAGCATGATGGAGCTGTAGCCAAACAGGTCAGTGAAAATTCTTTTGAGGTAGTAGTAGATTCATATAACGGCAAACGGCTGAACAGCCCCAACGACCTGGTTGTAAAATCCGACAGCTCCATCTATTTTACCGATCCTTCATTTGGGGTATCCGAAGAGGATAAGGAACTGGATATACAAGGAGTTTACCGCTATTCCAAAGATCAGGGGCTTCAGCTTCTGGTCAGCGATTTTGATATGCCCAACGGCATTGCATTTTCACCGGACGAAGAAAAGCTGTATGTCAATGACAGCAGGCACAACCACATTCGGGTTTTTAAAGTGAAAAGCAATGGCACCCTCAAAAACGGAAAAGTATTTGCCAAAATGGAATCTGAAGGAGAAGGTGGAGCCGATGGCATGAAGGTGGATGTGAAAGGCAATGTGTATTCCACCGGGCCGGGTGGACTGTGGATATTCTCGCCGGAAGGAGAATTGATCCGGCAGGTAAAAACGCCGCGCATCACCAACCTGGCCTGGGGAGAAAAGAAAAGGAAGACCCTTTTTATGACATCTCCCAATGCCGTGTATAAGCTGGAGATGAAAACAAAAGGGTACACCTCATTTTGATTGTCTGCTACAGGTGCCTTACTCAACGAAAAAATCAAATTCATTAAGCCGTGCGGAATAGTCAGTCTCCATTTGGTGAGTTTTCTCTAACCCGAATGATTTCTATTATCGCTTGTTTCATCATAACTTTAGAAAAAACAGGCCCAAAGGAAGGGGGTTCCATCAGATCAAATCTTCTTTCCCCGGATCCGGAGGGGATAACAGAGGGTGACAATAAGATAAAGATGAGAAATACTACAAGCAAGGCATACAAGGGCCAGCTAATTCGAGCATAAATGTCGGAGAAAAACCCTGGCATAAAAAGATGTATTGATAACAAACCAAAAACGGAGAGTATAACCAAGATAAAGAATATTGTCTTAAATGAACCGAAGACAGGAGCATTTATCCACCATCCCCACCAAGTGGGTTTCATTTCATGTTTCCAGATATGATTGAGCAAATCAAGGGTATTCTTTTTGACTTGTAGTTCCGGTTTTAATTCAATACAATGTTTCAATCTATCTTTGGCTTTATGGAAATCTTTATTTTCATGGCAAAAGAAGCCCAAAAAATAAAGGATATAGGGCTTTAATTGATCTCCTTTGTCTGTTCTATCATTGAATCTTTCCAGTTTTCGGATAATCCTGCCTGTTTCCTCTTCATAATTTACCTTTTCTTTTGGTGAATATTTGGCGTTCATATAGCCGGAGAAAGCCTCCCAGAGAATGAAGCTGGGGTTATCCACATCCAGGGAAACAGCTTTTTTAAAAATTTCACAGGCCTCGATATAGTTTTTTTCTTCAATTTTAAGCCGGCCTTTTAAGGACAAAGCCGGAAGATGATCCGGATTTAGATTTAATGCCTTCCCCACTTTTTCAGCAGCAGCTTCAAAGTCACCAAGATCAAACAAAGTAGTGGCAAAGTTGCTATAGATATCCGGCTCACCGGGATTTATCTCAACAGCTTTATCAAAGGCCTGCAGGGCCTCCTTATTTCTGGCAAGTTTATCCAGTATCACCCCTTTATCGGACCAGGCAAAAGCATGCTGGGGATTGAGGGTAATAGCCTTATCCAGAGATTCAAGGGCTTTATGGTACTTGCCAAGTTCACCAAGGGCAGCCCCTTTATTAACCCAGTAATCGGCATGGAGGTGATCATATTCAACAGCCTTCTCAAAATCTTTAAGCGCTTCTCTTTGCCTGGACAGTTTTTTCAGCATAACTCCTTTGTCAGACAAAGCCTGAATATCTCCGGGATTAATTTTAAAAGTCTCTTCAAAAGCCTCTAAAGCCTTCTTATACTGACCGAACTCATTCATCAGAATACCTTTGATATGCCACGTAACGGAAGCATGGCGGGGATCGATTTCTATAGCCCGCTCCAAAGCTTCTAAAGAGGCTTGATATCTGCCAAGTGCATATAATACCACTCCTTTATTCGCCCAATTCCCGGCATGGCGTGGGGTGATTTCTATTGCCTTTTCCAAAACTTCCAGGGCTTCTTTATATCGGCCAAGTTTACCCAATGCTACACCTTTATTGCTCCAGGCACATGCATGAGTGGAATTAATGTCTATGCTTCGGTCAAAGGCTTCCAGGGCCTCATCCGGTTTGTCAAGTTTTGCCAACATACAGCCTTTGTTATACCAAGCATTGGCATATCGGGAATTAATCGCTATAGCCCTTTCAAATGCTTGTAACGCCTCTTCGGGTCTGTTAAGCCCGTTCAGTGCAATTCCTTTTTCTGAGAATGCCAGAGCTTGATCCGGTTGAACTTCTGTTGCCTTCTCATAAAATTTTAAAGCCTCTTCAAGTCGGTTGAGTTTTCTCAATACCACCCCTTTGCTATACAGAGTGCTAAAATAATGAGAATTAATTTCCAGGGCTTTGTCAAAGGCTTTTAAAGCCTCATTGTGCCTGTCAAGCTTATCCAATACAATACCTTTATTGGTCCAGGCACCTGCATTTTGGGGCTGAAGCGTTATTGCCTTCTTAAAAGCCTTTAATGCCTCCCTAAAGCTCCCTAGTGCTGTAAGTGCCATGCCTTTATTATACCAGGCCCCAATATGCCGGGGGAGGATTTCTATTATTCTATCAAATGCCTCTAAAGCTTCTTCATGCCTGTGGAGTTTCTTTAATGCAACCCCTTTATTGTACCAGGCGCCGGAATGTCGGGGATGAATCTCCAGTGCCTTTCCAAAAGCTCCGAGAGCTTCATCAGCTCTTTTAAGCTTCAACAATACCATGCCTTTGTTGTACCAGGCATGGACATGTCCGGGACTTTTCTCTATAGTTTTTTCAAAAGCCTCCAGTGCTTCTTCCGGCCTGGATAACTCCATTAATACCATACCTTTATTATACCAGGAACCCGTATGACCGGGATCGATCTCAAGAGCCCCATTAAGTGCCTCCAAAGCATCTTCCGGTTTAGCCAGTTTCCTAAGGATATTCCCCTTATTATAGCACGCTCTGGCGTGTTGAGCATCGAATGCAATCGTTTGATCAAATACTTCCAGCGCTTTTTCGGGTTCATTCAGTTCCTTTAATACCAAGCCCTTACAATACAAGGCTCCGGAATGTCCGGGATGGATTTCTAATGCCTTGTCGAAAGACTTTAAAGCCGTTGCATGTTTTTTAAGCTTTTTTAATACAATCCCTTTGTGAAACCAGGCATCCGTATAGCGGAGGTCAATCTCCGTTGTTTTGTCAAATGCCTTTAGCGCCTCTTCGTATCTGCCTGTTTGACTCAAAATAACACCTTTATTGTACCAGGCGCCGGAATGTCGGGGATTGACCACCAAAATCTTTTCGAACGCTTTCAAAGCGTCTTCGTATGCATTAACTTTCTTTAATAAAATACCTTTATTATAGCGGGCTCCAATATGCTGAGGGTTTATCTCCAGCGTCTTCTCGAAAGCTTCGAGGGCCTCTTCATATCTGGCAAGTTTGGTTAATACTATGGCCCTGTGATACCAAGCATAAGGATGGTGGGACTTAATCTCCGTCGCTTTTTCAAATGATTTCAAAGCTCTTTCCGGATTTTCTTCTTTATCTGATAACACACCCCTGTTAAACCAGGCTCCTGCATGGCGTGGATTGATTTCGATAGTTTTGTCAAAGGCTTCCATAGCCTCTGTATATCTTTCCATTTCTTTTAAGACGATCCCTTTGTTATACCAGGCATCCGCATGCCGCGGACTGATTCCTATGGTTTTTTCAAAAGCTTCAAGGGCCTCCTGTGGTCTTGCCAGTTTACTTAATACCATGCCCTTATTAAACCACGCAATGGTATCCTGTGAACCAATCTCTATCGTTTTTGAAAAAGCTTCCAGGGCTTCTTCATATTTGCCGGATTTTCTAAGCTTAATTCCTCTTTGGAGCCATTCTTCTTTATTCATGGTATGAAATACAGTTTGGTAATCATCAGATGCTTTAATCCTCTCAAATGTAGTAAGAAAAAATCAGAAATGATATACTCTTGTGAAGTGTGAAAAATTTCCAAAAAAGAATTTGATTTTGGAATTCCGGCAGTTAAAATTTGGTTATGCTGCCAGGCCGTCGGGCATGTATATGAAATCTGAGGATTGGTTTGAAATTTTTTCTGATTAATATATGCAAATTGAATGTTGGCATTCGTTATAATTAGAAACAGTCTGAATACAAGTTAAATTCTTCAAGTCAAACTCACCTAAAAATAGATGAAAGGAGGCAATTTTGGAATTTTTTGATTCAATCTAATCACCATTAAAAATTCTTAATCATGTCATTAATAAGATGTCCAAAATGCAGCAGCCAAATTTCAGAGGAAGCAGAAAACTGCCCGAAGTGTGGTTATCCCATTTCCCCGATGGCCAAGTTAAAATGGGCCGTTCAATCCCCCTGTCATAAGAAAACAATTGTTGATTCCCAGTCGGTTTATGCCTGGATCATTATCGTTCTAGGTTTTATCATTGTTGTTATCGCACCTTATGAATCTACAGCCGCTATTGTCAGCCGGGCCTCCGGTACTGCCCTGATATTGATTGGATTAATCTGGGGATTTATTGTCGGACTGGAAAGATGGTGGAGTCATTAGGTACCCCCCGTTTTTCTTGAATATACTAACATCTTAACATTTACCTTTCTTTTGTTCCCATTTACCAGAATAGAGGGAAAGGAAAGGGATGCTTTTCTGTTTATAAGCCTTCTTTCTTCGGACATAAAACTCTGGAAACTAATCATTTTGAGGAACCTGGCAAAACAGCCGACGATTCTTTGTGGTGGCGTGCCGAAAGATTCCATCGAAAAGTAATGGGCAATTATCAGGAAAGAAGAAGGCAATTCCAAAATGACAAAATGTCTGTGCAAAAAGGAATTATCTGTGAATTAAAAGCATTGATGAGTGAAAACAGCTCAACAAAAGCCCTTCAAGAATTTTCCGACAAAGCATTGAACACCCACTTCGAAAAGATCCCCGAATGGGAAAACCTGATGAACAATACATAATTCGCTAACAGACTGCATTTTTTATACAGAAATTATCGGAAAAAATTGAATAAGAAAGCGAATATCAAGCTTTAACTTAAAAATTCAATAGATAATTTTTACACAATTAGCTAAGTACAGCGCCTTTTTAGACTAGCCTCAATAATAATTCAGACCAATCTGATTAGCTTTTCCTATAATTTTTTGCTATTTTTACATATTATTATACAGATATTTAGTTATATTGAATCAAAATCATATAAATGCTTTATTTCCTTATTACTATCACATTAAAACCTTTCAGTTATGAAACCTAAAAATAACATCAGCCGTCGCAAATTCATTAAAAGTACAGCCTTTGCTGCTGCTGCCGTTGGTATAATGCCTCAAATGGCATGGAAAACCGATTCTTCATTTGAATACGACCCCAAAGGATTGCCCACGCGGACCTTTGGCAAAACAGGCGTAAAAATACCCATGATCACCTATGGTACCGGTTCCAGATTTATGAAGGAAGACACGGATAAAGGCCTGGAGCTCCTCGAATATGCGCTAAACAGAGGATTGTATTACTGGGATACAGCCGCCAGCTACAAAAAAGTAAGTGAATACAGTGAAGAAAGACTGGGAAAGCTGCTGAAAACCCATCGAAAGAAAGTGTTCCTGGCAACAAAGGTACAGGAAAGGGATGCAGAGGGAGCCAAAAGAACCATTGAAAGAAGCTTTGAAAGGCTACAGACCGATTACATCGATCTCTACCAGATTCATTCCATCAGTGGAATGGAGGATGCCGGGAACCTTGACGGTGTATACCAGGTACTGAAAGATTACAAACAGCAGGGAGCCATCCGGTTTATTGGGTTCACAGGACATACCACGGCCAAAGCCATGAAGCATGTGGCCGAAAATTATGATCTGGATACCATGCTCATCGCGCTGAATCACATGCAGGAAAATCAGAACTTTGAAGAAAGGGCCATGCCGGCAGCAGCCTCTAAAAATATGGGAATACTGGGCATGAAAGTAATCCGGCCCAGAGAAAGTATTCGCACTCTGAAAGCCACTGATCTGATCAAATATGCATTGTCACTGGATCATGTTACGGCAGCCAACATCGCCATGGACAGCAAACAGGTGATTGACACCAACATCGAGATCATTAAAAATTTTGAAAAGCTGCCAGAATCCAGAATGAATGAGCTGCAGGCCCAACTGAGGCCCTTTTTCAACCATCAGGATGTAGAATGGATGAAACCGGGCTATGTGGATGGTTATATGGCATAAAACGCTTCTTAAGCTCTTGATTCCCGAAAACTAAAAATTGAATGCTTTTCAAACGGAATTTAGCTGGCTGAAAATTGAAAGGGAAACGCAACCGGCTAATGAAAGGTTATGTAAAGATTCCAGTCGTTCGCCATGCATAAAAAAACTATTTCATTCGCCACTCAAAGGCATGATTTCATCTTCTCTTAAAACAGAGAGTGATTGCTCAAGGCTTTCGGTTATTTGTTTCATGCTTAATTTGTACCCTTCAGCAAGGAGTGAAGTGACAAACTCATGGTGCGTTCTTCCGTTGCGATAATCGGGTTCCCTCGCAGGATGCTTAATATACCGCTCAATGGTTTCAATGTCTTCCGAAACATTAAGCACAGCATGGTAGAAAAGTACTTTCCGCCGCCGGTAGATGGATGAACCCAAAATCTTCTTATTTCCAATGGCAACATCCGAAATACCCCGGTAATAAAGATTTTCTATACCCAAACGGGAAAGGGCTTCAATGATCTTTTCATTGAAATACCGGAAATGAGCGGATGGATTGTAAAACTTCTCCAGAGTCAACTTAACGGAAATCACCAGGGTGTTGGGAGTAAGAACAACGGTTTCTCCACCCGATGGCCGTCTATAAACCAAAACATAATCGCTGAAGATGTTCTCCCCGATCAGGTTTTCATGGGGGTTGTTGCTATTGCCCAGAACTACATAATAATCATCGGGAACCCAGATAAAGTAACCGGTGGATTTGGTTTCATCATAAAAGATATCGATGTCTGGGAAGTCGTATTTCCTGATCTGAAACATCCTTTTTTCTTAAAAACTTAGCCTGTCTGTTTAATAGTATGTATGACGGGCATAAAAATACATTTAACGGATATTTGTCATGTTCGACGGTTACATCTATTGCTATCAAAAATAAGATGTTAATTAATCCTATTTATGTATTGCCTTATCCACCGCATCAAAACCGGCTTCCATGAATATCTCCGATACAGTTGGGTGTGCATGGATGGAACGGGCCACGTCATAAATGGTGCTCTCAATCTGCATGAAAGCCGTAGCTTCTGAAATCATATCCGTAGCATTGGGCGCTATAATCTGGACACCCAGCACTTCACCATACTTGCGTTCCGACAGCATGCGGATATTGCCATCCTGATAACCTTCGATCAAAGCTTTTCCGTTGGCAGACAATGGAAATTCATTTACTTTGTAACTGATGCCCTGCTCCTGAAGTTCCTGCTCAGTAAGGCCAATTTGAGCTATCTCCGGATTGGAATAGATATTCAGGGGATAATTGTGGAGATTGATCTCTCCCTTAACGCCCTTGATCTTGTTGATCACAAACAATCCCTGAGCTGAGCCTACATGAGCCAGGTAACTTTTACCATTAACATCGCCTACAGCAAATACATTATCGTAATTTGTTTTCAGATATTGATCGGTTTTTATGAATCCATCATCCCTAAATTCAAGATCGATTTCTGATTCAGGAAGAACAGGCCCTCTGAAACTTGCGTTAAGCACTTTATCGCAGTATACCTCTTTATTCCCTACTTTCAGTTTGCCGTTATCATATCCTTTGATATTATCCTCAAAAATAAGGTCGATGCCATCTTTCTTCAGGCGGTTATAGATATAATCGTTTAGATACTGATCGGCCTGGGGCAATAGATTTTTTACCGGTGAAACCAAGGTGACTTTCTTACCGACCATCTGGAAGAACTGGGCCATCTCCACCGCAACACCGCCTTCTCCGACTACTGCCACACTCCCTGGTAATTCGTCCTGCTCGTATAAATATTCCAATTCAAGAATTTTATCTTTTGGAATGCTGGCATTGAGCGTATTCGGATAAGAGCCGGTGGCGATGATGATATTTTTCGCTTCAATATTCCTGTTCTCCACAGTAACAGAATTCTGTGAAGTAATTTTGGCCTCACCCTGTATGATTTCCACACCATTTTTTTTCAGCAGGTATTCCACACCTCCGGTCAGCTTTCTGGCAATGCTCAAAGCCCGTTTCTTAGCATTGCTCCAGTTGAAGCTGATCTTTTCCATATCGATACCGTCAACACCAAAATCATCCGCCTGATGCAGCCTTTCATAATACTTGGCGCTTTCTATGATGGCTTTGGAAGGGATACAACCCCAGTTCAAACACATGCCTCCGATATCCTTTTTCTCCACCAGTACGGTTTTTAGTCCAACCTGCCCGGCACGTATGGCAGCCACATAGCCGGCAGGTCCGGATCCTATTATTAATACATCGTATTTCATAGTTATCTCTTTGTTAATAAACCATTCAACATCAAATATTATTCCATGATCAGCGTTACCGGATCGCCGAGGTAATTCATTAATGTATTGAGGAATCTGGATACTTCACCTCCGTCCACAATACGATGGTCAACCGATACGGACAAGGGCAGCACATGTCCGGGAACGACCTCATCACTATCATTCACAACCGGTTTTTTTACAATGCGTCCGATTCCTAGAATACCGGCCTGAGGATAGTTGATCACGGGAACGGCAAACTGTCCGCCTATGGAGCCATAGCTGGTAACGGTAAAAGTGCCGCCCTTCATATCCTCCATGGTCAGTTCCTTATCTCTGGCTTTTTGGGCTATTTCATTGGTTTTTTGAGCCAGATCAAAAACGGACAGCTTGTCCACATGCTTAATCACCGGGACAACCAATCCTTTATCCGTGTCGACCGCGATGCCGATGTTATAATAACGCTTAAACAGCAGCCGGTCATTGTCCTGATCAAGCTCGGAATTGAGCTGCCGGTGCTTTTTCAGAGCCAAAGCTGTAGCTTTAAGAATAAAAGGCAAGTAATTCAGTTTTATCCCCTGACCTTTATATTTCTCCTTGTATTTATTCCTGATCCTCACCAGCTCTGAAACCTCCACCTCATCCATCACCGACATATGAGCGGCATTCTGTTTGGAGTGGCTCATATTTTTCGCAATGGTCTTTCTGATCTGTGTCAGGTCTTCATATTCCACGTTTTCTTCGGCTTCTTTTCCCGGTGCCGGTTCAGAGGGTTTTCCCGGTTTTTTCTGCTCAACATAATTGTAAATATCATCCTTCCTCACACGTCCGCCGGGGCCCGTGCCTTTAATATTATTGATGTCGATTCCCATATCTTTTGCGAGTGCTCTGGCCACCGGAGTTGCAAGTGCTTTTCTCCTGGTTTTCTCTTCTTTTCCGGCACCTTCCTTTTCTATGCCTTCCCGGCTGGAGGGTAAATGGCCTCCTTCTCCGGCCACTTCAATGGTGCCCACCACACCTGCTCCTTCCTCTTCTTCCACCGCTTCTTTCGAAGGCCCGGCAGGCTGTTTCTCTTCTTCCTTCACAGCTTCTTCCCCTTCCACGCCTTCAATTTCAATTTCGGCCAGAGGATCCCCAACATTAATTGTTTCCCCTTCACTGCCATAAAGTGCCACAATGGTTCCTGACTTTGGCGAAGGAATATCGGTTGTAACCTTATCGGTCTCCACCTGAACCAGTGACTGACCTGATTCAATCTCCTGGCCTTTTTTGACATACCATTCTACAATGGTTCCTTCTTCAAGTCCCTCTCCTATATCGGGAAATTTAAATACGTGTCTCATAATTTTTTAAAATTTGACGGTTCTTTCAATCTCATAATATATTTTCTCCGGCGATGGGATATAGTGATGTTCTCCCTGAGGAAGGGGGAATATGGTATCGAATCCGGTTACTCTCTTCGGGGGAGCTTCCAGATGCAGGAATGCTTCTTCATTGGCAAGAGCGATCAGCTCACCGCCCGGGCCGAAGCTTCTGGGTGCCTCGGTAACGCTAACCAGGCGCCCCGTCTTTTTGATGGAATCGGCAATGGTTTCCTTATCCATCGGATAGATGGTTCTCAGATCGATTAACTCTACAGATATCCCTGCTTTTTTAACCATAGCGAGGGCTTTCTGTGTGTCACGCATCATAGCGCCATAGGACACAACTGTGACATCCGTTCCCTGCTGAACAACATTGGCCTTGCCAATCTGCACTTTAAATTTATCCTCGGATACTTCCTGTTTCACAGCCCGGTATATTCGTTTGGGTTCCATATAAATTACAGGATCTTCACTTTCAACAGCAGATATTAAAAGGCCTTTGGCATCATGAGGTGTGGACGGGATAACCACCTTAAGACCAGGAGTGTGTGCATATAAAGCTTCCATGCTTTCGGAGTGGTGCTCCAGCGCCTTAATACCTCCTCCGTAAGGCATGCGGATAACCAGAGAAGAAGTGTACTTGCCTCTGCTTCGGTTACGCATTCTGGATACATGGGATATCATCTGGTTAAAACCTGGATAAGCAAAACCGGAGAACTGCATTTCCACTACAGGCTTTAAACCTGCAACCGCCATACCTACAGCGGTACCAACAATTCCGGATTCGGCAAGGGGAGAATCAAATACCCGCTTTGCTCCGTATTTCGCCTGTAAACCCTGTGTTACCCGGAAAACCCCTCCTTCATATCCAACATCTTCACCATAAATTACAACATTTTCATTTTCATTAAGCTCTATATCCAGGGCGTTGTTGATAGCCTTAACAAGCGTCATTACACTCATTTACTTACCCTCCTTCCATTTTAAGAATTTTTGATGCTCATAAATTTGTTTTTTCAGGTCATCAGGCATTTCAGAATACTGATATTGGAATACATCTTCCAGGGGATATTCACCATAATTTTCAGCTTCCTCAAACTGCCGCTCCACTTCCTTCTTATACTCCTGATTAATTTTCTCCTCCTGATCATCATCCCAAAGACCCTTATCCGAAAGATATCCTTTCAGCCGCTTAAGCGGATCTTTTTCCTCCCATCGCTGCTCTTCTTCTTTGGTACGGTACTTAGAAGGGTCGTCGGAAGTAGTATGTGCTCCCTTACGATAGGTTACAGCCTCTATCAGAATGGGTCCGTTCTCTTTAACATACTGTGCGGCATTGTCGACAGCTTTTGTCATGGCAAAAAAGTCATTACCATCCACCTGAATACCTTGAATGCCATATGCATATGATTTAACTGCCAGGCTCTTAGATCCGGTTTGGTTTTGAACACCAAAGGAAATGGCATAGTGGTTGTTCTGTATCACAAACACAACAGGAACCTTCCAAACTCCGGCAAAATTCAAAGCTTCATGAAAGTCTCCCTCCGAAGTTCCGCCGTCACCAACAAATGTATATACTACCTCATCCTTTTCATGATACTTTATTTCATATCCTATACCGGTAGCATGCAGCAACTGGGAAGCAATCGGTATGGATACGGGTAGCAGATGCCGGGCATTTTCAAATTTTGAACCATCTTCATACCCCATAAAATAAAGAAAAGCATCCTTTAAGGTAGCTCCTTTGGCCAGCCATAAACCCAGCTCCCTATAAGCAGGGACAACCCAGTCATCTTCACGGATAACCTGGGCTATACCACCGGCAATAGCTTCCTGTCCATGATTGGGCGGATAAGTATATATCCTGCCCTGACGCTGATATGATACGGTCATCAGATCAGCAGTCCGGGCAAACAACATATTTTTATATGCCTGTAGCACCTTTTCATCAGCCAGATCAGGCATCCACTTTTCGTTAACGACCTTGCCGTCATTGTCGATTACACTGAAAAGTTTGTTATTCAAGGGGTCGTACTCTTTAAACATGAGATCCTCCTTTACAATTTGACATTTCTGTTAAAATTATAAAATTTAACAAAACAAGCCCCTTATTGTTTAAATATCGTATCAAATAAACCCTGGCGAACTTAAACAACTTATACAAACCAACAGATTCCGGCGAGAAAAGTACCCACAAGCATATCGCATCAAGCTTTTTCACTGCAAAATCAAAAGGTCAAATCAATATACCAGGTGGGTTTGTTTTATCTTTACATCATAAATCTAAACACTTGTTTTTGGGATAAAGAAACAATCAATGAACCATCAGGATCTTTTACTCAGGTTTCTTTCAAATTTGGCCCTTGGTATCATCCGTCCATGTCCCGGAAAAAATCTTACACACCCTGTATCCATCAACTTGTTCCAGGTAAGGATCAGCTCCTTCTGGTCATCGGCAAAGGGCGGGTATATACCTGAACCAGCTATATTAAAAGCGGTATCACCTATAAATGCATCGTGGTGTTTCAGTATAAGACTTATGGAACCTGAAGTATGACCGGGAGTATATAAAATATGGGCAGATAATCCGTGGGGGCTGAGATCATATTGATCATCAACTAAGATATCAGGCTTAACGGGTTCATACTTTGCCACTTTTTTCATCAAATGACTGCCCAGATAAACAAGAATTTTACTGAAAATTTTTGTCCCTTTTGGTAAAGGGGTATAACCCGTTCTAAGTTTATCCGCTTCATTACGGTGTACCAGCACCTGTGCACCAGTGAGATCTTTCAGGGCTTTCAGGTTACCCGTATGATCATAATGCGTATGGGTTAAAACGATCAGATGAATGTCTTGCGGCTTCAGATCATACATCTCAAGGGCCTGCAAGATCTTCCGGTTACTGCCTTTTTCCCCCGCATCAATCAAAACAGAGGAACTGCCGTTTCTTATCAGATACACATTGGTATTTCCGGTAGAGATCTTAACAATAGGATTATCAGAAGTATTCATAACATCAAAAGTTTATTTGTAGCATTAACTATTCCAGATTATAATCAATGGTACCGTCGGGCAACATATTATCGGGATGGGGAATATTGTTCTCCTCCATCCTGTAGCGCTCGCAGGATTTCCAGTCTCCTTTACAGTAACGGTCAATCCAGAATTTCGATAATTTACCCTGATTATAAAAATATTTCATAGGACAAACGTGATACCATTTGCAGGTTTGATTCATAATATTCAGTTTATGATAATTTTTCTCCAGTATTTCAAAATTGGCACTCTCATGCACAACTGATGCAGGATGGCGGAGAGGAAGAATTTTATATTTGCATGCAACCAGCAGATTTCCAAAGAGACCGGGAAAATTATAGCGGTTGGGGATTTTCAGATCATACTTTTTCAGAATATGTTTTGTAGGATGGTAACCCAGTGTTACAATTACATCCGGAGCCACATAGTCTATCTCCTGATCAAGATAAACATTGCATGCATCAATCTCATCCTGCCGGGGTTTCCGGCAATTGGGCAGAAAGCACTTCAACAGGTTGGTCATATACACTTCTTCTCTTTTCAATCCTATGTGGGCAAAAAGTTGATTCAGCACTTCACCTGAAGGCCCGAGAAACATCTTCCCCTTTTGATTTTCCTCTCTTCCCGGCGCCTGGGCAATAATCATAATCCGGGCTTTCGGGTTGCCTTCAGGGGGAACAGCCTGATCCCGGGTTTCAGACAAACGGCAAAGATTACATGTCCTGACCTTCTTCTTCAATTCCGTTATATTTTCTTCTGCCGTTCTCACTGTTGATTGTATTTATTTATCAAATTTACTAATAAATTGTAAGGAGGAACCAACATATTTTATATTTTTATCCGTAATTCAGTAATTGTTAATCTCACTTATTTATAAAAATTTATGCTCGACAGATTCAACACCTTTTTCAACGAAACGCTATGGGGTATACGGCTGAATAAAATTACCGGAAGGCAAAGAATATGGTTTAGGCTACTGCGAACCATTTCACTGGCGATAAGGGGTTTTCGTGAAGATAAAGTAGGTCTGAGGGCCTCTGCACTTACAGTATTTACATTATTGGCGGTAGTTCCGGTAGTAGCCATGGCTTTCGGGATTGCCAAGGGTTTTGGATTAAAAGAATATCTGGAAAGGCAACTTCTGGCCAATTTTACAGGCCAGGAAGAAGTACTGGATTGGATCATCCGGTTTGCCAATTCATTTCTTGAACATACCAGGGGCGGACTCGTCGCGGGGATAGGTCTGGTTATTTTGCTGTGGTCGATATTAAAAGTATTTTCCAACATTGAAAGTTCCTTTAATGCCATCTGGCACATACACAAATCCCGAAGCTGGCTCAGAAAGTTCAGTGACTATTTCTCCCTGATTCTCATTGCCCCTATTCTTGCCATCATATCCAGCAGTTCTGCGGTTTTCATATCAACCCAGATTGAACACATTGCATCTGAAATTGATTTGCTGGGTTTCATAGCTCCCGTCATCTTCTTCCTGGTCAGACTGATCCCTTATGTACTGATCTGGTTCCTTTTTACTTTTCTTTTTATGTTCATGCCCAATACCAAAGTCAAATTCAGATCTGCTCTGATAGGTGGAATAGTTGCAGGTACAGCTTTTGTTATTGTTCAGTGGTTATACATCTATTTTCAAATCGGTGTATCAAGATACAATGCCATATACGGAAGCTTTGCCGCACTGCCCCTTTTTATTATCTGGCTTCAGTTAAGCTGGCTGATCGTCCTTTTTGGCGCCGAAATTGCTTTCTCCGATCAAAACATGCAACAATATGAATTTGAATCGGATGTTGAGAATATCAGCATATACAGTAAAAATATTCTGGCCCTCTTAATCATGCATTTGCTGGTCAAGAATTTTATGAAGGCAGAATCTCCGCTAAATGCTGAAGAAATCAGTAACCAGTTAAAAATACCCATCAGGCTTGTGCGTAAAATACTCTATGAGCTGGTAGAATGCAAGATCGTCTCGGAAAGTGTGAGTCCCAATACCAAAGAAAGGGCATATCAACCGGGTCAGGACCCGGATAATCTTTCCATAGCCTACATTTTAGAGAAACTGGAACACA
>JBKGZA010000040.1:0-19574 GCA_046545815.1 Bacteroidales bacterium
TGTAGATAAAGCACTTGGGCCAAACGGCGCAATTGAACTGTTCGAAAAAGCCAAAAAAGAAGGCAAAATCCGATATATCGGATTTTCCGCACATTCCCAGGAGGCAGCAGTATATGCCATGGATCAATATGATTTTGATACCATCTTGTTCCCATTGAATTTTGTTTGTTGGTATCATGGGAATTTTGGGCCAAAAGCCTATGAAAAAGCCAAAGAGAAAAACATGGGCATTCTGGCCATTAAATCTATGGCCAAAAACCGTTTAGAGGATGGAGAAGACCAGCTTTACAAGAATATCTGGTACAGGCCCGTTGAAAACACAAGCCTTTCATCCAAAGCCTTGCGGTTCACCCTCTCAAAAGATATTACAGCTGCCGTTCCTCCGGGAGACAGTAAATTTCTGTTCAGGGCCATCGAACATGTAAGTCAATATCAGGCATTAACCGATGAAGAAGACAGTTATCTGCAGGAGGTGGCTCGGGTCACCAATCCAGTCTTTAAAGCATAACGACGATAAGGATTAGTCGCCTTAATATGAATATGTGAGTAACCTGAATTATTGGGGAACATTTCAAAAACAAAAAATATAAAGAGGTGTAATTCCGAAATTTTTGTAGGTTCATAAATCGCTCCAAATAATCCATTGCAGCAACATCTCCTTTTAATGCATCTTGCGGCATGGGATGATCTTCCGTATAAACTTCCAGTTGACTCTGAGGGAGAACAGTAACAAAATCCTCATCAACAAAAGGATTGAAAGTTACCCTTCCGGTATTGAGCTCCAGATAATGAGCAAAAAAGGATAGATGGATTTACGTTTGGAATACCCATAATCATGCGCCTGATTGCCCAAATGAAAATTTATCACCTTATGGCCGGCATCATAAAATTCATATACCTTTTGTATATAAGGATATTCCACCTGAGGTGTATTCCTTGTCCAGTCATTGCCGTCAGAAATCAGTACCATGGGCCTTGGGGCACATAAGGCAGCTATTTCAACATTATTCGTTTGATCGTCGCGGCTCTTATGAATGGGCATACCGCTCTCACAGGTGCAGCCACCAAAAAAGTGAGTCGATACCATCACAACAGGTGCTGAAACCCTGATTCTTTCATCTATTGCTGTTAAAATGAAGGTTTGTTCCCCCCTCCTGAAGCTCCTGTCATTCCAATCCTGTTATCATCCACATCAGATCTTGATAATAAATATTAATAACAATTTTCCAGAAAATGTAAAAATTGGGCGTTCATCACGAAAAGTGAATGGCGTTCTGTTTGGGATTTTAAAAATAATATATTATGTTTGATGTCATTCTTCGATTCAAATCGGTATGAAAATCTGTAGTTCTGCGAAGTATCAAAATAAAAAATTAACCATTGTCTAACCTAATTGTATAGCTATGAAAAACAGTATTTCACGTCGCAATTTCCTGCAAAAGTCCCTGGCCGGAACTGCCGGATTGTTAACTTTACCATTATTTGGCGGATTCAAGTATTCTCCCAATGACACCATCAGACTCGGATTTATAGGTTTGGGCCAGCAAGCCATGAACCTGATGAGCAGCTTTAAAGAAATGAAAGGTGTAAAAATTGTCGCCGGTGCAGATGTTTATGGCATAAAACGCAGGCGTTTCGAGCAACGAATGAGAAAATACTACCATGAACAGGACATGAATACCGACATTACCACCTATGAAAACTACAAGGATCTTCTCGCCCGAAAAGATATAGACGCTGTAGTAAACTCTACACCGGATCATTGGCACGCACTGACCACAATTGACGCATGTAAGGCAGGCAAAGACATATATCATGAGAAACCGCTGACTTATACCATTAAAGAAGGAAAGAAAGTGGTTCATGCCGTCAGAAGCCACAATCGCGTACTGGCCGTAGGCAGCCAGCAACGCTCAGACATCAATTTTCAGCACGCTGTTAAGATGGTTCGGGAAGGCGCTATTGGTAAATTGGAAAAGATCAATGCTTACGCCGGAGATTTCCCCGATCCCTATGAACTGGACATAGAACCCATTCCCAAAGACCTCAACTGGGAACTATGGCTTGGCCCCAATCCTTACGTGCATTACAATCCCAGACTGGCCCCGCCCATATCACTTGATCCCCCTGAAAATGAAACTTTCTGGGCTGAATGGCGATACTTCAAGGAAACCGGTGGTGGCTTCATAACCGATTGGGGTGCGCATAATTTTGATATCGGCCAGTGGGGGCTGGGCAAAGGTGGACCCGTGAAAATCATACCTCCCGGATACGACGGCACCGAATACTTAACATATGTTTACGACAACGGGGTCGAGATGACCAACGAACCCTGGAATGACGATAAAACAAGAGGCATAAAATTCTGGGGGTCCGATGGCTGGATTGAAGTAGCCAGAGGATATTATGAAGCTTCAGATGATTCCCTGTTACCACCCAGCAAGAAGGAAAAAGAAGGGGATATGCCTTATGAAACAGGAGCATCCCATTTGGAGAACTTTATCCATGCAGTCAGGGATCGCAGAGACCCTATTGTTCCCGTTGAAACGGGACACAGAACATGTACAACATGTGTGTTGGGACTCATTGCCAATGAACTTGGCAGACCCGTAGAATGGGATCCGGCTACCATGTATTTCGTGAACGATTCCGAGGCCGAAAAATATTATCACAGGGAATACCGGGACGGTTATAAGCTGTAATTAAACCAAACCAATCGGTTCAACGTGTAAAAATAAAATCAACATTATGAAAACCAATTCTTTCTCAAGAAGAAAATTTATTAAAACAGTAGCAGCAGCAGGCGCCGGAACCTTGGTGATGAAAAACTCACTTTTTGCCAACCCCTCTGTGATAAAAAGGGAACCCACCCTTAAAGGCAAAAAAGTATTGTGGGTCTATGGCGGATGGGAAGGACATGACCCCAAAAAATGCACCGATCTTCTTGTCCCCTTGATGCGTGAAGAGGGTGCCGAAGTTACTGTATCGGATACACTGGACAGTTATCTGGATGAGGACCTCATGTCTTCTGTTGATATGATCGTGCAGATCATGACCATGAGCGACATCACAAAGGAGCAAGAAGAAATGCTGCTGAAAACCATCAAGAATGGTACAGGCCTGGCAGGTTGGCACGGAGGCATTGGAGATGCATTCAGAACCCGTGTAGAATACCAGTTTATGGTAGGCGGGCAGTGGGTTGCCCATCCGGGCGGAGTAATCGATTACAAGGTGAATATAAAAGATCACGAAGATCCAGTGACTAAAGAGTTGCAGGATTTCGACATGCACTCCGAGCAGTATTATATGCAAGTTGACCCCAATGTCAAAGTATTGGCCACAACCACTTTTGATGGAGAGCATGCACCCTGGATCGATGGATGCATCATGCCGGTAGTATGGAAAAAATATTATGGTAAGGGCAGGGTATTTTACTCATCTTTAGGCCATGTTGTAGACGACTTTGAAGTACCCGAGGCACTTGAAATTCAAAAGCGTGGCTTCAGATGGGCTGCAGAAAGTAAATACATGGATTTTGAAAAATGGGTCACGCCGGTGTATGAAAATATATAATCAGGTCTTATAATCAACAATCATGGAAATTCACTCAGAAGTGTACCTGCATGCCATTTTGGTGGTGGATAAATATAGCTGGAAACTGCCACGAAAAAAGCTTTTTATATTATTCCAGTATGTCAGGCAATCTTTTGAAGCCCATAACTCAAAGGTTTTGGCGGTAAATGGCAACCCCGATCATGTGCATATTCTTTTTAAGATGCATCCGGAAATCAGTTTGGATGAGTTGTTGAAACGGATCCGGCTAAGTTCGGCATGGTCAGTTAACAACTTCTTATTGCCTGATAAACGTTTTGCCTGGGAGAATAATTATTATGGCTTTACCATTAGTGGTGAAGAGATTGGAAAACAGCGGGAATATATAGAACATCAGGAGGAGCTTCATCTTTCAATTTCAACAAATGAAGAACTCAATAATCTGATAAAGGAATATCAGTTGGAATACGACGGAGATTACCCGGAGGATCTCGATGAGGATGCCTATAATTAACTCTTTATATAAAAGACCCTTGTTTCTGCTCAGGTAATTCCGGGATTCGGAAAACAAACAACCAGCCCGCGCACAATGAGCCACATCCATGACTGGAATTGTGAAAATCACACCTTATGTGAAAGGTTCCCTGAATGGTTTGTTACAAACCTGATAATACACATCACATAACATAAAAACAATTCAGTATTATCTAATCTAATTTTATAACTATGGAAAACAGTATCTCACGACGCCGCTTTTTAGAAAAAACCCTTGTTGGAACCGCCGGATTGTTATCCTTGCCATTCTTAAACGGTTTCAAATATTCTCCGAATGATACCATCCGCTTAGGATTTATTGGGCTTGGCCGTCAAGCCATGTTCCTGATGAATGAATTCAGGGCCATCAATGGGGTAAAGATTGTGGCCGGTGCAGATGTATATGGTATTAAGAGAAAACGTTTTGAGCACCGCATGAAAAAATATTATTATGAGCAGGAGATGAATGCGGATATCACCACCTATGAAAATTACAAAGATCTTCTTGACCGAAAAGACATCGATGCCGTTGTGAATGCCACTCCCGATCATTGGCATGCCTTGACCACTATTGATGCCTGCAAGGCAGGCAAAGATGTATATCTGGAAAAACCACTGACTTTTACGATAAAAGAAGGGAAAAAAGTGATTCATGCCGTTCGAAGTAATGGCAGGGTACTGGCTGTTGGGAGCCAGCAGCGCTCTGATCAGAATTTTCAGCATGCGGTAAAAATGGTTAGAAAGGGAGCCATTGGAAAGTTACAAAAGATCGATATCAACATTGGAGATTTTCCAAAACCTTACGACTTACCCATTGAGCCTATACCTCCGGATCTCAACTGGGAACTGTGGCTGGGTCCCAATCCTTATGTTCATTACAATCACCAGCTGAACCCAACGGTTTCAATGGATCCTCCAAAGGATGAATCCATCTGGGGCGCATGGCGCTGGTATAAAGAAACAGGGGGTGGACATATAACCGATTGGGGTGCCCATCATTTCGATATCGGGCAATGGGCCGTGGGCAAAGGCGGACCCGTCGAGATCATTCCGCCGGGATATAAAGACACAGAACATCTGACCTATGTTTATGATAACGGTGTGGAAATGGTCAAATCGGGTAAAGGTGAAGGTGTCAGATTCCAGGGATCAGACGGATGGATTGAAGTTGCCCGGGGTTTTATTGACGCTTCCGATGAAGACATGCTACCTTCAAATAACAAAAAGAAGGAAGGAGATCAGCCTTACGAAATGAGTTTGTCGCATCGGGAAAATTTCATCTATTCGTTAAGAGAGCGCAAGGATCCAATTGTTCCTGTCGAAACGGGACACAGAACCTGTACCACATGCTTATTGGGTCTTATCGCCAATGAGCTTGGCAGACCCGTTAAATGGGATCCCGCCAGCCAATATTTTATAAATGATTCTGATGCGGAAAAATATTATCGCAGAGCATACAGGGATGGATACAGACTTTAACTTATCCAAAACATGAAATTCTGGATTTTAACCATAAAATGTGAAGGTATGTGGCCAATTCATTTCGGACATTAGCTTGGGGTTGTGATTGCTCAATAAGATAAAAACCTTTACGTTTACATACTTAAAACCCCATTCTAATTGGTTGAGCCCGGAATGGTTAAAATACACAAAAATAAACCGATAATTCCGGTATATTTTTGTAATATTGCTGGCTTACACTATTTTCAATAAACATCATCTGTAAAGTTGACCGAATAAAAAATATATTATAATTATGCTAAAGAATTTATGGAAAACCATTAAAGAGCAACGGATAAAGCTGGCCAGTTCCCTGTTACTTGGTATACTGATTGGAGGAGGAGTTATTTATTCCATTGAATATAAAGAGAAACAGTTCTGGAGGAAAAAATTTATGGAACAGTCAGAAAATAATGATTCTCTGCGGCTGCAAATGGAACAACTAAATAAAGAAAAAGAACTACTCACTGAAAAAAACGAGGATATCAAGGATGACCTGGGCGTAGCCATCCTCTCCAGCATTCGTTCAAGCTTTTACGACCTCAAGGCATTAAAATCCGAAAATTACAACAGACAAATATACTACAACGAAGAAGCCCACAAATCAAATCTTGTGCCTAAAAAAATCGGAGAAAAATGGGACCTGGATTTATTCAGTGATAAGTACAGTAAAGAATTGAAGCGTTTGATGGATACCATATCAGACAAAGAAGAAAACAACAATTGAGATGAGTAATGGTTGATATTTCCTTACCGCTGATCCACTTTTGAAAAACAAAATTTGAGTCTAGTCTAAAAAGGCGCTTAGCGGCTATTTTTAGCCAATTGTGTAAAAATTATCTATTGAGATTCAGAGATCTATTAGAGCGCCTTATCAACCAATATTTAGCTTTTTATACCGGACTCAAATTTCCGGCAGGTGGTGAGCCGAATTAAATTGGGTTAACAGGGAATGTCAAAAATGTTTTTAAACAATTCTACAACAAGTTTGTATAAGCAATTCAAAAAAATTGCTTATGAAAGGCTATCTGGTTACAGCAGCAATATTATTATTCTCAGGAATATCAGTTTATGCTCAGCTTACAGGAAAAGTATATGATTCGGAGAACAACCTTCCACTGGAAAAGGTAGATCTCATTCAGAACGGCAAATTAATTGCCACTACCAATGCTAACGGGCGGTTTACCCTTCCCCGCTCAATACTTTCAGATACCATTACATTCAGAAGACTGGGATACCACACCAAAACGGTGCGTATTGCAAATTCCGATTCTCTTATTTCCATCAACATGAAACCCCGGAACATTGAGATGGCCGATGTTGTTGTAAGGGCTTACAGTACCACACAAAACGCATTCACTGCATCCGGTGCACTTGATATAATCAGTACAAGGGATTTAAGCAGACTTTCTGGCACTTCTCCTGTTCCGGTGCTAAATAGTGTATCAGGTCTATATATGCATAGCGGAGCGAGAAATACCAACCGCATCACAATGCGTGGAATAGGCTCCAGGAGTATGTACACCACCACCAAAATCAAAGCCTACCTGAATTCCATTCCCCTAACTTCCGGAATTGGGGAGACAACACTGGAAGATCTCGATCTGGATGTAATAGACCGCATCACCGTAATGAAAGGGCCTTCCTCCACAGTTTACGGAGCTCCCCTCGGGGGCACCATATTATATAAAACAGGCACCCTTTCAAATCAAAGAAATTCAATAAAACAGGAAATCACAATGGGATCTTTCGATATGCTGAAAAATTCAACCCGTTTGACATGGAAAAACAGGAATACTGGTTTAAAGCTGGCTTACAACAAGCTCATTGATGATGGATTCAGAGAAAATGACAATTACAGGAGAGATGCCTTAACAGGAATACTAAGGCATCAGATTACAGAAAATTTCGATATTACATATCTGGGTCGTTTGCACGATTTAAAAGCCTATATCCCCAGCTCGCTCAGCAAAGAAACTTTTCAGAACAACCCAGGACAAGCCGCAGAAAACTGGAATTCAGTCAACGGAAATGAAGACTACCGGAAAATACTCAACGGACTGTCATTTAACATAGACCTCAGTGAACGCTTTCACAACGAAACCAGTTTATTCATGAAACAATATAATGGATTAGAAACCAGACCGTTTAATGTACTTGATGACCGGACAACCACTACAGGGGGGAGAACCCTTTTCGAATGGAAAAAGGATTGGGACCAGTGGCAACTGACATCCCAGACCGGTTATGAATATTTTCGGGAAGCTTACAAATGGGAAATATATGAAACCTTGCCGGAAGGTCAGCAGGGCGGATTATTGAACAAAAACAGCCAGATAAGGCTCCAACAGAACTTTTTTGGTACGTTGAAAGCGCATTATGGTAAATTTGGACTATACACCGGTGTCAACGTTAATAAAACCAGCTTTCATTATCATGACCTTCTTCCCGAAAACATCGATTATTCCGACCAAAAGAATTACCGGTGGATCTTATCCCCCCGGTTTTCAATGACTTGGCAGTTATCCGAAAATATGTTAATCTTCGGATCCTTAAGCCATGGTTTTTCAGCTCCTTCATACGAGGAAACTTTGGATGCACGGGGATTTGTTGACGGAAGCATCGGGCCTGAAAGCGGATGGAACCGGGAAATAGGCATCAGAGGGAGATACTGGAACAACAGACTGTTTTTTAAATCATCGGGTTATTCCATAGCCGTAAGCGATCTTTTGGTGACCAAACGTCCGGCTGAGGATGAATTCTATAAAATCAATGCAGGTAATACGCTTCACAACGGCATAGAAGCCATGACCAGGATCCGGTGGCTACAGCATTCTATAATAAGCAGTACTTTGCATATTAACTATACCTATGCCGATTATCGGTTCATGGAATTTACGGACGAGGGAGAAGATCACTCCGGGAACCATCTTCCAGGAGTACCTAAACAAAAGGTAACTTTTGAACTCAATGCAGATTTGCCATACGGAAGTTATCTTGAGGCACGGTGGCTAAGTACGGACCAAATGCCCATGAATGATGCCAATACACTCTATTCTGATCCCTATGAGAAACTTGATATAAAAGTTGGAATTCGTCGTTCAGTGGCGACTAACTGGCGAATTGACCTGTATGGAGGGGTTAAAAACATTGCCGACAACCATTATGCCTCAATGATATTGATCAACGCCCCTTCATATGGCAGTGATGCCCCCCGGTATTATTACCCGGGTGCACCCAGAAACTACTTCGGGGGTATTTCCCTGCATTATACATTTAATTAGAGTGATAAAGTCATAAAAATCTCATGGAATTCTGTTAAACTTTTCTATTTTTGGGATGAATGTTAAATCAAATAAGGATTAACAATTAAAATCCTTTCTCCGGTTTACTTAAAAGCCCCGATGTCTCATTGGGGCTTTTTTATCGCCGGTTATTCAGAAGTTTATCACAATACCATTTAAAGAAATCTCTATATTCCGGTTTTTCCTCTGAAAAAAATAACCGGCAACAAATCCTATAGCTGATCCCATTACCACGTCAGAAACCCAGTGATCGTCTTTATAAATCCGACTTATGCCAACAGAAAAAGGTATGGCATAAAGCCATTGGGAATACTTTTCCGCAAAAGGCGTAAAAAAGGCAAAAGCCAACGTGGAATGGCCGGAGGGTAAAGACCTGAAAGCATGCTTATTTTCAGGAAACGGATCGAAAGCATAGGCGCCATCATCTGTATAGGGTCTGCTCCGCCCGGTAAGGTATTTTAAAGAGATCGTAAGGGCTGCAGAAGACATAACACTTTTAAAAGCATTATAGGAAGTTTTTTGCAATTCACTGTTTCCGGAAACAATACCACCGGCATATACCAATGCATTGAGCGGCAGAATTACCTTTTTGCTTCCCATATAATTGGCCGTATGCGTAAAATTATCCATTACCTTATTCCGGCCGGAAAGCGTAAAACTCCTGAATCCCTCGTCCATGGCAAAAGCACTGGTAAAGATAAGACCCGATACAATTCCGGTATTTGCGAAAACCTTCTTATCCGTGGAATCAAAAAGAGGCTCCTGTGCATCCGTAAGGTAAGGAATAAGCAATACAGCCAATAAGAATGGTATTTTAAAAAGATTAAGAAACATAGACAGGTTTTTAAATTAAGAAGAGACAAATATACACCACCATACTCTGAAAGCCCAATCACTTCTTGTCAACATTTCCCGGTAAATATAAAAAACAATAACGGTATCCTGATTTTCAGATTCGGATTTTCTTTTAAGGATTCCATACAATAAATTTTCAAATTATTCATTTAGAATTATGCCGAACCCTTTGCTTATCTCAAAATTTATATTTATTTTGTAAAACACGAAAATCAAATTAAAATTTATCTTTTTCGGAAGTCGAACATTGAATTGCTAACCCACTAACAAACATTAACCATGGAAAGAAAATACAGCAGAACAACAGACATTTACTTAATCCTGCTCATTGTAGGATTGATTGTAGTGATTGATACATTTCGGCTCCAGAATTTTTTCTGGCTTTACGACGGGATAAAATTCCTGATAGCCTTACTGGTAGTGCTTCTCGGCTTGTGGGGTCTGTTTGTGCCCTATGCCATTATTACGGATGACAGGTTAAAAATCAACTCTACAATCGTCAAAATCAAAGAATTTGATCTTAACAAGGTGATCAACATTGAATTTGACGATGCCAAGGACCAGATTGAGATACAAGATAAAAACAACAGCCACTCGATCAAACTAAGATCAATCAGGAAAAAAGACAGAGCAGCCTTAAAAACTGATCTAAAAAATCATAAATCTCAAGGGCAGGAAGAATGAAAATCATCCTGCTGATTTGTATCATCTGCTTGCCGTTTTCAAACACACAGAATACTGCTTATGGGTGTCAAACTTGTTCTTGTTTTGAGCAGGATTCCGTTTGCTGTTTTTCGAATCAGGAAAAAACCACCCTTGATTCGATCATTCAAGAACATTTTAAAGATTCCCTGCCCGGATTGGAAATCCTGGTGATTCATGAGGGTAAATCTATATATCACTGTGCTTTTGGAGTATCCCACTTTGAAAAACAGATTCCTTTGAAACAAAATCTTATTTTTGAAACCGGATCGGTTACCAAACTTTTCACTGCTGTAGGTATACTCAAACTGATCGAGGAAGAGAAGCTTTCACTCAATGATCCCCTTTCCCAATTTTATCCGGATTTTCCCAAGAGCAAAAAAATAAAAATAAAACATCTGCTTTCTCATACTTCAGGTATTCCCGATTATGCCATCCATTTCATGGAAGAAAATATAAAGGAGCACTTCAATAACGGCTTTTCTAAAGCGCATTATTTTCAAAATATTGACAGAAAACGGGTTCGCAAATATTTAAAGGATCAGTTTAAAGGTTCAGAACCGGGATCAGATTGGGAATACAGCAATGGAGGCTATTATTTACTGGGTCTGATTATTGAGCAAGTAACAGGAAACAGTTATTTTACCTATATTGAAGATCATATAATCAAACCTTTAAACCTAAACAACACCACCTTTCAGGACCCTGAAGATTTCTGCGATTCCGGATATGCAGGTGGCCATTACTATACAAACGATCCTTCAAAAGAAGCCACTCAACCCTATCAGGCATACTACCTTCCCAATGAGTATGCCTTTTCGGCAGGTGCACTTAATTCCACCATAAAGGACTTATACCGGTTTTACAAACAGGTAGCGGAAGGAACTTTGATTGATAAAACGCTTCTGGAAAAAGCATGGACCCCTTATAACCTGAATAACAAAGAACAGGCCAATACAGGTTACGGATGGTTTATACACCATAAAAACGGTAAAAAAATCATCTGCCATCCGGGATGCACCATGGGTTTCTCCGCCATCACTCACTATGTGCCCGAAGAGGATTTATTCATTGGTATTTATAGCAACCAAAACAGCCAGCAGATCAACCTGAATGACATCAACATCACTCTGACCAATAAAATTTTCTCATTCTTTTACAATTGATTTTCATGAATGCCGAATTTACTTCTTCCGCTGTTTGTCGGGTCTTAATCAATCTTCCGTTTTTGTAAGAAAAAATACAACCTCTGTAGTTATTTCTTCTGAAAAAAGTTTACATTTGCACCCTGTATAGAGCTTCTGGTTTTAGCTTATCATTGAGTATGCTTACCTGCAATTTCTATCATTTATGTCTAATTTTTTATCATTACTTTTAATTATGAACATTTTTATTGCAAAGTTAAGTTCCGCCACAACAGGCGAAGACCTTCAGGAATTATTTGAAGAGTATGGAAAAGTGGAATCCGCGAAAGTTATTTATGATAAATTTACGGGAAATTCCAAGCGGTTTGGTTTCGTAGAAATGGAAAACGATCAGCAAGCCAGGGAGGCCATCGAAGAGCTCGACGGTAGTGAATACGATCACAGTGAGATCGTTGTCAAAAAAGCCAAGCCGAGAGAAGATTCACGTGGAAGAAGTAATTTCAACCGAAATTAAAAACAATTCAAACCGATACATAAGGCTGTCATGGACTCATTGACAGCCTTTTTTTTATGTTCATAGCAAGCTGATCTGTTTTACAAAACAGATATGAGTGAATTGCCAAAATCAAAAAATTTTCAAATCATTTTCAGGTTAACTTAGCCGAATATTCAGTAAATTAGGAACAGATTGCATGGTTTTATCCTTATTTCAGGGAAAACGGATTGAAAGTCTATCTTTGCAGGCAACCAAAGGAAACATTTAAGTCATACTATACCATTAAGGTGAAAACACTTAAACAAAAGCACAACTTTTAACTTTTGAAAATACATGATAATTTCTATTATATTTGTTACCGCCTTTAATTAGAAAATAAACTAATATGGAAATCAACTGGGGAATTATCGGAGCAGGTTATATTGCAGGTCAGTTTGCAAAAGATTATAAATATGTAAAGGACGGCAAAATAGCAGCTGTGGCCAGCAGATCAAAAGAGAAAGCCGAATCCTTTGCCGGAGAGTACGGAATTGATAAAGCTTATGAGGGATATGAAAACCTATTTAAGGATAAGGAAATCAATGCCGTATATATTGCTACCCCGCACAATCTCCATTATGAGAATACTTTATCAGCAATAAATCATAAAAAAGCGGTACTTTGTGAAAAACCGGCCGCTGTTAATGTACGGCAACTAAAAGAAATGATTGATCGGGCCAGGAAACACGATGTTTTGTTCATGGAAGCCATGTGGACCTATACACTTCCGGCGGTTGCCGAGGCAAAAAAATGGGTCAGTGCGGGAGAGATAGGGGAAATCACACTGATTCAGGCAGATTTTGGTGTATTCATGAATTTTCCCCCGGAACACCGTATCAACAATCCTCACCTTGCAGGAGGAGGTCTGCTGGATCTGGGAATATATCCTGTGGCTTTGGCTAACCTTATGATTGGGGATGAGATACAGAACATTCAGGCTATGGCACAATTCACCGAAACTCAGGTGGACGAAACCACGGTTATGCACCTACACTACCGGAACGGGACTATCGCTCAACTGATTTCATCAACAAAAAACCCGACGGCTCACGAAGCACATATTTGGGGTACCAAAGGAAAAATTTATCTTCCCCGTTTCTGGAAAGCCGATAAAGCTACCCTTACCACCCCTCAAAAAGATATCGGTTTTGAAGATAAAAGAGACTCCATCGGTTACAACTACGAAATAGAGGTGATGAATGAACTTATAAGGAAAGAAGCGAAAGAAAGCAGCACGGTAACGCATGCTGCCAGCATGAAAAATATGAAAACCCTGGACCGCATTCGGAAAGAGATTAAACTAAAATACCCCTTTGAGTAAAAGAGGAATTAATAGAGTCCTTTGATAAATTAAAAAGGTTTGTTTTACACCTTTAGTCAAGTATTGAGGAATCTTGTAATTTAAAGAAAACTATGGCCATAAAAAGATTTGGAGTATCATTGGAAGAGGAAGTGCTGAGCCAACTGGATGAACTGGTAAAAAAACATCAGTTTCCCAACCGTTCACAAGCCATACGGTACCTGATAAAAGAACACCGGATTGAAGATCAGTGGCACGAAAATGAAGAAGTAGCCGGCACCATCACCCTGCTTTTCGATCATCACAAACGCGATCTGTCCAACCAGTCCACCAGCATTCAGCACCAGTTTCATCAACAGGTATTGTCGGTGCAGCACATTCATCTGAATCATGACAATTGCCTCGAAACCATTGCTGTTAAGGGAAAAGCGAGCGATCTCGTGGACCTGGCCGATAAGCTGATCGGAATGAAGGGAATTAAACATGGCAAGCTCGTCATGTCATCCGTGAAATAAAGCTAAGTAAGTAGGAATAGCTAATAGTAAGACTGTAAAATATTTGCCTGCTTTCCCCACCCCCATTGCCTGCCTCAACCATATTGAAAGATATATACTTTTTTCTTGTAACACGATTCAAAGAATCGTAACATTTTATATATTTGTATCCGATAAAACTGTGAATAATCCGGAAAATGGTAATCAGATACACAAACAAAGCCTTAAGAAGCAGGTTAATTCCCGGCATATTGCTTATTTTCTCCTTATTTTCGGCATGCACCGGAAATTCACCCTCAGAAATGAAAAACAGCAGGCTCGTTGAAGACATGTTGGGAAGAAAGGTTCGGATACCGGAGAATATAAAAAGGGTAATAGGGATCGGACCCGGGGCTTTGCGCCTATTGGTCTACTTACAGGCATCAGATATGGTGGTAGGCGTAGAAGAGCTCGAAAAAAGAACCGGCCGTGCCTACATCTTTGCCCACCCTGAGTTATCGGAAAAACCTACCATCGGCCCTGCTTTCACCGGAGATCCGGAACTTATAGCCGCCCGTAAGCCTGATGTGATATTCAGAAGCTATTCCACCAGGGCGGAAGCAGACGAGCTGGAAAGAAAAACCGGCATTCCGGTGATCGCCCTCAGATATGTCAACGAAAGCAATGAATGGAATGTACTCGAAAATGCCCTACTCAAGATGGGGGATGTGCTCGGCAAATCGAAAAGAGCCTCTTCACTTACTCGTTACTACAGAAACATGATGGATACACTGAACCACTTGACAAAGGAGATTCCCCGCGAGAACAAACAGAGAGCATACGTCGGAGGTGTCTCGCACAGAGGATTGCATGGTATCAACTCAACTTCACCCTACTATGAACCTTTTGCATTCACCAATACCCGTAATGTGGCTTCTCCTCTCAAAAACAACTATGCCAACAATGAAGGGGTATTTCTTGATATTGAACAGATACTGGTATGGAGGCCCGAGATAATTTTCATTGATCTGGCAGGACTCGATCTGGTCCGGCAGGACCTGCGAAAACACAGTACAGCCTTTAAAAAGGTACCCGCTTTTAAAAACCGGAATATACACGGAGTACATCCCTATAACTGGTACAGCACCAATTATGCCACCGTCCTTGCCAATTCATGGTACGTGGCATCCATTCTGTATCCGGACAAGTTTCGGGAGACCGACATCATTGCAAAAACAGATTCCATTTACAAACAATTTCTGGGTAAAAGTGTATATAGTAAAATGAAAGAACAATACGGGGAATATTCTGAGATACCTGCGGAGGTCCTGTTTAAACAAACCAGCGGAAAGCAAACACAGAAACAAGACACGGACTGATGGAAACCCTTGAAACAAGTTACAAAAATTATCAGGGAAAAAAGTATACCTTTCTGGTTATCACTTTTCTATTACTCCTTGCTTTTGCCATCACCGGCATTACACTGGGTTCTGCCGATATCGGGCTGAATGACTTTTTCAGAGTAATTACCGCCCAGGGTACTGAGATGCAACATCAGATCATTGTCAACATCCGTTTACCCCGGGTGCTTTCGGCCATTCTGGCTGGTACGGCGCTTGCAGTCTCCGGTGCAGCAATGCAGACCATCCTGAGAAATCCGCTGGGTTCCCCGTTTACGCTGGGCATATCCAATGCCGCTGCCTTTGGAGCTGCTTTTGCCGTTATCGTGCTCTCAGCAGGGGCAAGTCAGAGCGGAACCACTGATGCTGTTCTGATTAACAACCCCTATAGCGTGACCCTCTCAGCCTTTCTCTGGAGTATGGTCAGCACGCTGATTATCTTTTTGCTTGCACGATTCAAAGGAGCCACCCCGGAAGTAATGATCCTGACGGGTATCATACTGGGATCACTTTTCTCTGCCGGGATAACTGCACTCCAGTATTTTGCCGACGACATCGAGATATCCTCCATCGTATTCTGGACCTTCGGTGACATCGGAAGGGCCTCCTGGAGAGACTTTGGCCTACTTCTGGTGGTTGTACTCATAGCCATGGCCATATTTTTAAGGAATCGCTGGAATTATAATGCCCTCGACGCCGGCGATGAGATGGCCAAAAGCCTGGGTGTGCATGTGCAGCGTACGCGGCTGACGGGAATGATCACCGCCTCTCTGGCAACAGCGGTGACCGTATCATTCTTCGGAATTATTGCCTTTGTCGGGCTGGTGGTGCCCCATATTGTCCGAAGGGTAATAGGAGGTGACGAACGCTTCCTGATACCCGCCTCCGCACTTTTCGGGGGTATGTTCCTGCTGGTTTCTGATACGGTAGCCCGTACTGTCATAGCTCCGGTGGTGCTGCCGGTAGGCATACTCACTTCATTTTTGGGTGCGCCGCTCTTCCTTTATCTGTTAATCAGAGGCATAGGAAAAGGATATTGGTAAAAAACAAAAAATGAGGCAATCATGAAACTTACAATAGAAAACATTACATTCAGTTACAATGGCTTGCCGGTACTGAACAATGTCTCCAGGGAAATTCCCAAAGGCGAATTTGCTGCCATCGTCGGACCAAACGGTTCCGGGAAAAGCACCCTGCTACGTTGCATAGACGGAATCCTTAAACCGGGAAAAGGTTCGGTGTTCGTGGAAAATGAAAACATCCATCACTTTAACCGACACGAAAGGGCCCAAACCTTTGGCTATGTACCGCAGGAAGCCAGAAACACTCCTCCCGCCACCGTGTTCGACACCGTATTAATGGGACGCAAACCTTATATCAGCTGGAGAGTTAAAGACCGGGACAGAAACATTACTGCACGCATCATCAAGCAACTTGACATGGAAGATATTGCCATGAAAGATGTGAACAAGCTTAGCGGCGGTCAGCGTCAAAGGGTATTTATCGCCCGGGCACTTGCTCAGCAACCAAACATTCTGCTTTTGGATGAACCTACAGCCAACCTCGACATGAGGCACCAACTGGAAGTATTACAACTACTGCAAAATGTCAGCAAAGATAACATCACCACCCTGGTGGCTATTCATGACCTTAACCTGGCTGCACAGTATTGTTCAACCTTCATCATGCTAAAAGAAGGAAAAATATTCGCCACCGGCGGTAAAGAGATACTCACCAAAGATAACATTGAAAATCTTTACAACATAAGGGTGAATATATTTCAGAATAATGGAAATGTGTTTTTCGTGCCGGTGGAAAAGGCCTAAGTGCCGTATACCAAGCACCTGATCAAACATTAAAGATGAATCTGAATGTAAAACGCCAACATTCATACAAAATCTTGTACACCTTGAACCAAAATTTTATCTTTACTTCCGGAGAAATTAACGCCTATGCTGCACCCCAACCATTACACCAAACGGGAAATTACCATCGGCATGGATGAAATCGGGCGGCAGGCCCTGCGGATCACAATACCTGTGATACTTATATTTATTGTACTTTTCTTCATCTTCTGGCCGGAGATGTTCAATTTAAAATCTTTCAGGAATGCCTTTCCCGATAATCCATTTATTGTAATCGGCATTGTTTTGGGAGGTATCATTTTGCATGAATTGTTGCACGGTATAACATGGGCCCTGTCCTGTAAAGAAGGATTCCGGGCTGTGCACTTCGGAATATGGCTTAAAGTGCTTACCCCTTATTGTCATTGCAAGCAACCGCTTAAAAAGAGCCATTACATGGCAGGAGGCCTCATGCCCGGGGTTCTGCTGGGTATATTTCCGTTAATCATTGCCCTATTCATGGGGAACATGGGGTTTCTGTTAGTTGGAATATTTTTTACATTTGCGGCGGGAGGTGACTTTGCCATAATATGGAAGCTCAGGAAAGAAAACAGCAGCAGTTTATTGCTTGATCACCCGAATAAATTGGGATGTTATCTTTATGAAAAAAAAGAATAAAAATAACTGGTATTATTGATCATTATTTTTTAATTTTCACAGGTAACAATTACCACAAAATCATGGGCAAAATTGAACGGGATTTACGATCCATAATACTAAACCACCTTGAACCAGGCAGGATACTCATTGTTTCAGGCCCGGAAGGAGTAGGAAAAACACATCTGTTGAAAGATATCTCCTGCTATTATGAAGGAATATGCCTGTATTTGCATGCCGGTGAGCATCAGGTAAAAAAAATCCTGCTGGAAAAAGACAGTGAAAAATACCGGGAGAATATAAATAATAAACACATTCTTTTGATCGATGATGCCCATCTTATTCCAAACCTTGAAGAACTACTCCAATCCATTAAAGATTCCCTCCCCCACCTGAAAACAATCATTACTGCCACATTCAAGCCCGAGTTACGCAGACTTCAGGAAAAGTGCTCAGATTACACGCTTTATACCCTGACCCATAAAGAATGTCAACAAGTCAACCGGGGTATTAAAAAACTCGATCATCTGGAGCACCGGCTTATCTATGGAAATTACCCAAAAATACTCGAATTTTTAAGCAAAATCGAAAAACAACTCTACCTGAATGAACTTTTCGATATCTACCTGATAAGAGACATTCTCACCACCGGCAACAAAAAAAAGATGAAGAAAGTGATTCATCTCTTACGGCTGATCAGTTACTTCATCGGGCAGGAGATATTCTACCGGGAATTGGAAAAAAAACTTTCCATGAACAGGCATACGGTCGAAAAATATCTTTATCTGATGGAAGAACTTTCAATCATTCATCAATTAAAGGGATTCAAAAAAAACCTGAAAAAAGAGGTGAGCGTGAATGCAAGCTGGTATTTTATGGATAACGGATTGCGCAATGCCATCGCAGACAATTTCAATCCCCTTGAAAGCCGTGATGATGTGGAGAAACTCTGGAAAAACTATCTGATCTCTGAAAGGATCAAAAAACAAAAATACCGGATGATGGAAGTAAAGAACTACTTCTGGCGGACCTATGACCAACAGGAGATCGACATGGTCGAAGAAATGAATGGTCAGCTCTCCGGGTTTATATTTTCATGGGACAACGACAAACACAAAATTCCGATCGCCTGGAGAAAGGCATATCCTAACGCCGAAGTAAAATTCATAACCCCCAATAACTATTTGGAGTGGATCCATTAGTGTAACAGTTTATTAAAAGTTTGAATTTCAAATTGATTTATATGCCAAATTCGCAAACTCTGCTTTAATCACCATGCAACCCGCCTGTTAATCATGTTCTTGTTGTGAAGGTCCCTGCATGCGGGTTTCATTAAAAATACCGGAAAAACCATTTAATTCAAATTTCCCCTTGCCATAAATAATTCTGAGGCAATGGAATTATAATGCATATTTGATCTTGTTCATTATTTGAACCTCTCCCTCCGCTATTCATGACTATTTGGCCGCGTATTTTATTTATCCGGACCAAATTGTGCAAAAGTTTTACCTATTTTCCCATTATATATAAAGGAGAACTGACTTTTTATAAAGGTCAGGGTTGTTTCCGGGTGGAAAATTTTATCGAACCCTTAAGCAATCAAAAATTTACAAAAAATATAAATCATGACCAATGCATCCTTAAACGCTAAGATCCTGAAGTGGACTCAACCAACTTAAACTCCAAGTTCGTAGCAATTTTTATTGTCTATTCATATTCATGATGGTGGTACGTAACTGGAAAATATTATTTTTTTTTGTATGCCTCTGGAT